>DAOUCP010000083.1:0-7442 GCA_034432155.1 Anaerolineae bacterium
TGGCCGCCGCCCGTTCTTTGCTCGGCGTTACATTTGGAACAGACTGGTGGCAGGCACCACCTTGTACCGGAAGTTCGTCACCAACTCTCGCAAACGGCGCTGAAGCTGGCGCCAGTCTTCGCTCTGCAAGACCTGTTGGATGAGCTCTCGATCCTCCGCCACCCAGCCCACCGTGACCTGCGGGGCGTCGCCGTAAAGCGTGAACCACGAGTCAGTGGGCCGCAAGCCCAGCTTGATCAGCAGTGGCACAAACTCGCGGGCGTTGAACTCCACATATTCCTGCTCCCTCCCAGGTAGGATGTCCCAGGTCATGAGCAGCTTCATGAGTCCCATAGACCCGTCCTGCTGCGACTGCCCTCGTGGCCGGGCGCCGGTGGCGTACGAAACGCGGACCGGCTACTCGCCAGGCAGCATCTCCACGTCAAAAACCAGCGTGGCATTGGGTGGGATCCCGGCCATGCCCTGCGCACCATAGCCCAACTCGGGCGGGATCACCAGCTTGTACTTCGCCCCGGGCCGCATGAGGGCGACGCCCTCATCCCAGCCGCGGATGACCTGACCCTCGCCCAGCACGAAGCGAAACGGCTCCCCGCGGTCCAGCGAGCTATCGAACTTGGTGCCATCCAGAAGATAGCCGGAATAGTGGACCGTCACCATGGTGCCGGACGCCGGCGGATCGCCGCTCCCCTCTGCGAGCACATAGTACTTGAGACCGCTGGCCGTTGTCGTCGGTTCTCCCGATACCGGCTCGCCCGGCAGCGCCCCTTGCTCTCCGCCTGGTGCCGACGCCTCCGGTGCCGCAGCCTCACCGCCGGGGGTACTTTCCGGCGCCTTGCGACAGCCGCCGGCGGCGAACAAGAGGGCAACGATGACAGTGAGGAAGAGGATGCGACGCACGGGTGTGCCTCCTAGCGTGTCAGCCGCAGCCGAAAGCCCGGCTCAGCCGACGATTATCGAGGCACACCCGACGCCGGTCAAACACCGACGAGCCTACTCGACGAAGACCTCCACGTGTTCGCCATCTTCCTCGTCCACCACGTCCACGATCTGGCCTACTTCGCCGCTCTGGATCGCCTCCAGCACGTGCTGCACGTCGAACTGGTCCGACTGGGGCACGAAGCGACCGGCCAGCCGAGCCAGAGCGCTCACGATGCCTACGGGCATGTTGACCGAGACTTTGGCGCGACCCGTTTCCAAGTCGGTAACCCGCACCCTCAGCCACCGGCCTCCCACCCGACCGCCGGCCGTGAAGGGCCGTGCCGGGCCCCGAGATGCTTCCCTGGGTGCCTCACGAACCGCCGCCAGCAGTTTGGCGGCCTCATCGACGGTGATCCGACCCGCTTCGAGCATTTGCAGGATCCGTAGCCGCTCTTCGCTTGCCACCATGGCTCCACTCTTGTCCTCTCTGGATGGATGTCGCAGATTTGCTGCTTAGTCTTCGAGGGCGGCGAGCAGTCTCTCCGCCTCCGCCGCAGTCAGCCGCTTGGACTCGACCAGGCGTAGGATGGCCAATCGCTCGGCCTCGGTTGCCCCGCCGGACGATCGGGCCGGTTCCCGATCCTCTGGCCGGCTTCCGGAAAAGCCTCGCCATCGGAAGCCCCAGGCTCGTTCCGCCCCAGGCTCGGCAACCACGCCTCGGCGCTCGGCCCGCGCCAGACGCCGCTCCATGCGGGTGATGGTGCGCTCGGTCTGCCGCCGCACGCGCTCGACGGCCCGCTCGAGCGATTGCTCGACCTGGCGAGCGATTCGTTCCGCCTCGCGATCGCTGAGCCCTGCCGCCCCCAACACTCGCGGCAGCGTCGCGCCGAGCTGCGTGAGTCGGTCGACGCGCTCCGCAGTGACCTCCGCCACGCGCTCCTCGACGTGGCGGCCAATCTCTTCGCTCGCTCGGCCGGGTGTCCCATCGGCCGTGGGGGAGCCCGCCGCTTGGGCGGTGGTACTGGCGTGCTGCACCGTAATCCGGCTGCCGGCGGTCAGCTCCATCAGCGCACTGCCATCGCCGAGCGTGAGCCGGTACGTGCCGTCCGTAACGTCCAGCTCACGTGTGCCACCGAGCCGCAACCGCGGCTCGCCACCTCCCGACCGCATCACTAGCTGCAGACTGGCACCGACCGGGATGCTGAGCTTGATCGTTCCGCCGGCCGTCAGACGATAGGTGCGCCCGGCAGCTGGTTCGATGGCCGCCCGAATGTCACCGGTGGCGGCAACAGTGATGTCCCCCTGCACGGCCGCCAGCCGCACGTCACCCGCCGCCCGCTCGACGACCAGTCCGCCGTTCACCTGCGCGACAACAACATCCTCGGCGTGCTCAATGCGGCAATCACCGCTCACCCCGCGGACCGCCACGTCGCCACCGACGGTGGCGACGCGCACCGAACCCACGTCGGACAGCGCGAGATCGCCCGCAACCGACCGGATCGCCACGGTTCCTGCAAGGCTGCCGATCGCCGCGTCGCCCGCTACCGTGACCTCCGCCAGCGACCAGCCGGCCGGCATGACGACTCCACCATCGTTCTCCAGCCGGACCTCGACGCCTTGCTCGAAATCGGTCACCGTGGCGGTGCCTGGCGCTGCCGCCACCTCCACGTTGGACCTTGCCTCGCCACGCACGGCGAGGTCGCCGGCGGCGGTGACACGCACCACCTTCTCTTCGCTTGCGCCTTCGGCGCCCGTGCGAACCTCATTCATTCGACACCTCCACTGAGCAGTCGCACCGCTTCCGTGGCCGTGATCTCGCCACGTTCCAGTCGTTCGAGCACTTGCTGTCGCTCGGCCGACGACGGTCGTGCCACCTCCTCACCTCCCGGCTCAAAACCCAAGGCGCGGATGACGTCATGAAGACGGTTGCGCAATGTGGGATAGGAGAGGCCCAGTTCTCTCTCCAGACGGTTGAACTTGCCTTCGCAGCGCACGAAGGTCCAGACGAAGCCCATCTGCTCGGGACTCAGGCCACTGAACGGCGTGGGCGCGAAGGTGCCCTCGATGCTGGTGTCGCAGCCGAAGCACACGAGACGCGTCACCGCCAGATCGCCACCGCAGACCGGACAGTGCGTGGGAGCGGATCGCATGGGAGCTTACCCCTTTCCTGGCTATGCCGATCGATCGTCGCCTGGCAACGCAGGCGCTTGCGTATTCTACCACGAAGACGGACAATCTCAAAGTGGCACTCACCAGGGACAAGACGGACTTCAATTCTGCGGCAACGTCAGCGAGGATCCGCCCGCGGAGGGCCCCGCCTCCGCCAGCGAGACGGCGGCGGCTGGCAGCCCAACGTCACTCCTCCTTGCGAAGGGGAGCTTCATTGCCCCGCGCCATCGAGCGGGCTTGGCCATAGGCCGCCAGCGCCCGCTGTCGAGCCTGGTCATGGTCGACGATCGGCGCTGGATAGTCGCGCCCGATGATGCAGCCCACATGTCGCTGCAGCTCCGTCGGCATCTGCCACGGTGTGTGAACGTACTCGGTGGGCACGGCGCGCAGCTCCGGCATCCAGGTTCGGACATACAGCCCATGCGGATCGTGGCGGCGGCCCTGAAGCACCGGATGGAAGACGCGGAAATACGGCGCGGCGTCGGTGCCGGTGCCGGCCGTCCACTGCCAGCCACCATTGTTGGCCGCCGGATCGCCATCCAGGAGATGGCGCATGAAGAAGTGCTCGCCCCTTCGCCAATCGATTAGGAGATCCTTTGTCAGGAAGGAGGCCACGATCATCCGGCCCCGATTGTGCAACCAGCCGGTAGTCACCAGGGCCCGCATAGCCGCATCAACCACGGGGTAGCCCGTCTGGCCATCGCACCAAGCGGCGAACGCCGCCGCATCTGTCGTCCATGCCATGCCTGCCAGATCCGCTCGAAAGCTACCCTCCAAGACCGATGGAAACCAGTAAAGGACATACTGATAGAACTCACGCCAGATGAGCTCATCCAGCCAGCGCTGGGCTGAAGTCCGCTGCGCCTCGTCGGCCGGAGGTTCCGCCGCTTGCCGGGCGGCGGCCACTGCCAGCCGCGGCGACACCATGCCGAAGCGCAGGTAGGGCGACAACTGGGAAGTGGCCTGGACATCCAGTCGATCCCGCCCGGCGCCGTAGTCGGCGATCGGCGGTCGGCTGTTCCCCGACGCTGCGCCTGGTCTGCGTTGCCGGCTCGTCCCCTCGCCGATCGCTGCCGTACCTTCTTCGCCCGACACGAAGCGCCACAGACGCGCCAGCGCTTCTGCCTCGCTCGCCGGAAACGCCGCCTGCACCGCCATCGCCGGCTCGGGAAGGACGGCAAGCGCCCTTTCTGCCGGCAGAGAGTCGTCCGCAGGCTCGACCGCACCGGCAGCCAGAGCTGCCGCCAGTCGCTCGACCGCTAGACCGTCCGCCACCGGACGGGGCAATGGGCGCGCCAGCCAGGCACGCCGGAAGGGCGTGAACATCCGGTATGGGCTGCCGTCGGGCTTGACCAGGCTTGCCGGATGGTGCACCGTCAAGCCGGCGCAAAGGTGCAGCGGCACGGTGGCCGCCACTTCGCGGTCGCGCTGGCGGGCGTAGGGCCACCAGTCCTCTTCGGCGAACACGCCCATGGCGTCCACCGACCGGGCGAAGGTGGCGACTTCCGTCGCCGGGTGGCCATGGCGCACCACCAGCCGGCTACCGCGGGTGGCCAGACTGGCCGCCAGGCTGCGCAACGCGCCTCCCAGGAAGGCCACGCGTTGCGGGGCCACGTCATCGGCCGCCAGCAACTGGGGATCGATGACAAACAGGGGGATCACGCGCTCGGCGTGTTCCGCAGCCGCCAGCAGTGCGAGATGGTCGTGCAGGCGCAGGTCTCGTCGCAGCCAGCACACCGCCGTGCGCGGCTTGCCAGTCACTCCCGCTGGCTCCGATCCTCCCGTGCTGCCACGTCGGCACCAGCCACAGACGCACGGCGGTCGCCGGCCAGCGGCCTGCCATGGGCCTGGGGCCCGTCCGTGCGCAACAGATCCTGCAGCGCCAGCTCAATGTCAGGAAAGCGGAACGCGAAGCCGAGCTCCAGCAGACGCCTGGGCACAACCCGCTGGCTAGCCAGCAGCATCGTCGCCATCTCGCCATAGAGTAGCACCAGGAACCAGCTCGGAACGGGCAGGCGAGCCGGTCGTCGCAGGACGCGAGCCAGACTGGCGGTGTATACGGCATTGGTGACCGGATGCGGAGAAGTCACGTTGAAGGGTCCGGTGGCCGTGGGGTGCTCCAGGAGGAAACGGATGGCCGACACCTCATCGGCGATGTGAATCCAGGAGAACCATTGCCGACCACCACCCAGCGGGCCAGCGATGCCCAGACGAAAGAGCGGCAGCATGCGCGCCAGGGCGCCACCCGCGGGGGCCAACACGACGCCGCTGCGCACGATCGGCCGCCGCACACCGATGGCTTCCACCGCCGCCGTGGAAGCCTCCCAGTGCACCACCAGCCGCGGCAACCAACCATCGCCCACCGGGGAACCTTCGTCCAGTAGCTCATCCCGCCGCGCCCCGTAATATCCAACCGCCGACGCCTGGATCAGGACCTGAGGGGGCGTGGGCATCTCCAGCACCGCCTGCGCCAGGGCGGCACCCGGGCTGAGACGGCTGTCCAGGAGCAAGCGCTTGCGCTTTTTGCTCCAACGCGCCGCGCCCATGTTCTCGCCAGCCAAGTGCACCACTGCCTCGGTCGGGCCCAGACGGCCCGCCAGCCGCTCACTCGAGCGGGCGTCCCACTCCAGCACCTCCACCCCCGCCGGCATGCCGCGAACCTGCGCCGGATGCCGTGACAAGACACGGACCTCCATGCCGGCCGCCAGCAGCTCGCGGCACAGAGCCTGGCCAATCAAACCCGAACCACCGCTGATCACGACTCGCATCCGGTCTTCCCTTCCCGATCCAGGATGATCGTCACCGGACCATCATTGACCAACTCCACCGCCATGAGCGCGCCGAAGACGCCACAGGCCACCTTGACTCCGCAAGCCTCGAGCTGGGCAACGAAGGCGCGGTAGAGGCGCTCGGCGAGCTCGGGCGCCGCCGCCAGGCTGAAATCCGGCCGCCGTCCGCGGCGGGCATCGCCGTACAGAGTGAACTGGCTCACTACCAGCACTTGGCCGTCCACCGCGGCCAGATCGCGCTCGAACTTGCTGGAGGCGCCGGCGAAGAGACGCAGACTGGCCACCTTGCGGGCCAGCCAACCGGCCTCCGCCTCGCTGTCGCCGCGGCGCACGCCCAAGAGCACCAGGAAGCCGCGGCCAATCGACGCCACCGGCTGATCGTCGATCCGCACCTCCGCCCGCGACACCCGCTGCACCACGGCGCGCGCTGGCTCACCCCCTAGGCAGAGGAGCGACCGCTCTCGCGCCCGGTAAGGATCAGGCGCAGGATGTCGCGCCGCGCGGGAACCGTTTCGCGATCGAGGGCCTCGGCCAGCCACGCGCGAACGGCCGCCGATTTCGGCTGGCCGGCGATGCTGGCCAGCTCACGGCGCGCTGCCTCCGCGGCCGCGCCTTGCAGATGGGCGTGCAACGTCCAGAGAAAGTCGAGGGCCAGCGGGTCCGCCGCTGCTCGCCGGCCGGCCAGTGCCGCAGCGTGCTCGACGGCGGCCGGCGGTTCCAGCAGCCAGCGGCAGACGTGGAGCACATCCCCCGGCTCGGTGCCCAAGGCTACGATGCGATCCACCAGCTCGCTCTTGGCGAACGCCGCGAAGGGATCGTTGGCCGCGGCCGGAACCGCCTTGAGGACGGCCGCAAGCAGCTCGAGGGCGCCCGGTGGCCTCTCCGTAGCCAAGCGATCTAGAGCCGCGAGCCATCGGATGCGGCCCTCGCCCTGCTCCGCAGACGTCAGCGCCAGGAGGACGCCGGCATTCTCGGCACGCCGCTCTGCCAATCGGGCCTCCTCGAGGGCGCCCGCTTCGCGCAGCACCGCCGGCAGTTGGTGGCGCACCAAGGGGTCGGGGTCGAGCGCCAGCGCGAGAACCCGCGTCCTGCCATCTTGGTAGCCTAGCCGCAGCACCGCGCGAGCCGCTTCGAGCCGCACCGGGGCGATCGCATCGCGCAGCCGATCGGCAAGCGGGAACTCCAATTCCTCACGGAGGGCATCCCCGAGCTCGCCTTCGGCAGCCAGCGCTTGCAGTGCGGCCATTCGGACGCCTGGATCGGCATGCCGCAGCAGCTCTAGCAGCACCGCAAGCATTGTCGGCTCGGGCGACCGGATGGCCGCCCGCGATAGGACCGCCACCGCCGCGCCGCGGCTGTCGTGCGGCCGCGCCACGACCTGGCGCAAGGCCTTCACCATCGAGCTCGAAAGGGAAGCCTGCCCTGCCACATGCGCCAACGCAACCTCCACCAGCGGCGGGGCTGTGGCTTCGCGTAGGCCGATGCCGATGCGCTCGCGCAGGGTCGACTCGGCCACCTCGAGCATCGGTCGTAGCTGGTTCAGGGCGGCTTGGCGCACCGTGGCCG
>DAOUCP010000084.1:0-1714 GCA_034432155.1 Anaerolineae bacterium
GCTGCACCGTGGACACGCTGATTTCGTCCAACAGCGACTCTATCTTCGGCGTCAGTTCGAGCTCTCCGAAACGCGCTAACTGCTTCGCCGTCGACCGCAACCCCGGCTTGCGTCGCTCCGCACAGACATCATCCAGCGTCTCCCCCAGCAGCCGGACGACGCGACCCACCTCAGGCCCATACTTCCGACCCCGACCGCCCTTCCGCCGCTTGCGAACGACCGTCGGCGCCGCGAGCAACCGGATCAGGCTCTTGCGGTGCAGCCCGGTCACCGCCGCCATCTCGTCCAACAGCCGTCCCCGCTGCTCCTTCCCTGCCACCCTGTACCGCGGCCCGACCAGCATCAGGTACTTGCGCCGCTCATCCACCGTCATCTTGTCCTCGCTCGCCACAGTTCCCCCTCGGTAGCATTTCCATCTGACGGAACCGTGGACGCGTCGGTAACGCTTTGGGTGACGGAATACGTCCCATTGACCGGGCAGCACGGAGGCTGCTAGCATGAAGCACTGGCTTTCCGCCCGCATGCGCGCCGGCCTCCGTGCTCGGCGCCCTTTTCTGGAGCTGCCACATCATGAGCCGACCACTCGTCGCCTTTGCCGTTGCCGGCCTCCTTCTGGCCTGTTGTCTGTCGGCGCCCGTTCTCCGAGCTCACGCGCCTTCCCCGCAGCCGAGTCCACCCGGCGCGGAGCCCGACCTTTGGGGCCCGTCCCCAGCGGTGCAGCTCGCCCGAATGGCGCAAGCGGCTCCCGAGAGGAAACTGGCACCCGACCTGCGGCTGGCCGCCCGCCGCAGTGCGGGGCAAGAGCTGGTGCTCGTGAAGTCCACGCGGCCGCTGCAAGCGGGGCCCCTCGGCGAGGTGCTCCACCGCTTTCGCTGGCCGGCCGGCGAGCACCTGGCCCTGGTGCGCGTCAGCACCTCGAACCTGCTCCGGCTGGCGGCGCTGCCCACCGTCGCGGCGATTGTCCCTGGCGAGCTGGCGCAGCCCTCGCGTCCCCGCCCGCCACGTGCCAGCGCCGATTCGCAAGCCTTTCGGCCGACTGCTGCCGCAGCGAAGGCGGGGGTGACCCTCTCGGCCGCGACCGATGGCCAAGGCGGAGCGGCATGGTCCCGCCTCCGTCGGTGGAGCCCCGATCCCGCCGGGCCGGATGGCTGGTTCGACGTTGGCGATGCACACGGCGGCCGCGATGCCTGGGCCCTCGGGTACCGGGGCACCGGCGTGAAAGTGGCCATCCTCGACAGCGGCATCGACTTCGGCCACCCCGACCTGGCGGGCACATGGGCCGTGCTCGGCGAGGACGATCCGGGTGCCGGCTGGCCGTACGTCTACGATCCGATGGCGGCCTATGCCTATCTGTTGGACACCACCGCCGGCATCACCAGTCAGCTCACCGCCGAGGGCGTGGGCAGTCTGGTGCAAATGGTTCCGTCGGCCGTCGTCGCGGCCAGTAGCGGCGTCTTCACCGCCTGCCTGCAGCCCAAGGCTCCCTACCCCGACGTGCCGGCGTCACCGGTGGACTGCAACTACCGGGTGCCACCGTCGCAAAGTGGCATCGTCCGCTATGGTGCTCATCCTTCGCGCTCGCTGGCCCAACTTCCACACTCAAGGCGATGATCGGACCTTCTTCTAGGTATCTTCCGCCGCTGGGAGGGCGTCGTTTCGCGCTCCGAGGGGGCGAGAGGGGTCGGTTCTGGACAAATAGTCACTGAAGGCACTT
>DAOUCP010000085.1:0-80163 GCA_034432155.1 Anaerolineae bacterium
CGGGGCGGGGTAACGGGCCGGGGCGGCGGGTTGTCGGTGCCCAAGCCGGCCGGCCGGCACGCGAGGCCCGAGGGGGACCCGCGCGCCGGCCCGAAGCCGTGCGTCGCCTTAGACTCCCCTATTGACCGGTGGCCGTTAGCCAGCTGGTCTTTGCTGCATCCAGGGCACTGGCACTGGCCGGGAAGTAGCCGACCTTTTCGATCTCCTCATTGACGTGCGTGAGCACGTAGTTGATGAAGGCCGCCACCTGCGGCTTCTCGGTGAGGATGCGCGCGTCCGAGTACAGGAACAGCGGCCGCGCCAGCGGATAAGAGCCATCCTCGACCGTCTCCATGTTGGGCTCCACGCCGTCGATCTTCAGTACCTGGAGCCGCCCCGGGTTCTCGGCATAGTACGCATATCCGAAGTAGCCGATGGCGTAGCGGTCGCCGGAGACGCCGGTCACCAGCACGTTGTCATCCTCCGACAACTGCAAGTTCGCCGCCTCCAGGTGCATCGTTTCGCCCTTGCCCTTGTCGGCCTCTTTGTCGATCACGTACAGAGGATCCATGACCGCTTCGACGAAGAAGTCAAAGGTGCCGCTATCCGTTCCCGGCGCGAAGCGCTTGATGGGCTCGGCCGGCCAGTCGGCGTTGACGTCCGACCAGTTCGTGTACTCGGACGAGAACAGCTTGGCGAGCTCCTCGAGGGTGACGCCCTCGGTCAGCCAATCGTTCTCGGGGTGGACGACCACCGCCAAGCCATCGGTACCAATTCGGAACTCGATTGGCTCGCGGTCGATGGCCCTACAGTTCTCGACCTCACTGTCCTTGATGGGCCGCGACGCATTGGCGATGTCAGTCTCGCCGGCCCCGCAGAAACGCTCCATGCCGGCGCCAGTGCCAATGCTGTCGATGGTCATGTTGCCGCTGTAACCATCCGCCCGGAAGCGCTCAGCCAGCGCCTCGAGCAACGGATAGACGGTAGAGCTGCCGGCAGAGCGTATGTCTCCCGTCACCGACAGGGGGTCAACCTCGGGCAAGGCAATGCCCTCCGGCTCGACCACTTGCTCGGTGGGCTCGGCCAACGTCGGTGCGGCCACCTCCGTCGGCACTTCCACAGTGGGTGCACTCGTGGGCTGGGCCGCTTGACAGGCAACCATCGTCAGCGAGGCAGCCAGCACCACCGTCAAACCTAGCAGATGGATCCTAGACACGTTCTCTCCTCATGGGTTCGCTGGGTACGACTCGGCTAGCGACGCGCGAACGCTGCCGCTTGTTGGGCATCGGGAAGCCCGGCGCGTCCGCTCACGTCTCAGCCGCCAGTATGGAGCCCTCCCGTGGGAGCCGCTTTTCGGACGTGTAAGGAGAAGGTAAGAAACAGGTGAGGCATTCTTGACAGAGGGGGAAGCGGCCACCCCAGCCCACCGGCAAAGCGCGACTACACGGACTCCGCCTCGACCGCCGGCAGCGTCATGGTGAACGTCGCACCCTCACCTGGGACACCACTGCTCTCGGCCCAGATTCGGCCGCCGTGCGCGACGATGATGTGACGGGCGATGGCCAGGCCCAGGCCGGTGCCACTGCCGCCACCACGAGCCGCGTCACCTCGGTAAAAGCGCTCAAAGACGCGCTCCAGATCCTCGGGCGGGATGCCGACGCCGCTATCCGACACTGTGATGCGAATATCATCCCCGACAGCCGACGCCGTAACCCGGATGCTCCCTCCTGGCGGCGTGAACTTGACGGCATTGCCGAGCACATTGACCAGAGCCCGCGTGGCTTGCGGAGTGTCGGCCCACACACGCACCTCCGGCGGGACCTCGACGCGCAGCGTCTGTCGCTTGTGACGCTGTTGCGCATTCACGGCCCGGACAGCCGCTTTCACGAGCTCGCGCACCTCGGTCGGCACCAGCCGCAACGGCGCCTTGCCCGACTCGATCTGGTCCAGGTCGACCAGCTCCTGCGCCATGGTCTCCAGCGTCGCGGCTTCCGCCTGGACTTGCTGCAACGTGACCACGACATCGGCCGGCAGGCCCACGTCACGGCCAAGAAGGCCGTCCAGGAGAAGCCGGATGGCCGTGAGTGGCGTTCGCAGCTCGTGCGAGATGTTCGCCACCAAGTCGCGACGCGCCCGGCCGAGACGATGCAGCTCGGAGAGATCGCGCAGCACCAGAACGGCGCCCTCACCACAAGCCACCACCCGCGCCCGGAACGGCCGATCGTCAAGCTCGATGACTCGATCGAGCTGTGCTTCCGGGCAACCCGCATCGCCATCGTCGGCTTCCCTCGCCGTGAGCGCCGCGGCCGCCAGCTCCCGCAGGTCGGCCGAACGTGTCCATTCCACCAGGCTGCGACCAACTCCTAGTTCGGTGGCCGGAAAGAGCTGCCTGGCGCTAGGCGAGGCGTCCAGGACCTCGAGATTGCGGCCCACAACGATGACCGCGTCAAGCATGGCACTGCCTAACGCCTGCCACCGATCCTCGGCGCGAGCTTGCTGCCGCAGCGCTGCGTCACGCTGGCGCTCGCTGGCACTCAGCCTTCCCTCGAGAAGACGCACGGCACTCCGATCTCTGCGCCACAGCCAAGCGAAGGCCGCGACCAGGCCACCGAGACCGAGCGCCAGGCCTAGTCCGTCCATGGAAGGTCAAGTGCCAAGGACAGGTCGGCCGACCACCCAGACGGGCGTCCACCGTGGTCGCCGCCTGTTCTGGGGCGGGAGCGCATGGGGCCACTGGCGATGCCTCGTCGGGAGTCCGACAGTGCGGCGCTCCTCCTGACGCCACCTGCCGGTCCGGAGGGCACTCCCATCCTCCCAACGCTACCTGCCGGGCCGGAGAGCACTCCGCTTCTCCCGACGTCACCTTTCGGGCGGGAGAGCGCCCCGCCTTCAGCCATCGAATCGGTAGCCCACCCCGCGCACCGTGGTGATACGCTTGGGTTGGGAGGGGTCCAGCTCGATCTTCTCGCGAAGCGAGCGCACGTGGACGTCGACCGTTCGGCTGTCACCGTAGTACTCGTAACCCCAGACCTGGCTGAGCAAGAGGTCGCGCGACAGCACCGCTCCCCGATGACGCATGAGTTCCGCCAGCAGGTCAAACTCCTTGAGCGTCAAACGCAACTCGCGGTCGCCCAGGAATGCGCGCCTCGCGACCAGGTCGACCTTCAAGTCGCCGCTGGCAAGCACCGTCCGCGGACCGCTGGCCTGCCGGTCGGCCCGGCGCAACGAGGCCCGGATGCGAGCCATGAGTTCCCCCATGCTGAAGGGCTTGACCACGTAGTCGTCAGCACCCGTTTCGAGACCCACAATGCGATCCATCTCGGTGCCGCGAGCGGTGAGCATGATGATCGGCACGTCTGTCTCGCGACGCAGCACGCGGCAAACAGAGAGCCCGTCCATGCCCGGCAGCAGCAAGTCGAGCAAGATGAGATCGGGCTTCCGGGCGCGTGCCGCGGCGAGGCCGTCTAGACCATCGGCAGCCGTAATCACCGCAAAGCCCTCCGCAGTGAGATCCCGCGCCAGGGCCTCGCGGACGGTGGCCTCGTCTTCGACCACCAGAATGGTTTTCACCACTGGCACCAGGTGCGGATGGCGGTCCTGCCTCAGCTCTGCTGCTTGCCGGATCGGTACTGCTCCAACATGCGGGCGTAGACGTCGTCGAGCCGAGCGGCATGCTTCGGCGCCGGCTTGGCGGGTTTCTTGGGTCGCTTGCCTTCCCTCGCTGGCGGGGCCTCCTCCGACTGGCCCAGCGCCTTTTGCAGCGCCAGCTCGACCACCGTGGGCTGCCGCTCCTCTGGCTCGGCCTCCCCTTCCTCCACTTCGGGCTCTGCCTGCGGCTCAGCCGCCGCCGGTCTCTGACCTCCGACGTCACTGGCCAGACCTACCATGCTGAGGCTGATACGCCCGCGGGCCAGGTCCACGTCCTGCACCCGCACTTCGACCGTCTGGCCCGGCTGCAGGTACTCTGCCGGGTCGGTGACGTAGCCTGAGCCCATGGCTGAGATATGCACCAGCCCCTCCGTCTCGGCGCCGATGTTCACAAAGGCGCCGTACTTCGTGAGACTGGTGACCGTCCCCGGCAGCACCTCGCCGACCTCCAGCGACGCCATCGGCCGGCTCGGCCGCGTGCGCATCGAGAGCGAGACGCGCCGCGCCGGGACGTCGACATCCTTCAACCACACCGTCACCGAATCGCCCACCTGGACTACGTCCTCTGGCCGCGCCACCCGTCGGTCGGCTAGCTCGGACACATGCACCAGTCCCTCCGTCTCGGCGCCGATGTCGACGAACGCGCCGAAGGGCGCGAGCCGCGTGACGACTCCTTGGAAGACCTCGCCTTCCTGCAAGGTATCGATCGCTCGCAGATCTCGGCTGCGCATCGACAGCGACACTCGCCCGGCACTCGGATCGACGTCCTTGATCCACACCTCGACGACGTCCCCGACCGCGACCACGTCCTCAGGCTTTGCCACCCGACGACTGCCCATCTCGGACAGATGAACCAGACCCTCCGTTTCGGCACCAATGTCCACGAATGCACCGTACTGGGTCAGACTCGTCACCGTCCCGGTAAGCGTCTCGCCCGGCACCAGGCTCTCGATGGGCCGCAGGTTACGCGGCCGCATGCTCAGCGCCACGCGGTTGTTTTCCAGGTCGATCTCTTTGACCCAGACATCGACGGTGTCGCCTTGCTTCAGAACATCCTCGACCTTCCGCACGCGCCGCTGCGCCAGCTCCGTGATGTGCACCAGGCCATCGGTCATAGCGCCGATATCCACGAAGGCGCCGAACTCGGAGATGCCCACCACCTTGCCGCGCATGTCCGCGCCCACGACCAGCTCGCTCAGCTTGAGCCGCGGCCGTCCCCGACGGACGGCACGTCGACCTTCCTCGCTCAACTCGCTGGCGCTCCGCGGGCGACGTTCGCCAGCCGCTGCGGCCGCCTCCTCGGCACTCGTCTCCGGCATGCTGGCCAAGAGCTCCGCCATGGTAGTTGGTTCCGCGGTCGTTCCCGGCTCCTCATGGGGCACCGTCTCTTGCGGCGCCTGCGTCTGCGTCTTCTCGTCCTCTCGCTCCATCATTCTCTTCATCTTTCCTGGCGCCAAGCGCCGCCAAGCCAACACAAAACGCGCGCCGCCTGTCGGCACGCCGACACAACAGCTTATCACGAGCGCCGCCGCTGGTCAAAGACGAAGGGGAGCGCCCCCGTTTCGCAGCCGTGCGCTGCTCAGCTACGCCGTACCAAAGGCTCTACGGGCCGGGTCCGCGCAGCCGCGCGGCTTCCCGGTGGGCCGCCGACCAGCGGCTGCCCACCCCCGGGTCCCGTCGGGCCGAAATGACAAAGGCCGCAGCTTTACCCCCGGATGGCGAACGGCAGGCAGATCCACCAGCGGCCTGGGGTGGTCGCTGTCCCCACAGGCGGAGTGACGGTGGTCGGCGCCGACGTCGGCCGCGGAGTCGTCGGCGTCCTCGTCGGCCGAAGGCTGGGGGTGACACGGGGCGTCAGCGCCGTGCCCGAAGGGCTGGGGGTCACCCCGGGCGTCGCCGCCGTAGCGGGCGGGCTCGCCGAACTCGTTGGCGTGCCGGCCGTGGCCTCGGTGGCCATCGCCTCCGGCTGGCAGACGTTGGCCCGCAAAGGAGTGCTCACTTGGCAGATCACCCAGCGTTCGCCGCCGTCGGGGAGACGCATCAGGCTCTCGTCGGGCTTGAGCGGGCCGAACCTCACGAGGTCGAGCGTGGCATCGTCCGTCGAGAGCAGTACCTGCTCACCGGCCTTGCTGAGCCCGAAATCGGCGTGCAGGGGTCCCTGCTCAGGATCGTTGTCACACCACACCAGGAGCCGCTCGCCCGGCTGTAACGTTACATCCGGCAGTGGAAAGGCCCACGGATCGTCCTCTCGGTCGGAGAGATAGTAGCCGTCCAGCCCTACACTGCTCGAGCCACGGTTGTAGAGCTCCACCCAGTCGTCGTACTCGCCCGCTTCGTCGGCAATGGCCGCCTCGTTGTCGGCCATGAGTTCGTTAATGGTGACATTGCCAGGCTCTTGGCGGGGGAGCACAACCCCAAGCACATCGTAGGCGTATGGCCGGGTGAGGGTTGCCGAGGGGAAGAAGGCTGACCGACCATCGGTCAGGCCGACCCGGAACACATAGGTCACCCGGCTGGCTTGACGTTGTGCCGGAATGGTCGCCTGGTAGGCGCCATTCGACAGCCGTGTCATGGCCACTTTGTTCTCGAATCCGCCCGCCACCCGGTAGCGCAGCTGCACGCTCGCCACGCTTGCGCTGCCCGCAAAGCGGGCGGTCACCACCACCGGATCGGCAGCCCCGGGCCTTTCGGGACGCAGCTCGTGGTTGACCACCCGGACGTCGGGTTGCCACATGTCCTCACGGGCGGTCAGAAACGCACGCCGCTCCGAGACCAGCGTCAGGATACCGGGCGCACGCAGCCCTGGCGAGGAGGCCCCCCCACCCACGGGCTCCACCAGGTTGCGCTCGAACTGGGCAAAGGTGTATGCCCCGCCGATGCTGCCCTTGGTTTGCGCCTCTTCCCGGGCTGCCTCGCGGACCAGTGCCTGGTAGCGCCTGCCCACCTCCTCCACCCACGATGGCGTGTACACCTCCGCGAGCAGGGTGCGGTAGTGCGCTAGATAGTCAGCCCGATACTCCGGCACGGCCAGCAACCGGCGGATGAGCGGTCGCGCTGTCTCGTTCTCCTGCACGAACGGATCGACGCGCTCTGGGGGAGTCGCCTCACCCGGCTGCACTGGCGTGCGGGCCATCTGCAAGCCAAAGATGCCAAAGGCAAGGCCGAGGTCCCAAGGGATCACGTGCAGCCGCGGATCGCGTCCCCCAATGTACAGGAAGTAGTTCTTGCCGACGTAGTAACTATCGAAGTTGTCAATGAGGTTGCATCCCGCCAGGTACCAGAGCGCACTTTCGACATCGATCTTGCGCCAGATGCCCTGGGGGAACTCAGCGGCAGGCAAGCCGCCGGCACTGGTCGGCGCATCGAGCGCTCGCACGATCTCACGCAGGGCGATGTAGCCCTCGTCGCCGGCCGCCGCCCGCCCCTTTACCTCGTAACCCTGCTTATAGGGCGTCAAAGACTCGCCCAGCCATTGCAGCGTCGAGGAGTTGAAGGTAATCCGGACCGGAGAATCCCCCTTGATCACGATGCCATCGTCGTTGGGGTACCAGTCATTGGCGAACTCACCACTCACCTGTTCGGTCATGGTGTAGAGGCCGATGTACTTCCCCTGGATGGTCACCCGAGCGAAGCTAAAACGTGGCGTGGGCATGTATTCGCCAAGCAAGCGCAAAGAGATCGCAGCACGCAACTGCGAAGGATCGCTATAGTTGTTGTCCAGGTTGATGACGTCGTAACCCCACAGCGCCTGCCCAGGCACGAAGGCGTCGGTGGTGATGTTCAACGGCTTCTTGTCGCCGCGAATGCCCAGCGAGGAATTGCCTTTGCAGCGCACCCCGACGTCCGCCAGGACGACGCCATCGACCTCCAGGCGCGCCGGCTGCTCCTTGCGCGCCGCATCGCCTTGGCGCTGACCGCCTCGCACCTCGCAGCCCAGGAAGGCGATCCAATCGTCGCGCGGGAAGGTGAGACGCACATCGCGAACCACGCTGTCGTCGAAGAGCATCGGCTCTGACGGGTTCTGGCGCGATGTCTGGGCCGGACTCCGATCGCCCGCTGCCACCGCCGGTGCCGTCGCGTCTTCCGCCCGGCCGAGTCCCGTCGGCCAGTGCTGGCCCGCGACGGCCAACTGGGCTGTGAGGCCGAGAGCCAAGCCGATGAGGGGAAGGCCAAGCTCGCGTTTCATCATGGGGAACCTCGTCTCGTGGCGCGGCTACCGCGAGGCAGCTCGTCGGCCAGGGATTCTGCCGCCGCCAGCCGCGTCTTTCGCCGGGCGGAGCGCCACCGGCCATCAATCCGCTGTTCGCGGACCATGGCGGCATACGGGCCGTCCGCAGCCATCAGCTCGGCGTGGCTGCCCTGCTCCACCATCCGGCCTCCATCCAGAACCACGATGCGATCGGCGTTGCGCACCGTCGCCAGCCGATGCGCGATCACCAGACAGGTACGGCCGCGCATCAGCTCATCCAGCGCCCGCTGCACCTGGCTCTCGCTTTGCGAGTCGAGCGAGCTCGTGGCCTCGTCTAGGATCAGAATCCGCGGATCCTTCAGCAGAGCGCGAGCGATGGCCAGCCGCTGGCGCTCGCCACCCGAGAAACGATAGCCACGATCGCCACACAGCGTCTCGTACCCTTCTGGCAGGCTGGCGATTAGATCATGGATCTGAGCCATCCTGGCCACCGCCTCCACCTCCGCCAGGGTAGCCGACGGCCTTCCGTAGCGCAGGTTCTCGAGCACTGTGGTGTGGAACAGGAAGGTCTCCTGGGTGACCACGCCGATGGCCGCCCGGATGGACGATAGCTCCACGGTGCGCACATCGTGGCCGTCGATGCGAACCACGCCGGCGATGGGATCGTAGAGCCGCGGTACCAAGGCCACCAAAGTCGACTTGCCGGCCCCGGATGGCCCGACGATGGCCACCATCTCGCCTGGCTGCACCACCAGGTTGATGCCGTCCAGCACCAACACGCCTGGCTCGTAGGCGAAGGAGACGTCTTCGAAGCGGATCTCGCCGCGAACGTGCGCCAGTCTGGGCGCATTGGCATCGGTCAGCACCTCGGGCTGGTGATCCAACACCGCGAAGACGCGCTCGAAGTAGGCGTAGGACACCAACACCTCCACATGCACCCCGGCCAGCGACGAGGCCGGGCCATAGAGGCGCTTCAACAACTGCACGAAGGCCACGAGGGTCCCCACCTCGATCCGGCCCTGCACGACAGCGTAACCGCCCAAGCCGAAGACGAGCGCCGGCGCTAGGTTCTTGAACAGCCCAATGAGGACCCGGTACTGTTGACCGACAAGCGCCTGGCGCACCGACAGCCGCACGAACTCGGCCGCCTTGCTCCGAAAGCGTTCGACAGCACTCGTCTCGGCATTGAAGCACTTGATGAGCAGCGCCCCGGAGATGTTGAGTGTCTCAGTGAGGATGCCGGTGAGTTCAGCCATCAGGGCTTGGGCCTGCCGCTTGAGGACCTTTCGCCGCGCGCCCACGCTACGGGTGGGCAGGATGAAGACCGGCAGGGCCACAATGCCCACCAGAGCGAGCCGCCAATTGAGGGCGAACAAGGCCACCGCGGTGGTGACCAGCACGATGGCGTCGGTGAGCACGCCGAACATGGTGCCCGAGACGACCGAGCCTACCCCTTCGACGTCGTTCAGCACCCGCGACACCGCCTCACCCGGACGAATGGCGGCGAAGAACGAGAGGGACTCGGCGGTCAGGTGGCCATAGAGGGCGGTCCGCAAGTCGAGCTTCACCGTCTCCGACAGCCAGGTGAGGAGGAGTTTTTGCACCATGCCCAACAGATCGGCCACCAGCGGCGCCACCACCATGGCCACCGCCAGCCAGGTGAGGAGCTGCAGGTCACGCCGTGGGATCGCCTCGTCGACCACGCGTTTGATCAAGAGCGGCGGCACCAGATCCAAGAGCGCGACAGCCAGGATGAGGAGGATGGCGCCGGCCGCGTGGAGCCGGTAGGGCAACAGGTAGCGGACGATCCGGCGCAGCGTTGTCCGGTGCAGGCCATTAACTTCCTGCGGATCGATATACGTCTTCTTCATCGTCAGCGAACGCACGTTGCCGAGGGGGTGCCGTCGTCGCCCGGCTGCGCCGGCAGCGTGGCGACAGTCCCTTTCGCGCCGGCCGGCGCCCTGTCTAACGCTGACCTATGGGCCGACGATAGACAGCCCTACCACGCCCCTAGCGCCGGGGTCGGCTGTACCCGGAGGCCACCGCCAACGATAGCACCGCAGTGCCGGCGGGACACGCGCCGCTCTTGGCGCGGCGGAACCCACCGGCGGCGGCCAGACACGCGGCGCAGCGCGGCGGTCCCGCGCCCGCCCAACATCGCGTCCGCCGCTTGCGCGCGGCTATCATGTCGGGCTGGGACGAGGCGATGGCGATCAACTTGGGCCGCGACATCTGCGGCCAGCTGGAACAAGCGTTGCGCCGCGAATGGCTGGTCACCAACGGCCTGGGCGGGTACGGCGCCGGAACCATAGGCGGCGCCAACACGCGCACCTACCACGGCCTTCTGATTGCCGCCCTGCCACCCCCGCGGCGGCGCACCCTTCTCCTGGCCAAGCTGGACGCAACCGCCTATCTGCGTGGCCAGGAGTTCACTCTGGCGACGAACGAGTGGGCCAGTGGCGCCATCGATCCGCACGGCTATCGCCTCCTGGAGCGCTTCGTGCTGGACGGCACCGTGCCTACCTGGACCTACGCCCTGAACGAGGCTCGGCTGGTCCAGCGCGTGTTCATGGCCTACGGCCAGAACACCACCTTCGTCACCTACCACCACGCGCGCGGCTGCGACCCCATCGACCTCGTGCTCGCGGTGCTGTGCACCGCCCGGGATCACCATGGCGGTCCCGCGCCTGCTGCACCGCAGGTCGACTTGCTGACACAGGGCGTGTTGGTTCGCGGCTCGGACACCGCTCCCCCGCTGTACGTGCTTGCCCCCGGCGCAGCCGTTGAACCCCTCGGCACCTGGTACCGTGGCTTTCGCTACAGAGCCGAGCAGGAACGCGGCCTTGCCGCCGACGAGGACTTGTATTCGGCCGTCAGGCTCCGATTTCACTTGTCGCCCGGCGAGACGGCAACCGTGGTGGCCACCACCCAGACGGACGCCCACCTTGACGGTCGGGCAGCTCTGGCCCAGGTGCGGAGGCGCGAGCAGGTTCTGCTGGAACAGGCGGACCTCGTCGCCGCCCCGGCTTGGGTGCGGCAACTGGTGCTGGCGGCCGATGCTTTCCTGGTGGCAACGCGAACGGGCGAACCTCCCCAGACGGTCATCGCCGGCTATCCGTGGTTCGCTGACTGGAGCCGCGACACCATGATCGCCATGCCGGGTCTCTGTCTGGACACCGGCCGATACGCCGATGCGCAGGCCATCCTGCTCGCGTACGGGCAGCAGGTCGATCAGGGGATGCTACCCAGCTTTTTCCCCGAGGCCGGCGAGGCGCCGCCCTTCGGCTCCGTCGACGCGGCGCTGTGGTTTGTCGAGGCCGTCGCGCAGTGGCTGAAGGCCACCGCCGATTGGTCTTTGGTGCGCGAGTTGTACCCGGTGCTGAGCGAGATTGTGCACCGCTATCAAGAGGGCACCCGACACGGGATCGCGGTCGAGGCCGATGGTCTGTTGCGCGCCGGCGTGAGCGGGCTGCAGCTCACCTGGATGGACGCCAAGGTGGACGACTGGGTCGTCACGCCGCGGCTTGGCAAGCCGGTCGAGGTGAATGCCCTGTGGGTGCAAGCCCTTCGCACCGTGGCGCACCTGGCCGCCACGCTGGGCCACCGGGGCGAAGCCGATCGCCTGGCGGCGGCGAGCGTGCAAGCACGAGCCGCATTTGCCGAGCGCTTCTGGTTCGCTGGCGGCTACCTCTACGACGTGGTCGATGGACCCCACGGCGACGATGCCAGCCTACGGCCCAATCAGTTGGTCGCCTGCGCTCTGGAGCCACCCCTGTTGCCGAACGACCGGCTGCGGTTGGTGGTCGACCACTGCGCCCGCGAGCTACACACGTCGTTGGGCTTGCGCACCTTGGCGCCCAGTGATCCGCGATATCAGGGTGTCTACTGCGGCGATCCACGATCTCGGGACGCCGCCTACCACCAGGGCACGGCATGGCCGTGGTTCATCGGCCCGTACGTCCTAGCCCACCTGAACGCCTACGGCGACCGCGACCTGGCGTGCGACCTGTTGACGCCGTTCGCTGACCACCTGGCCGACGCCGGTGTGGGCTTCGTGAGCGAGATCTGCGATGGCGATCCGCCCCATGGCCCGCGCGGTTGCATCGCCCAAGCCTGGAGCGTGGCCAGCGTGCTACATGCGTGGCGGAGAATCCAGCTCGTCGGCAACGCTCAGGCGCACGCCGCGGCAGCCACGTAACCGACGGTGTATGTCCCAGGCCGGCGATCGCCCGTCACATCGCCTGAAGTGGTGTAGTGCAGCACTTGCACGCGCGTTGCTCCCGTGGCTCGCGCCGTTCGCATGGTGACGAGCAACCCGGTGGCGCCGCATGCCTCGGCTGTTCCAGCGCGCAGCGCGCCTTCCAGACCGTCGAGATCGAAGGCCCTGAGGTGTCGCAGCAGCTCCTCGTCGGTGCGCCGCACCGCCTCGTAGTCGTGTTGGTGACTCAGATCGGTGCTGCACACCACAAGCGTCTCTTCGTCCCAACCGGCCGCCAGGGCCATGGCCAGCGCCTGCAGCCGCTCGGGGGCGCCCGGCGCGGCAATGTCATCGGCCATCATGATGGGCACAATCTTAAAGGAACCGAGAACCACTTGCAGGAAAGGCAGCTGGATCTCCAACGAATGCTCTTCGTCGCCGCGTACGGGGACGAGTGGCACCTGGCGGCCGAGCTGCGCTACGAACGCCTGGTCAACCGGCACGTCGCCTAGCGGTGTGCGAAACGCCGCCTCTGCTGGAACGTTGTACGGTCCAAGAGGACTGCCCCACACCGGTCGATGGAGCGGGCCCAGGAGGATCACCCGACGCACGACACGTCCCTGCATCTGGCGGTAGGCATGCGCCGCGGTGGGCCCCGAGTAGCGGTAGCCGGCGTGGGGGCACACGAGGGCCACGACACGATGCGCGGGAACCGCTGGCGCCAGGCGCACGAAGTGCTCGACGGTCGCACGCAAGTCCGCTCCGTCTCCCGGATACCACGTGCCGGCGATCGCCGACGTTCGGACCGCATTCGATGGGCGATACTCCATGGCTGTACCTCCAGCCAGCGTAGGGTAGATGCATCCGTGTCCGGCCGCAAGGCGGCCACGAGCGCAAACTTCGGCACCGGCGAGCGGCCCCGTGGGCGTCTTGGCATTCCGGATGACCAGCGCATCGCAGCATCGTCGCCGCATCGCCACATCGCCATGGCATTGCTGTCACACCGCTGCCGCGGCGTTTGCATCACGGAGTCCCTTAGGCTACAATTGCTCTTAATTCTAAAGTAACCGCGGGCCCGGTCTACCGCGGCCGTTGGACGTTGCACGAAGTCGTCTCGCACCAAAGGAGCTGAAGATGACACAGTCCGAAGCCATGCCCACCCAGGTACGTCGCCATTGGCTCATGCGATGTGCCCGTGGCGGCATCGTCGCTGTGGCGGCGACCGCGATCGCGGTGGCCAGTCTGCCGCCCCAGGCCGAGGCGCGAACGCTCGCCTCGCATCTCCTCCAAGCAACCCTCGAGTTCCACACCCTGCGGGTGTATGGCTACCCGGTGATCAGCAACCCAGCCCATCGGCCGCACGGCAACTGGCCAGCCACGGCGGGGGTGAATGGCGGTACGGCACCCTTCACCGGGCTTATCGCCGAGGATCCGCCATACAGCGATCTCGCCGGGCCGTTTGACCCGTTTTCGGCCGAAGCCCCAGAGATGGACTTCGTGACCTGGGACCCCGCATGGATCTCCGAGCGTCTGGGGGAGGAAGCGTTCCAAGCCGCCTGGCCGGGACTGACTGGTGTCGACGAGGTGAGTGCTGCGGCGCGGATTCGGGCCGGAAGCGTGGACGCCTCCGAGAAGGTGTGGCTCCGGCATTGGTACGAGCCGCAACACCTGGACAAGGATCTGAACGCCGACGGGCGCTTGACGGACCGCGACAACAACGGCGTTCCGGACGCGCCGATGAATCCGACGGCGACGAACATCGACGAGTGGTACCCGGCGATCATGACGTAGTACAGCTACCTGCTGGTGGACAACTATCCTTTGCCTTCGCCCGACGGCGACGCCAGCAACCTGTACCGCTCCGCTCCGCGACCGGTGTGTGGAACCATCGGCGGCACAGAGTTCGTGTTCCCCGTCGGCGTGGCACCAGCAGCCCTTGATCCGGCGGGGCCGGTGAGCGGGAGCGGCCTGACGAGCCTGGATGCCGACTTCGACAACCAGATCGATTCGGTGACCGTCAGCGACGAAGCCACGCTGCCGACAACGATCGGTGGCGCGGCACTCGACTTCGACGGCGACGGCGTGCAGGACACCATCGACACCGACGGCGCTGCCCTGTCGTGCGACGAACTGGCGGTGCTGCACAGCGGCGCCTTGACGGTGGAGCAGGGCCAGGTCGTTCAGTTCCTGGATCACTTCCTGCGTCTGGAGTCGCTGACCGAGAACGCCGCCACCATTCAGGTTTGGTACAACGGCGACCTCCTGCCAGTCCGCATCCAGACGATCTCCGTCGGCATTGGCGCTGTCCTTTCGGCCGGCGATCGCGGTCCGGTACTGGTCGTGCCACCCGGCGGCAACAATACCGGCACGGTGCCGCCCGGTCCCTGGTTCGCCTACCTCCAGGACGCCGACCCGTCCAACCAGACAGCCACGTTCGTGCTGGGCCGCGGGCTGGGCGCCGCGTGTGCCTCCATGGAGGCACAGCCGAACATCGCCAACCGTCGCGCCGGCGGTCCCGCCTTCCTGAAGCGATTCTACGTCGACGGTGTGGAATACAATGTGGTGGCCGTCGGGACCTGCGGCCGGCACCAGTTCCAGTACCTCACGTTGCGCGCACCACTGCCGAAGGTGGCGGTCGCCATCGAACAGCACTCGGTGCGCCTGCAGCCCTTTGCCGCCGTGACCTACCTACCCCTGCTGCCACCCTTCAACTACGAGCACACCGTTCTGGAGGACGTGCGCAGCCTGAGCGGTTTCGGCGACGTGGACGTTCCGCCCGGCACCATTCCACCGTTGGCGCCTCGCCCGGCGGTACGCTATATGGGCGGCCCCATGGGGCCCGTGTCGCCCGTGCTGCCGTGGAACGAGCCGCTGCCCTATACAGGCCGCGATCCAGCCGCTCCGGTTGGCCCGTACGACGACGTGCGGGCCGCCCGCTGGTTCTACGTAGCCGAGGACACGAACCCGCAAATGCTGGGTGTGCTCATGGAGAAGTACGGCGACGACAGCCCACCCAGCCGGGACCTGGTGTTCGCCAACCTGTCGCAAGCCAATCGCTACTGCGCCGGTGACGGCGCGGGCGAGTTCGCCTGTCGGGACATGAGCGCCGACCAGGATCCGAGTGCCGGCCTAGCAGTCGCCGATTTCGACAACGATCGTGACCTGGACGTGATCTTCGCCAACGATGGGGTCGCCAACCAGATCTGTCTGGGGGACGGGCGCGGTGACTTTGCGTGCCGACCGGCGTGGCCCACGCCGCTGGCCAGCTTCGACGTGGCTGCCGGTGACTTCAACGGTGACGGCTACGCCGACGCCGTCTTCGCCAACGCCATGGTTGGCAGCTCCGTATGTCTGGGCGACGGCCATGGCAACTTTGACTGTCGGACGGTGACCTCCCAGGGGCGCAGCAGCCTGGGGGTCGACGTCGGCGATCTGGACAGCGACGGGGACCTCGACTTCGTTCTGGCCAACGACGGCCAGGTCAACCAGGCATTCCTGCAGCGCAACGATGGCTCGGTGACCTTCGACTGTCTGGACGTCACTGCCAATTCCCAGACCAGCTGGGCCGTCGCCATCGGCGACGTTAATGCCGACGGCCATCCCGACGCCGTGTTCGCCAACGTCGGCGCGCCCAACCACGTCTGCCTGGGGGACGGGCTCGGAGCCTTTGCTTGTCGCGATATCGATCCCTCGACCTGGCCGAGCCTGGGTGTTGCCCTCGGCGATGTGAACGGTGATGGTCACCTCGATGCCGCTTTTGCCACCGACGGGCAGCGCAATCGCATTTGCTTGGGCGACGGCAGCGGCGGCTTTGCATGCAGGGTGCTCGACCCGGTGATCAACCAGAGCTTCGGCGTCGCGCTGGCTGATCTGAACCAAGACGGCCTGCTGGATGCCGTGTTCGCCACCGTCGGCCAACCAAGCCGCGTGTGCTTTGGCGACGGTAGTGGCAACTTCGCCTGCCGCAACGTGAACGACGACGTGCGTCGGGCCTGGGATGTGGGCGTGGGCAACTTTGACCGTCGCCTGCGCAACCCGCAGGGCGCGTTCTTCTACAACGAGCAGATCTGGTCGCTGCCGTACCACTTCACCGAGTTCGCACTGCCGGATCAGCCCGAGTCGTCGGCGATGCCGCCCGACTACGACGCCGACAAGTACTACGTGACCAGTTCCTTCACCGATCCCACGGCCCGCTGGCGGCGCTGGACCATGCCGGACACACCTCTGCCGGCGGTGGTGCCCCCCGCTCCGCCCGACCTGACGGTCAACCGCACGCCAGATGGCGGCTTTCCGCTCGGCTCGCCACGGCGCGCCAGCCTGTGGTTCGATCCCGACGAACCGGCGGATCGTCCGGTCAAGCTGTGGACCGACGAGACGGGTGCCCGTCTGTACGGTGGCCAACCGGAACGACCTGGCTGGCCATGCGATCCCCGGCGACCGGCCCTCCGGGCAACCGCCGGTGACAGTACGGTGGCCACCGACGCTGCCTCGGCGGCGATCGGAGCTGCGTACCCGGTGGAGGTATTCCCTTACACCGACCCGTGGGCGCCGTTCAATCCCCAGCATGCCCACGCGCCAGTCGTGGACTCGCTGACCGTCAATCCGGCCTACCTGGACGAGTTCCGCAACTTCGGTGAAGACCTGCGGGATCTCTATGCGCAGATCGTCATCGATGGCCAGAATGCGCGCGAGAAGGTTTACCATCGCCTTTGGTACGAGCCGGTCTACACCTCGAAGATTCGCTTCGCGGACGACTGCGCCCGGGATCTGCGCTTCCCGGCGGTCCTGCAGGAATACACCTACCTGTTCATGGACACCACCGACACGCCGCAGGCGGCCGCGCCGGGCGCCAGCCGCTTCGGCTTCCCGATCGCGACCACCGTAGGCGAACTACCGCAGCCTCAGCCGGGTGGCGTGCTGCCGCCAGGTGGCGAGTTCGGCTATGGCCTTACGACCTTCGATCCCGACTTCGACGGCGATTCCGACGCCGTCACACTTCACTCCGAGCAAACGCTGGCGACCTACCTCAATGCCCAATGGCAGAGCCACCGACCGTCGCTGCCGGGCTTCCCGCTGCCACCGGTCGCGGGGCCGGTCCTGGACTTCGATGGTGATCAGGTGCTCGACGACCTGGACAGCGACAGCGTGCCTTTGAACGGCAATGAGATGGTCGTCTTCGCCGTGGAGAGCGTGACGCTTGACCTGGATCCGGCGACACCGGCGGGTCCGAGCGCCATGTTCCTGGATCACCTGCTGGTATTGGAGAACGTGACGCGGGGCAGCCGCGGCCAGTTCCGATTCTGGTTCACGGGCGGCAACTCGGTGAACGCACGACCGGAGGTCATCGGCGGCCTGCGCAGCCTGCAGATCGGCGATGCCGCGCTGGTGGACCGCTTCCAGAGCCGAGTGACCATCGTCAGTCCGGGCAACCGTAACCCGGGCGTGGACGGTGCGTGGTTTGTGTTCCTGGAGGACGTCTCCGCCGATGCCGACCGTGTCACGGTGACCATCGGCCGTGCCCTGGGCGCCACCCACAGCGCGATCGACGACGGCCAGGGAGCGCACGACATGGTTCCCGGTGACCCGTGGTACCTGAAGCGCTTCTACGTCGACGGCCACGAGTACAACGTGGTGGCCATCATGACACGACCGGCGTCGCCAAGGGGCGGCTCGCTGTTCGAGTTCCTCACCCTGCGTACCCCGGTGCCCAAGGGCAACGTCACCAACGCCCAGGATAGCCTCTTCTTGCAGGGTTACTACCTCGGCGACTTGCCGGCACGGCTCTCGGTTCTGCCGCCCTTCAACTTCCAGCACACCATTGCCGAGGACATCCAGCGCTTGGCGGCCGAAACCTTCGCCAACACACGCCAGTACACTGGCTGCGTTGGTGAGTTGCGCCCCTTCCGGCCGCTGGTGGAGGAGGTGGTCGCCGAGTCGGTCGAGCCGCGGCTTGGCGTCCAGCTTGAAGAGATCTTGACGCGCCACCGGGAGGGTCATCGCTGGCAGACGGACCAGAGCATCGCCATCCCGAACCAGTACACCGATATCCGCGTGTCGGAGGGCCAGCGCTACTTGCTGACGACGAGCTGGACCTCCCGCGTGAGCCGCCTGCACTTCTACGGCTGTCTGCGGAGTGGTCCGCCGCCCTATCCGCCAGGAGTGCCCGCTCTGACCCACGATCAGATCGCGGCCATCGCCCGGTCCTGGGGTGTGCCGGTCAACCGGCTGATTCCGTTGGCCAATGAGATGAATCCACCGCAGCCGTTGCCGGTGATCATCCCTGGCCTACCACCGATCATCGCCCCTTACTACGACGCTCGCCTTGGTGGGCCGCTGGTGCGCCTCAAGCTGTTCTACGATCCGACAGAGGACGCCGACCTGTACGGCAACACGGAGGCGGTGATCCTGCCGGACGTGCCGCCGCCATCACCGACGGCCACGGGCGCGCCTCCCACGGCTACGACGCTCCTGCCAACGGCCACCGCCACCCAAACGGCGTTGCCCAGTGCGACGGTCACCCCCCTGCCGACGGCCACGGCCACTGTGCCCGGCGGCCTCAACTGGGATGCGCGCTGCACGCTGGTCTCGCCCTACCGCATCCGAGTCGACTGGACGGACCGGACCACCTTCGAGACCGAGTTCGTGGTGGAAGTGAGCGTCAGTGGCATGGCCTTTGCGCCCATCGAAGTGGTGCCTAGCACCACGCAGACCACCACCGGCACGGCATACAGCTACACCACGCCGGTCGACCTGCCGGCCAGTACCGGTTTCCGCTTCCGGATCGTGGCCCGCAATCCGAGCACCGGGCAGGTCATGGGGCCCTCGGACCCCAGCGGCGAGTGCCGCACCCAGAGCTCGCTGACGACCGGCTGTATCGAGGGACGGCTGTACGTCCAGGGCCGAACCCGGCATGGCGACGTGCTGATCCAGGTCGACGGACTACCGCTAGGTTACTCCAACTATGATGGTTACTTCTGCCTGTGCAACATTCCTACGGGCAAGCATACCGTGCTGGCCAGTCTGCCGGGCTACTTGAGCACCATCGCCAGCCAAGCTTACGTGCCGGCGGGCGGAACCCTCAGCCTGCCGTACACGGCGATGCGCGGTGGTGACGCCAATCACGACGATCGGGTGGATCTATTCGACCTGGTGCTCGTCAGCAGTACGTACGGCACCGTTCCACCGGCGGACGTGCGGTCCGACATCAACGCCGACGGGCGGATCGACCTCTTCGACCTCGTCCTGGTCTCGGCCAACTACGGCTCGGTAGGGCCCATCGCCTGGGGTCATGCTGTGGGGACCGCCGACGGCCAGCCGATCGCCGAACCGCAGGCCGGCAGCGACGGCGCAGTGGGACGATGGACAACCAACGAGGCCCTGGCCGTTCGAGTTCACCAAGTGGATCCCAACACCGCCGTTGTTGACGTCTTGGCGCACGATGTTCGGGACTTGTGGGCCGCGGATGTCCAGCTTAGCTTCGACCCCGAGCGGATTCAGCTGGTCGACGCCCTCGAGGCGCCCGGGGTGCAAATCCGGCCCGGCGATGCCTGGTCGCAGGATGGCACGAGTTACGTGGCCATGAACGGCGCCGACAACGTGACCGGCAGCGCACGGTTTGCGGTGAGTCGCCTGAATCCGGCGCCGGCCTTGCATGGCGATGTCGTGATTGCGTCGGCTACCTTCCGCCTGCTGCGCGGCGAGGTTGAGGATGCGGTGACAATCCGGGAGGCGCTACTCGTCGATCGCTGGGCCAACGAGATCCCCGTGCACTGGCAAGGCACGGAGATCTTCCCGCAGGCGCCGGCGGCGTCCGTCTACCGTGTCTGGCTGCCCAGCATCTGGCTGGGGCACGAGCTGGAATAGCCGCGCGCCGACGAGCGTTCCTTGGCAGCCACCGCCCCGTTCGGGATCCGAACGGGGCGGTCGTTTGCGGCCGCAGGGCGGGCAGAGCGAGCGCGAGCTCGCGGCGACCACTCCCCTGGTGCCACCGCGGGCCCAGCGGCCCGTGCTTTGACCCTCCACTGGCTGAACCCTACAATCCCGCCGAGGGATCGCCATGGCCAAACGCACTCCGCTGTATGACACGCACGTCGCGCTCGGCGCCCGCATCGTGGAGTTCGGTGGTTGGGAAATGCCGGTGTGGTATGAGGGGATTACCGCCGAGCACCAGGCGGTGCGCCAACGGGTCGGTCTGTTCGATGTCAGCCACATGGGCGAGTTTCTGATCCAAGGCCCTGGCGCCTTGGCCTTCGTGCGCCGCATGTTCACCAATGACGCGGCACTGCTGAGCATCGGCCAGGCCCAGTACACCCTGATGCCCAACGAACGCGGCGGCACCATCGACGACCTACTGCTCTACCGCTTGGGCGAGGATCACTTCCTCGCGGTCGTCAATGCCTCGAATATCGACAAGGATCGCGAATGGCTACGGGCGCATTTGCCGTCTACCGTCTTGCTCGAGGACATCAGCGACGCCAAGGTGCTCCTAGCCCTCCAGGGGCCAC
The DNA here is from genome assembly GCA_034432155.1 of Anaerolineae bacterium. Taxonomy (GTDB): domain Bacteria; phylum Chloroflexota; class Anaerolineae; order Epilineales; family Epilineaceae; genus DAOUCP01. Next base: position 20,519 of record DAOUCP010000085.1, read on the forward strand.
TGGCGGAGCGTACCCTGACGCCACTGGCCGATGGACCGCTGGCCGACCTGCGTTACTACCACTGTCGCGACGGACCGGTGGCCGACATCCCCGCCCTCATCGCCCGGACAGGCTACACGGGGGAGGACGGCTTCGAGATCTTGGTCGAAGCCGCCGCCGGACCCCGGCTGTGGTCGGCGCTCTTGGCCGCGGGCCAGGAACATGGCATCCAGCCGGCCGGCCTGGGCGCACGGGACAGCCTGCGCTTGGAGGCCGCCATGCCGCTGTACGGTCACGAGCTGGACGACGAGACGAGCGCTCTGGAGGCGGGCCTGGGCACCTTTGTGAAACTCGACAAGCCTGACATGATGGGCCTGGAGCGGCTAGCCCGCGAGAAGGCCGAGGGAGTGCGCAAGAAGCTCGTCGGCCTCGCTTGCCAGGAGCGGGCCATCCCGCGCCAGGGGCACCCCATCCTGGCCGACGGAGAGGTCATCGGTACCGTGACGAGCGGAACCCTTTCGCCGACCCTGGGGCAGCCTATCGCCATGGGATACGTGCCGCCGACGCACGCCGATGTCGGCACCGTGCTGGCGATCGAAATCCGCGGCCGGGCGGTGCCCGCCACCGTTGTTAAGCGGCCGTTCTACAAGCGGGCTGGTCGTCCGTGACCGAAGGGTCGCCCCTTCCGGGCGAAGGCCGAGTCACGCTGCGCCCTTACAGCCGAGGCTTCAGCCCCGAGGAACTGATAACCATCTATCGCTGGGGCCGCGACCGCGAACTGCTCAGCCTATCGGGCGGCGAGCCGGTGCGCGTGCCCTTCGCCGAGTTTCGGCGCCTGTTCCTGGCTCAGGCTCACCTCCGGAATTCGCCATACGAACAGCTATTCGTCATCCTGGACGAGCATGGCCGGCTGATTGGGCGCACCGGCCTGTTCGCGATCGATCGTCAGGCCGGCACCGCCGAACTGGGCATCATCATCGGCGAACACGACTGCTGGGGACGTGGGTACGGCCGCGAGGCGGTTCGCTTGCTCGTGACCTACGCCTTCGCCGAGGTGGGCTTGCGCAAGATCATCCTGTACACCTATCCCGAGAACGAGCGGGCGCGTCGGGCATTCCGAGCGGCGGGCTTCCGGGAGGTCGGCAGTCGACGCCGATTCACGCTGGACCGCGGCTTCTACACCGAGATTCGCATGGAGCGAGCAGCGGAGGAACATGAACTACTTATCTCACAATGAGCAGCAGCGGGCGGCCATGCTCTCGGCCATCGGCATTGCCGATGTGGGCGAGCTATTTGCCGATGTCCCGGCCGCGGTGCGCTATCCCGAGCTCGATCTGCCACCGGGCTTGAGCGCCCTCGAACTGGAGCGTCACCTGCGCTCGCTGGCCGACGCCAACGTCGACCTCTCGAACGTCACCTGCTTGCTGGGCGCAGGGGCCTACCATCACTACATCCCGCCGGTGGTGGACGCCGTGCTCAGTCGGGCCGAGTTCTTCACTGCCTACACTCCATACCAGCCGGAGATCAGCCAGGGCACGCTGACGGCCATCTTCGAGTTTCAGTCGCTTATCGCCGCCCTGACTGGCATGGAGGTAGCCAATGCCTCGCTCTACGACGGGGCGAGCGCGCTGGCCGAAGCCGTCCTGATGGCGGCCCGCCTCACCCGGCGCCAGGAGATGGTGCTGGCCGCGAGCCTGCCACCGAGCTACCGGCAGGTCACCCAGACATACGCCCAGGGGCTGGGGACAACGCTGCACACTGTTCCCTACGGCCTCGATGGCCGGATCGACTTTCAGGCGCTTGCCGCAAGCCTGGGCAGCGACACTGCTTGCCTGGCCGTTGGCTATCCCAACTTCTTCGGCGTTGTCGAAGAGCTGGCGCCCTTGGCCGAGGCAGCCCATGCTGCTGGCGCGCTGCTCATCGTGGTCGTCAATCCGGTGGCCTTGGGGCTCTTGGAGGCACCCGGTGCCTTGGGCGCCGACATCGTCGTTGGCGAGGGCCAGCCGCTCGGCCTGCCGCTGTCGTTCGGCGGTCCATACCTGGGGCTTTTGGCCACCCGGCAAGCCCACGCCCGCCAGTTGCCGGGCCGCATCGTCGGCGAGACGGTCGACGTCGACGGTCGACGTGCCTACGTGATGACGCTGCGGGCGCGAGAGCAGGACATACGGCGCGAGAAGGCGACGAGCAACATCTGCACCAATCAAGCGCTCGCAGCTCTGGCGGCGACGGTCTACCTGTCGGCCATGGGTGAGTCGGGCCTACGGGAGGTGGCACGGCAGTGCTACCACAAGGCACACTATGCCCAGGCCGCCTTGTGCAGGCTGCCGCACGTGAAACCCGTCTTCTCGGGGCCCTTCTTCCATGAGTTCGCTCTGCGCCTGCCGTGGCCGGTGGCCGAGCTCAACGACGGCCTGTTGGCCGAGAACATCCTTGGGCCGTACGACCTGGCCCTGGTAGATCCCCAGCTCGATGGCTGCGGGCTGTTCTGCGTCACCGAGCTCGTGCCCCGGAGCGAGATTGACCGCCTCGTAGCGATTCTGGAGGGTTTGCAGTGACTGAGGGTGCAGACGTGAAATCGATGGCCGGCGTCCCTCGCCAGCAGCGAACGATTCTCGAGCCCTTGCTCTGCGAGCGATCGGCGCCCGGCAGCAGTACGCCTTACCTGCCGCCCCTCGACGTTCCGGAAGCCCCACTGCCCGATCGGACCCGTCCAAGCATCGGCTTGGCCGAGGTGGCCGAGTTCGAGGTCGTCCGCCACTTCACGCGGCTGTCCCACCTCAACTACTCCATCGACAGCGGCATCTATCCCTTGGGGTCGTGCACCATGAAGTACAACCCTCGCTTGCACGAGGCCCTGGTGCGCCTGCCTGGTTTCGCCTGCCTTCATCCGCTGCAAGACCTGGCGACAGTGCAGGGAATGCTCGAGCTGCTCTGGGACCTGCAGGGCTACCTGGCCGAGATCGCCGGCATGCAGGCCTGCACCCTGCAACCGGCCGCTGGCGCCCAGAGCGAACTGACCGGTGTCCTGATGGTCTGGGCCTACCATCGCGATCGCGGCGACACGTCTCGGGACACCATCCTGGTTCCCGAGACGGCTCACGGCACCAACCCCGCCACGGCAGCGATGGTTGGCTACCGGACGGTGTCGGTCAAGGGCAACGCCGAAGGCAACATCGACAACGAGGCGCTGGCAGCGGCCGTGGATGAGCGCACCGCAGCCATGATGGTCACCAATCCGAACACCCTGGGGCTGTTTGAGGCCCACATCATCGAGGCAGCCGAAATCGTGCACCGCGCCGGGGGCCTGGTGTACGCCGATGGGGCAAACATGAACGCCCTGTTGGGCATCGCCAAGCCGGCCCAACTAGGCGTCGACATTCTCCACTACAACCTGCACAAGACCTTCTCTACGCCGCACGGCGGTGGCGGTCCGGGGGCCGGGGCCATTGCGGTGGTCGAGGCGCTGGCACCCTTTCTACCGGTCCCGATCGTCGTGCGCCGCGAGGATGGCACCTTCGCCTGGGATTTCGACCGGCCGAAGTCCATCGGTCGCGTGCATGGCTTCTATGGCAACGTCGCCAATGACGTGCGGGCGTATGCCTACCTTCGCGCCCATGGACCCGCGGGCCTGCGCGCTGTCAGCGAGACGGCCGTTCTCAACGCCAACTACGTTCGGGCGCGTCTGCAGGACGTGTACGAATCGCCGTACGCCCGCTACGCCATGCACGAGCTGATTCTAACGGGCCGGCGCCAGGCGGCAAGGGGCGCCCGGACCCTGGACATCGCCAAGCGGCTGATGGACTACGGCGTGCACCCGCCGACCATCTACTTCCCCCTAACTGTCCCGGAAGCGATGCTGATCGAGCCCACCGAGACGGAGAGCCAGGCCAGCCTGGACGGCTTCATCGAGGCCATGCGGGCCATTGCCCGCGAGGTGGAGACCGACCCCGAACTGGTCCGCCAGGCGCCATACACGACGCCGGTCCGCCGCCTCGACGAAGCCGCTGCCGCTCGCCAGCCGAAGCTGACCTGGTGCCAGGTTGGGAGCTCTTCTGCTGGCGAATCGCTCGCTGGCTAGCGGCTGGCGTTGAGCCAGAGAGCTGGCAGCGCCAGCTGACAGAAGGGGGCCACGAGGCGCAGACGCACCACGCTGGGCCGACCGCCGGCCAGCCAGACCTCGGTGGTCACCTCTGGCTCGTCCAAAGGCCGAACCTGCAACGCGTTGGGCTCGACGACGCCTAGCAGGCTTAGATCGTAGCGTCGCCAGCCGAACGTCCAGTAGCCAAGCAAGGCCGGCGGATCCAGAAGCAGCCACGGCTCGGTGGGCCGCGGCGCGACCAGGTCGCGGATCGACTCTCCCGGCTGCAGCGGCACCGGATGGAGAGCCCAGCCCTGGCCATCGTAGTGCATCAGCGCGCCCGCCGTGGCCGCCCAGCCCTCGTCGGGGCTTGCCATGGCCACGCTGAGGACAGGCTGTGGGACGGCCAGCGTGACGGTGGTCCACTCCGTGCCGCGCAGCCGAAACAGCTGACCGGTGCCACCGAACCATACGTCCGGCTCGCCCTCCCCAACCACCGCCAAGGCACCCGTCCCTTCCCGCAGGGGCGGATCGGGCAGCAGGCGCCACTCCGAGCCATCGAAGTGGGCCACCAGGTCGCCGCCGGCCAGCCACACATCATCGGCCGCCCGGGCCTCGACACCCCGGAGCTGCCACGTCTTGTCGATGGCCATGCTGCGCCACCTGTGGCCATCGTAGCGCCACAGCGCCGGCAGCTCGCGTCCCCCGTCGCGCCACGTGCTGCCCACTGCCCAGCCGTCGGAATCGCCCACCAGTTCCAGGTCCAGCACTTCCGCCTGGAGGGTATCGCTCACCGTCAGCCGCCAGGTGCCCTGGGCACTGCCCACGAAGGCCGAACCGAGCGCCCGACCGCCTGCCCAGCCGTCGCCCTCGGCATCGAGCTCGATGTCCCGCAGCGTGAGAGCTGCCGGCCACAGATGGACCGGTGGCCCGTCCGACAGCCACACCACGATACCGCTGTCCGCCAGAGCCCAGACCCCGTCGGTCGCTGCCGCAACGCCCAAGAACGACAGGTCCGAGAGGGCATAGCCCTCCGGCAGGTCTGCGGTGAGCGGCTCCCAGACGTCCCCTCGAAGCGCCATCAGTTGCGACTCCACCACGGCATAGGCAACGTCGCCGTGCCACGCCAGCGAGGCGATGCTCGTCGAATCGTCCGCCACCTTGACCCAGCGGCCGTCTCGGTACTCGGTAGCGCCGTAGCCATAGACCATGCCCCGCCGCGGTGAGGCAAAGGCAATGCCGGCCACGCGCTCCAGCCGCTGCGCGGGCTCGATCGCCTCGCTCTGCCACCGACCGTCGTGGTAGTGAAACACCTGGCCCAGCGCGGTGGCTGCCCACGCCTCCTCGGCACTAGGCATTGTCAGGCCCACGAACTGGGCGAACAGCGTTGGTGGTTCCGTCACCGTCCAGTTGCTGCCATCCCAGCGCAGGAGCGCACCGAGTTCCCCAACCGCCCAGCCGTTGTCTGGTCCGGCCAGGGCCACGTCCACCAGGTTCAGACGCGTTGGCGAAGCCATGGGCCACCAGCGATGGCCATCGTAGCGCACAATGGTTCCCCCGTCGCCGACAGCCATGCCGAACGTCGGGCCGGCCATGGCAATGCTCACCAGCCGAACACCGTCGAGCACTTGTCGTACCCGCCAGACATTGCCCAGACGGTGCACCATCGCTGTCCGGAACTCGGTCGCGGGAGCGGGTCGAAGGAGCATGGCATCGATGCCCCAGGCCTCGGCATCGCTGACCACGGCGACGTCCTCCACCTGGCGAAAGCCGCCGTAAAGCACGTCCCAGACCGGAATGAGGAGCTCGCCGCCGGCGCCGGCCGGCTTCGCCGCGGCGGAAGCCATTGGCCATGCCAGCGCCAGGGAAAGCAGCAACCAGCACCGGGTGCGAGGCCGCACCCCGCTCGCCAGATGATCCAGGTAGCGTCGAACACGTCGAACGGCAGCCATCGAACCTCCGGGCACAACGGGCTGGGCGCAATGATTGGCGCGCCCGAGCGGCAAGTCAAAACGGACCAGGAACCGGCTGGGTGAGCATCTGCTACAATCGCCGATCGTGCCTGGCCTCTTGATCCTCGCTCCGCCCGCCGCCTTGGCCCTAGGCGCCGTCCTGACGGTCTTGGTCGCCCGCCGCGGCGGAACCGAGCCTCGTCGCCTGAGCCTGGCAGTCGCTGGCCTGGCGTCTGTGCTTGCTCTCCTTCCGCTCGCCGCGCTGGCCCGCCTCCCGGAGGGCAAGCTTGCGCTGACCATCCTCGACGTGCCAGACTCACTGCTGCCAGCGGCGGCGATGGAGGTGGACCGAATGGCCGCGGTTGGCATGCTGGGGATCGCAGCTCTGGCCTGGCTGGCCTGTGCCGCACGGCCACGGTTGACGGCGGGGGAGGCGGCCAGCAGCCTGGCCATCGCCTCCGGCGCCTCGCTGCTCGTGGCCGGTTACCACACCCCAGTGGGCCTCGTGTACGGCTGGTTGGCGCTCGACGCGGCTCTCTTCCTCAGCTCCGCCGGCGACCGGCGAGCCCTGGTTGTGAGCCAGGTCGGCTTGCTTATGGCTGCCGTAGCCATGGCAGCGGCCACCGCTCTCCAGATTCCACGGGCCATCCCGATCTACCTCCCGGCCTCCACCCTCAGCCAGACGCTGCTCATCCTGGCTGCGGCCTTGCGGATGGGCCTGTACCCGATCTGGACGGCTCTCCCCTTGTCACCCCTCGGCGACGTGCGGGCCCTGGCAGTGCAGCGACTGGCTCCTTCGCTGGCGGCCATCGGTCTCTTCCTAAGCGCCACCTTGCGGCTCAGCCCTGGCGAAGGCTGGACACCTCCCGTCTTGGCCTTCTGTGGGCTGGCCGTCCTCGGCGGGGGGCTGCTTTCCTGGCTGCATGACGATCGCTACGCGGCCCATGCGTGGCAGATGGCATCGCAAGCGGGCCTGGTCACACTGGCAGGAGCTTTCGGCGGCGCTATCGGCGCCGCGATGGCCTGTATCCTGGCTCTCGACCTGGTTCTCAGCCGCGCCGCCCTCGGCACCATCCACGGCGCGCCGGCGACCTACCGGGAGCGCCTGGCGCGCGTGCTGGCCACCGCTAGCGCCCTCGGCGTGCCGCCGACCCTTGGCTTCGCCGGACGCTGGCTGCTGTCTCGGCAGCTCCTGGCGGCCGGCCACTGGCCCAGCCTGCTGGTAATCATGCTGGGCAGCGCCCTGGCTTCGGCGTCCCTCCTTCTGGACAGCCCACCGACGAGTACCCGCCGCGAGCTGCCGCGACTGCCGGCCACGGCTGCGTTCCTGGCGGCGGCAACGACCCTCGTGCTTGGGCTGTGGTTCCGACCACTGGACATGGCGATGCGCGCTCTGGTGGCCTTCAGTCCCGTGCCGGCGCTGGTCGACCTGGTCTTCACTTTGCGCAGCCCACTCACCCTAGCCTCCGGGATGGCCCTGCTGGTGGCCGTCCTCGCCCCAGTGGCCGTTGCTATGCCGCTCGCCCGCTCCCGGCCCGTGCCGGTGACACAGGCAGCGGCACGCTTCTGGCAAAGGCTACGCGAGCTCGTGGCCCTGGATTGGCTCGGCGATGCGCTAACGAGGCCGGTGATCGCCATCGGCGTGGGCGTCCAGCGAGCCGCCGGCTTCGCATCGCCGCGGCGCGCCATGGCCTGGACGCTGCTGGCGGTGCTGGTGGTCAGCGGCTGGCTCATCCTCACCGGGTTCCCTGGTCCGACCAGCCAGCCGACGTCGCTGCCGCCGTGGCCGACGCTGGCCTACCTGGCGGTGATCGCCGCCGTCATCGGTCTGATCGCCAGTGCATCGGCACCCGCCATCACCCTTGCCGGCCTGGCGGCCAGTCAGCTCCTCTCAGCCGTCTGGCTGGTGATGGGTGGCGGCCGTCAAGCGACCATTCCGCTCATCGGGGTCATTTACGGACTGGTCGGCCTGCTGGCGGTCGGCATCTTGGCGCTCAGTCTTAGCGAGGCGCCACCCTCGGCCACCGTTCGCTCCACGGTACGCCGTTTCCGCGTGCGGCACGCCCCAGCCGGTGGTGGGGACCAAAGGGGCATGGTCCTGATCGCCCTGGCAATCGTGCTCGTCATGATCTGCAGCGCCGATCTGCCGGTATCCGAGGAGCTGGTGCCTCTGTTCACTCTGCGACCGGCCCTTCTGTATGCCATCGGCGGCGCCCTGGTGGTCATCTTCGCTCGGACGGCGTTGCAGCTGGTGGTCGGTGTCCTGCTGGCCTACATCGGCTTTCAGATGGGCTACGCTCAGATCGATGCAGGCTTGCTGGTGACCTTCGGCCTGTCGGCCTTCCACCTGCTGTTCGCGTTGGTCGCCGCCTACTATGTGGCCATCACCATGGCCATCGAGCAGGGGGGTACTGCGTAATCGATGGGCCGTCTCTTCCTGGCTATTGTGGCCGCCTTCCCCTTCGTCATGGCAGGGCTCACCTTCGTGGCCGCCGACCGCTGGCCAGGGCGGCTCATTCGGTTGTCGAGCTACGGCTCGGTTGGCCTGGTCTTGACGGGAAGCCTGGCAGCCGTGGACGTCACCATCACCGCACCGATCGGCCGCTCGCTGGTTCTCTCCCCGCTGGCGCAACTCGGGGTCCAGCTCCTGGCGCTCGGCATGCTGGGTTTGGGGCTGTCGCTGAGCGAGGAGGATCGCCGCGATGCCGGTCGATGGCTGCCATTGGCCTGGCTGAGCAGCGGCGGTCTGGTGCTGGCGCTTCTGGTCACCTCGCTCACCCTGGCCGCCATCACGTACGTCGCCGCGGGACTGCTTTGGGCCTTCGGGCCGCCCAAGGCCGTTCGCCAGTCTCCGACCGGGCCCGGACTGCGCTATGCCGCCCTCTTGGTTCTGGCCCTGGCGCCGCTCCTTACCGCCCTGCGCCTGTCCGAGGTGGGCTTGTCGGTCGAGGGTGTGGAGCCGCTCGCACGGGCCCTTTTGGCGCCCGGCTTCGCCCTGCTCTTGAGCGTGGTACCGCTGCACGCCTGGACGGTCACCTTGGCCAGCGGCAGTCCGCGGGCGATGGTGATGGGTGTGCTGATTCTAGTGCAGACGGCTGGGCTCGTCCTCATGCTGCGGGTGTTCGCCGCCTACCCGTGGCTGCTGACCGCCGAGCGCCCGCTTTTGTACGCCGGCGGCGGGCTCTCGCTCCTCGTCGGCAGCTGGCTGGCGCTGGCGGCGGAGGAACGCGATCCGGACGATTGGCTGGCGTACGTCGTGATTGCCAATACGGGCCTAGTGATGATGGCCTTGGGCACGCAGTCGATGCGCGCTGCCACCGGCGTCTCGTTGATGCTGGTGGCGCGGGTTCTCGCCTTGGTGACCATCGCCATGGCGGTGCGCGCGACGCCCAGCATGGCGCGCATGGCTCGTGCCGTCGGAACTCTCACCCTGGCAGGTACCCCAGGTCTGGCCGGCTTCCCGTCGCTGTGGCTGCTGCTTTTGGCGCTGCAACTCCAGGCCCCGGCCGGGGCCTCGCTGGCCGTGCTGGTCGGGAGTGGGCTGCTCTTTGCCACGGCGGTGCGCCGCTGGCGGGCGGATGGTTCTCCGCAAGCGTTTGCTTGCGCGCCCGCCGAGGCCGTTCATTGGCCGCTCGTTGTCTTGATCGCCGCTCTGGTGGCTCTGGGCCTCTTGCCGCAAGTCGCGGCGGCGGTGTTCGGGCACACCCTGAGCGGCCCATTTCTGATCAACCAGTAATGGCCCCTCGTCGCACCCTGCTGCGCACCGCGCGCCACCCGGCAGCTGCAGCCAGGACGCGACACGGCTAGACGGGCAGCCAGTGCTGATGGCCCGTCGCCCTGGCTCCACGAGCGTCGCTGCCGAGCCTGCCTTGCTCGCCGCCATCCGGCTGGCCGACCAGGCGTACCACCTCTTTGCCGATGGTGAGAGCCTGATCATCGGGATGTCCGGCGGGCCGGATTCGGTGGCCCTGGCCGATGCGTTGCGACGGTACGCTCCGGAGCGTGCCCTGCGCCTCCATGTGGCCCACCTCGACCACATGCTGCGGCCTGGCTCGGCCGACGACGCCGTGTACGTCGCCCAGCTCGCTCGGCACTGGCAGATCCCGGCGACCATCGAGGCTCTCGATGTCGCCGCCCTGGCCGCCAAGAGCGGGCGTGGGCTGGAGGAGGCGGCCCGGCTGGCGCGTTACGCCTTTCTGGCCTCGGCAGCCGGCGAGGTTGGCGCAGAGGCCGTCGTCGTCGCTCACCACGCCGACGACCAGGCGGAGACGGTGCTCATGAACCTCCTTCGCGGCAGTGGCCTGGAGGGCCTGAAGGCCATGACGCCGCTGGCGCCCTATCCGCTGACCGCCGACGACGTTGAGCTGGCGCTCGGTCGGCGGTTGGCCACATTGCCTCGGCGGCTCCTACGACCGCTGCTTGATGTCCCGCGCTCGACCATTCAGGCCTATCTGCAGCAGCAAGGCCTGGCGGTACGCGAGGATCCTTCCAATCAGGATCTCCGCTTCTTGCGCAACCGCATCCGCCACCAAATCCTGCCGCTCCTTGAAGCCGAGAACCCTCGTCTGCGCGAGACGCTGCGGCGCACCAGCCGATGGATCGCCGACGATCTGGCGGTGCTCGAACCGCTGGTGGATGCAGCTTGGGAGAAGTGCGTCGTCTCCGGCAGCCGACCGTTCCGCTTCCGCCGCGCCGTTTGGCAGGAGCTCCCCGAAGCGCTGCAGCGTCGCTTGCTGCGCCGCGCGGTGTCCGAGCTCGCCGGTCGCAGTCCCTTCGGTGGCGAGCACATCGAAGCCATGCGCCTTGCTGCCACCGGTCAACCGCACCCGGGCCTGCCGCTCGGCCTTCGTCTGGAGGGCGACGTCGAGGCCTTCTGGTTCACCGCCGAGAGCCCACTTCCGCCGCCGCGTCTACGCCCCGAACCCCAGCCCATACCGCGCAGCGGCTCGTTGCGGCTGCCCGGCGGCTGGTCCCTGTCGGTTTGCGTTGGCGCAGCTGGCACGGCACCGCCACCGCCGTCGCCCTGGACGGCGGTGCTGGATGCACGCTTCCTTGACCAGGGCCTGGCGGTGCGCGGCCGCAGGGCAGGCGACCGGCTGATTCCCCAAGGCATGGGCGGGAGACATAGGCGGCTTCAGGACCTGTTCGTCGACTGCCATGTGCCCCGGGCCGAGCGCGACTCCTGGCCGCTCCTCGTTCTAGGCGACGAGATCATCTGGGTGCCGGGTCTGCGTCTTGCCGAAGGGGCTCTTCGGCCGTCGCCAGGGCAAGACTGGCTGCGGCTGCACTTCCAGCCGCCGACCAGGCTCGGGTGCGGCTGAGCCCCGGGCGAGCCAGACGATGCGCGCGAGCCAAGGCGGCGGGCAACCGGTTGAGCGGTAGCGACAGGTACACCGTGCTGGCAAAGCCGGCGGCGAACAGGGCCAACAGAGGCACCCAACCCCAGCGCCCGCTCGCGGCTGCAAGGCCGAGAATGCTCATGGCGTAGACGGCCAGCAGAGCCTCCCCGACGACGACCGGCTCGAGTCTCGGCGACATCGCCGGCACGGTTGTACCGGCACCATTGGTTGTGCCCAGCTTCGGCGTGCGCTCGAACTCACCCCCCCGGCGGCTGATGGCTCGGACGACGGCCAGGCTGCCGTCCAGCGACAAGCCCAGCGCTACCAGGGCCAGCGCCGGATAGTACGCCAGCCGGCGACGCCAATCAGCGTGCAGCTCCGCCAAGGCGATGCCGTACATGGCGGGGGGAGCCAGGCCCAACACAGCTAGCACCGCCAGGGCGGGAGGAAACGTCGGCGGATGGTGCAGGATGAGCGGCGAGGCCAGAAGACAGGCGATGGGAAGCAGGTGCAGGAAGTGTCCGCCTAGGGTGAGCAAGGCGTGCAGCCGCACCACAACGGGCAGCGGTGCGCGCAGGATGGGGCCGCCCAGCTTGAGCACGAGTTGGGTGGTGCCGATCGCCCACCGGCGCTGTTGGCGGCGGAAGGCGGATAAGGTCATCGGCAGCTCCGCAGGGATGACCACTTCGGGCAGGAAGAGCACTCGCCAGCCTGCCAATTGGGCCCGGAAGCTCAGGTCGGTATCCTCGGCCAGGGAATCGCCCTGCCAACCACCGGCGGCCTCAATCGCCTCGCGCCGCCAGACTCCCGCGGAGCCATTGAAGGTCACGAACAGCCCCAGGCGCGCCCGCACCGTCTGTTCGATCACGAAGTAGCCGTCCAAGGCCATGGCTTGGATGCGCGTCACGAGCGTGGCATCGGGATTCAGGTGGCCCCAGCGGGCCTGCACGGCAGCCACATCTCCGCTCAGGTAGGGCACCGTCCGTTCGAGGAAGTCGGCTGGCGGCACGAAATCGGCGTCGAAGACCGCGAGAATCTCTCCGCGAGCGCTACCCAGCCCGGCGGCAAGAGCACCGGCCTTGTAGCCATCCCGCACCCCCCGGCGGCAGACTTGGATATCGATGCCTCGTGCCCGCCAGCGCCCGACCGCGGCGTCGACGATGGCCGTGGTGCCATCTCTCGAGTCGTCCAGCACTTGCACCTGGAATCGATCGCGCGGCCAGCGCAATCGACAGGCGGCATCAATCACGCGCGCCGCCACCCATGGCTCGTTGTAAATCGGTAGCTGCACCGTGACGACCGGTTGGTCGGTCCGGGTGGCGACCGAGAGCCACGGTCGCCTGGGGGCCGTCGCCAGATAGCTGGCGGTGAAGAACAGCACCCGCAAGCCGCAGAGGCCCAGACTGAGGATGAGCAGCGAGTAAGCAGCCACAATCGGTGGAGTCATGTTCGCCTGCCACACATCCGGCGCCCACCACGGCGCGGCGGCCAACCGCCCGTCTAGGCGCCGCTCGGCCCGGGAGGCCCGGGCGACGGCGCTCGCTCAATCACCGCCCGCAGTCGCTTGTGGAACTCGGCGCGAGGCAGGAGCACCCGCCGCTGGCAGCGCAAGCAGACAAGCCCGATATCCGCGCCCAACCGCACGACGCGCCACGTGTTGCCGCCGCAGGGGTGGTTCTTGCGCAGCTGGACGACATCGCCCAGCCCGATGTCGCTGGGGGCTCCAGGTTGCACGGGGGTGGGAGTATAGCACCGCGGCCTCGCAAATCGTGTGCTATACTGCCGCTGCAGACCCCTTCGCTGCCGAGGCATCATGCTCATCCTGGACTTGCTCAGCAACCCGCTGTCGGTACTCTCGCTGCTCGGCGCGCTTGTCGTTGGTCTGTCGGTGCACGAATGGGCGCACGCTCGGTCGGCCTTTGCCCTGGGGGATCCGACGGCTTACTACGCCGGCCGGATGACCCTCAACCCGGCTCGCCACATCGACCCCTTGGGGGCCATCTTCTTCCTGATGGCCGGCTTCGGCTGGGCACGGCCGGTGCCCATCGATCCATTTCGCCTCGGCCCGACCGGCACCGTCCTGGTCAGTGCCGCCGGCCCGGGATCCAACGTGGCCCTCGCCGCCTTGGCTATCCTGCCCCTACGACTGGGCCTGCTCTCCACGCACGGGCTCCTGGCGAGCCTGCTGGGCTTCTTCGCCCTCCTGAACATCATGCTGGCGGTGTTCAACAGCCTCCCCATTCCCCCGCTCGACGGTTGGCGCATCGTGAGTGGCCTGGCTCCCCGGCACATGGCCTACCGAGTGCGCGAGTTCGAGAGCTTCGGGATGGTGGCCCTCCTCGCCCTCATCGTCCTCGGCTCGATGCTCGGCGTGTCGCTTCTGGGCGCCATCATGTCACCCTTCGTGCGGCTGCTCGTGTGGCTCATCGCCGGCAGCGACCTGGCGGCCGGGCTTAGCCTGCGTTTCTAACCTTGACCGCCCAGCCGACGGCGCGGGTGCGGGTGCGGCAGTTCCTGCGGGCGCTGGCCGCCCGTCACCTGCCTCCGGACGATCGAGCGGCGGCGGAGGTGCTGCCACCGCACCTTCTGGCCCTGTTCCGCCGCATGCCGCCCGAGGATCGTCTGCACGGACTGGAGATGCTGGCCCTCTTGCGCGCCGCCGGGCACAGCGACGCGATCTTGCTGCAGGCGGGCCTGCTCCACGACTTCGGCAAGGCCGACTCGCCGGTCGGCATTCGGCATCGGATCCTGCGCGTCTTGCTCGCGGGCTATGTGCCTCCGCTTTGGCGTTGGCTGTGCGGCACACCCAGCGGCTGGCGCAAGGCCTTTTTCGTCGTCGCTCAGCATCCTGAGATCGGCGCCCAGCGTCTCGCCGCCGCCGGAGCCGACGTCGAGTTGGTCGAGCTGGTGCGCTGCCACGAGTCCCCGGCCCCGCCGCACTGGGCCAACACCCCGCAGGGAGAACGCCACGCCGCGCTGACAGCCCTCGACGCGCAGTGTTAGCGCTGCATCAAGTGATACGCCATCGCGATCGCCTTGGACGGGCCTCGGACGATCTGCGTGGGGTGTCACGCGGGCTTGCCGCCGGGCATCCGTCGGGGCTGCAGTGGGAATGCGGATCGGGGGTCGTTCTTGTCGGCGCCCGCCAACTCGCGTGCCGGCATGTGCCACGTCGCCATGCCCGGGTCCAGCTCGGCGAGTCGGAGAGACCTCGGGCTGTTCTAAAGAGGTGCACCCGAGCAGCTGCGGCGGTACCGCTGCATCCCGGCTTAGCCGCGAAGGCCGCGCAGCAGCGTCACCTCATCATCGTCGGGACCAACGGTCCGACACTGCCACCGCCAGCGCGCACGAGCGATGCACCAGACGGAAGACGCAAGTACGGAAGACGCAGTACGCAAGACGCAGTAGCCAAGATGCGACACGGAATACGCAGTACGCCAGACACAATACGGAATGCGCAAGACGCCAACGGCTCAGCGCGTGGTGTACTTCGTCGGCGTGTACAAGGACAGCCACTGCGTTGCCGGCTGGGCCTCAACGGACTGGCACCCCGCGGGGCTGGCGTGGAGCCACGCAGGGATGACCCGCAACCCCCGGGCCTGGCGTGGAGTCACGAAGGGATGACCGGCAGCCCGCGGGCCGGCGTGGAGCCATCGCGGGCTCGTCTCCGGGGCAAGCCAGCCGCGGCTGGGCCGTGCGTTTGCATCATGAGTCGGTGTTTGCCGTTTGTCGAACCGGTAGCCGGCCGACCACCGGTAGCGCTGTCGCACGATTCAAAGCCAGATGCCTGGCTCCGTCAGCGACGCGTGGTTCTAGATGCCCCACTGCGCCACTGCGACCGGGCCGGCCGGGGCTTAGCCTCCGATCAGCAAACCCGTGGGATCGATCGCTTTCAGAATCTGGCGCTCCTCGTCGGTGGGAGGTGAAGTCGTAGCCAGAGGCTCGGCCACGGCAACTTCGAAACCGCTGTTGGCCTGCACCTCTTCGACGCCGATGCCTGGATGCACCGCCAGGAGGCGGATCCGCTTCGTGTCGTCGTCGAATCCGTAGACGCCAAGCTGGGTGATCACCCGGTAGGGCCCGCTATTGGCCGGCAGACCCGCCCGCTCCCGGGCACCCGGTCCGTCCAGGTAGCCTGGTGTGGTCAGGAAGTCCAGCCGGGGAACGAACTTCCGACGGTCCTGTCGCATGATGATGATGGTGCGGTAGCAAAAGGAACCAACGTCATTGGCCCCGCCACTCCCCGGGAGGCGAGCTGTGGGACGGTCATGTTCACCAATGACCGTGGTGTTGATGTTTCCGAAAGGATCCAGCTGCGCCGCACCGAGAAAGCCGTAGTCAATGTAGCCCGCCTGGGATACCGCCATGACATCGTGCATCGACGAGGCAGCGACCGCCCGATGGAAGGTGCGGGAATCCCCAACCGAGATGGGCAACACCGGCACCTGCGGGCCGATTCCGCCCGCCTCGAAAACGATGAGCAGACCGGGGGCGTGGCTGCGTTGGGCTAGCATGGCGGCGATCATGGGCAAACCGGTGCCCACAAACACCGACTTGCGGTCCTCCAGGAGCCGCGCTGCCACGCACGCCAGAAGCTCGGTCGAGGAGTAGGTCGGTGGAACGGTCATTTCGCGATCTCCGTGGTTCGCCGGAGCACGTTCTTCCGCGCCGGACTCCGGCAAGGGTATCAGTCTCGCAGTTCCTCGATGCGCCTAAGGTGCAGCATTCGCGGCAGCCCGCCGATCTTCGCCAGATAGGCATCGTAGTCTGGGACCCCGAAGACGTACTCCTGGAAATAGCCAGCAGCGCCTTCGGGGGTCTTCGAGCGGTTCAGCCATTCGCGCATGTGATCCTCGTCGAAGTAGTACCGCCGCGGCATCTGACACGGATGGCAGCCGTATGGCACCTCAACGACGGCATCCACCAGGTAGAAGGGGATGACGGTTCGCCACGGGGCGCTGCGGATCTCATCGGCCGGCACGATCTCCTCGGTGGTCAAGATCAACCGGCGGGCAGCGCGGGCGAGCTCGAAGTCCTCGATGAGGGTGCCGTCGATCTGGGCGTTGCCGTAGACGTCAGCTCGCGTCACGTGGATTAGGGCCACGTCGGGATAGCAGGCCGGCAGCAGGCAGATGGGCTTGCCGCTCCATGGATCCTCGACCACTTTCGCCGAGCTGTGCGCCAGCGTATCGGTGCCTAGAAGGTTGCGCGCCGGGATGAAAGGCAGGCCCATGGCCGCCGCCAGGAAGCGCCACTGATAGCCGGCGTTGCTGATCTCGGCCACGACCTTGCAGTGGCCTTCCTGCACCATCCGCCGCGACGCCGGAGACAGGCCGCGCAGCTCATGGCCGAAAGCGTAGGCCACCTCGATGCGGTCGACGCAGCCAGAGGCGATGAGCAGATCCGCGTCGTGCACCGCCGTCTTGCCGGCCATCACCAGATGGCGACGACGCTGGCGAATGACCTCGTAGATGGCCGCCATGCTCACCCGCACGTGGCCGAAGCCGCCGGAGGCGATGAAGTCACCGTCGTGCACGAAGCGAGAGACCGCCTCGGCCACCGACATGCGCTTGTCCACTAGGTCCCGCCGCTTGTTGGCGAGCACCCACTGCCGGTTCTCGTCAGGGTCGTGCCAGCCGACGAGTTCCCCCTGCCCTTCTTGAAGCACGTGCATGGCGCACCATCCGATGTCGTCGAACGGGACAAGATGGACCGCTCTCGGCAAGACCGCTCCGCACCGCATCGGCCACGGAGGACGCATGCGCACCTGCCCGCCCATTGGCGGCCCCCCTGAGCGCAGGGGACAATACGAGAGGAGACACCCGCCGTCAAGCCGTCGCTGCTGCCTGGGTGAACCACTGCGCGGCCGCTGTCCAGCGCCATCCGTCCCATACCAGGCGCGCGTGACTTGGAAGCGGCGCGCCTGACTTCGCTGTCGCGCGCGTGAATTGACAGTGCCAGACGCGACTCCGCTGCCACGCCACTGACTTTGCTGTCGCGCCCGTGACGTCCCAGCAGCACATGCGAGTCCGCCGCCAGGCGCACGTGGCTCCCCAGCCGCGCGCGTGACTCGGAAGCGGCACACGTGTAGACTGGGCGCTGCTTGCCCTGGGGAGCGCGAACCGGTGAAGCGAGCCCATCGACCGATCGATCCTGCTGCCAGACGAACCATCGCCGTTCTGGGTCTCGATGCGATGGGCTGCCGTCTGGCCGCAGCGGTGCGGGCCGCCCGGCCGGAGTGGCGGATTCTGGGCTGGGCAGGCGATGCCGAGCGCTCGACCGTGGCGCTGGCTGACCGCGCCCTCGACGGCCGCACCGCCGATCCGGTCGCGGCCGCGCAGGACGCCGAAGTCGTCTTCATAACGCAGCCGCTGCGCCCCCTGCTGGCCACCCTGGAGCGGATTGCAGCGCACCTACGGCCCGGCGCGCTGGTCACCGATACGGCGCTGCTCAAGCTGCCCGTCCTGGCCCAGGCGGCCGATCACTTGCCGAGCAGCGTCGCCTTCGTAGGCGGGCATCCAGTGCTTCGACGCGGCGCAGCGATGGGGGCCGAGGCGCTGCGCGGCGCCACCTATTGCCTGGTGCCGGCTGCCGGTTCGGGCAACGCGGCCGTAGGGATGCTGGCAGAGCTGGTGAGAGCCTTCGACGCCGAGCCTTACTTCATCGAGGCGGCCGAACACGATGCCCTGGTGGTCGGCTCGACGCTGCTGCCCGATCTCATCCGCAGCGTCCAGTTCGCGCTCCTGGCCCAAAGCCCCTCGGCGCGCGACCTCGAGCGGCTGTGCGAGCCCCAGCGAGACGAGGAGCTGCAGGAACTCTTGGCTTGGCTTGCCGAGGCGGGCACCGAGCTTGCTGCGGCCCGGGAGACCACCCTCCACTGGCTCGACCGCCTGCTGTCGGAGTTGGACACCTGGCACCAGGTCCTGGCCCAGGCCGATGCCGGGGCCATCGAACGCCAGGCCGCCGCCGCCCACCAGGTGTTGTCCACCTGGCCGCCGTCGGCCCACGAGCGACCGCTGACCACCGATGGGCTGGACGAGCCCCATTTGCTGCGTCAGACGCTGTTCGGCCGCTTGGGCACCCCGCGTCGGCGACCCCCGGAGCGCTAGGCGGGCACGAAGTTGCCGGTCAACCGCGCTGCAAGATGCTGGCCGCTGTGCTTGGCAAGCCGCCCCGCTTCCCCTAGAATCCCCGGCCGTGACCCCCCAAGCGGCCATGGGGGAGGCGGGATCACGCCGCGCCGCTGCCCCTGTTGCGATGCCCGATCGCGCCCGGCGCATTCTGATGATCGCGCCCACCTCGTTCTTTGCCGACTACGGCTGCCACGTCCGCATCCTGGAAGAGATCCGGGTCCTGCAGCGCCTCGGTCACGAGATCAAGGTCGTCACCTATTACAACGGCCGCGACGTTCCTGGGGTCGAGATTCGGCGCACCGTGCCAATCCCCTGGCGACGCAACTATGAGGTTGGCTCCTCGCGGCACAAGATCGCCTTCGATGCCTTGCTGGCCCTGCGCACCCTGACCCTTCTCGGCGGTTGGCGGCCGGACATCGTGCACGGACACCTCCACGAGGGCGCGCTCATCGGGTGGTTCGCCAGCCGCCTGCTCGGTCGCCCGCTGGTCTTCGACTTCCAGGGTAGCCTCACCGGCGAAATGATCGACCACGGCTTTCTCCAACGCAACGGGTGGGCATGCGCCGTCTTCCGGCGCCTGGAGCACTGGATCGACCACCGGCCGGCGGCCATCGTCACCAGTTCCGCGCAAGGCCAGCGACATTTGGCAACTCAGTTCGGAGTGCCTCCGGATCGCGTTCTGCCATTGCCCGATTGCGTCGACGCCACCGTCTTCCGGCCGGATGTCTTGTCCGCCGAGGAACGCCAGCGCGAGCGCGCCGCGCTGGGCATACCGGCCGGCTGCCAGGTGATCGTCTACCTCGGTCTGCTGGCTCGTCACCAGGGGACCGACCTGCTGCTGCAGGCTGCCAGGCTGGTGGTGAACGCCCGTCCCGACGTTCACTTCCTGGTCATGGGCTTTCCCGGCACCGAGACCTACGGCACGATCGCACGCCAGCTGGGTCTCGCGGCGTGGACGACGTTTACCGGCCGGGTGCCATACGAGGAGGCTCCCAGGCGACTAGCACTGGGCGACCTGGCGCTGGCGACGAAGCTGAGCGCCACCGAAGGCAGCGGCAAGATCCTCGACTATATGGCGATGGGTTTGCCCACCGTGGCCTTCGATACGCCGGCCAGCCGGGAGTACCTGGGCGACGACGGGTTCTACGCCGCGGCGGGTGACGCCGATGATCTGGCACGCGCCATCCTCCACGCTCTGGCGCAACCCGAGACGCTCGCCGCCCGCGCTGCACGCCTGCGGGCCCGGGCAACGGCCGAGTATGACTGGCTCATCGCCGGGCGCAAGCTGGTCGAGGTGTACGATCGACTCATCGCCGGGTGCAAGCTGGTCGAGGCGCACGAGCCACTCGCCGCCCCGCCAAGGAGGGACACCTGACCGCGAGGCGGACGAATACCTGGATCAGCCAGGCCAACCAGCACCCCGTCGATCGGCTGCGCGAGCTCTGGCTCTACCGCCATCTGATTGGCAACCTGGTGCGGCGCGACCTCAAAGTGCGTTACAAGAACTCGGTCCTCGGCTACCTGTGGTCGCTCGTCAGCCCACTCTTGATGATGCTCGTCTTCTGGGTCGTATTCGACCTCTTCTTGGGCCGAGGCACCGAGGATTATCACGCCTTCGTGCTGGTTGCCCTGCTGCCGTGGAACTGGTTCAGTGTCTCGATGGCCGGGGGAACTCAGAGTGTTGTCGCCAGCAGCGGCCTCATCAAGAAGGTGTACTTCCCGCGGGAGGTGCTGCCGATCAGCGTCGTGGCCAGTGAACTCGTCAACTTCCTGTTGGCGCTGCCCGTACTCCTCGTCATCCTGGTTCTTTCGGGCATTCCGGTCACCCGTTACGTGCTGTGGGTACCCCTGATCATTCTCGTCCAGGCGGCATTCACCATCGGCATGGTCCTCCTCCTCTCGACGGCCAACGTGTACTATCGCGATACGGGCGTGATCCTGGAAGTCGTGTTGTTGGCATGGTTTTTCGTCACCCCCATCATCTATCCGATCGAGTCGTTGCGGGGCTCCATCCTGCACCTCGGGCCGACCGCCCTGTCTGCCGAGCGGCTGGTGTACATTCTTAACCCCATGGCCTCCATCATCGCCAGTTATCGCGTGGTTCTCTTCGGCAGCGCCGGGGCAGCCATCCCTGGACCGCCGGCCCTCGACTTCCTTCTCCGCACTGCGGTGACGGCCATCGTCGCCCTGCTGGTCGGCTATGCCCTCTTCTGCCGGTACAGTGGCCGCTTCGGCGAGGAAGTCTGATGACCACGGCCATTGGCTTCGAGCACGTCACCAAGACCTTCGCCATCGAGCACGATCGGCCGCGGTCGCTGAAGGAGGCGTTCGTCGGCACCCTCCGCCGAGCGCGACGGCAGCGGGAGATCATCGCCGCCCTGTCGGACGTCAGCTTCAACCTGGAGCACGGCGGCACCTTAGGTCTGATCGGAGCCAACGGCACGGGTAAGAGCACCGCCCTGAAGCTGGCAGCGCGGATCC
This sequence comes from Anaerolineae bacterium, assembly GCA_034432155.1. Taxonomy (GTDB): domain Bacteria; phylum Chloroflexota; class Anaerolineae; order Epilineales; family Epilineaceae; genus DAOUCP01. The sequence goes on from DAOUCP010000085.1 coordinate 41,481, forward strand.
TGGAGCCCACGTCGGGCAAGATCGTCGTTCAGGGCCGGCTGGCAGCCTTGCTGGAGCTCGGTGCCGGCTTCCACCCTGACCTGAGCGGCCTCGAGAACATCTACTTGAGCGGTTCCTTGATGGGTATGAGTCGGCGCGACATGGCGGGCCGACTGGCGCCCATCATCGAGTTCTCGGAGCTCGGTGCGTTCATCGATCTGCCGGTTCGGCAGTATTCCTCGGGCATGTTCATGCGTCTGGCCTTCGCCACCGCCGTGCACCTGGATCCGGAGATCCTGCTCCTGGACGAGATCCTGGCCGTCGGCGATCAGGCCTTCCGCAGCAAGTGTTACGACCGCATCATGGCGCTGCGCCGCTCGGGGGTGACGATCGCCCTCGTGTCCCACGATCTGGGCGCCATCCGGGAGCTGTGCGAGCGCGCCCTGTGGCTGGATGGAGGCATGGTGCGGGCCTACGGACCGACCGATGACGTGGTCGAAGCTTACTACGCCAGCATCGTGGCCCATGAGAAGGCCCGACTGGCGGCCGAAGCCGGGCGGTCCCCAGAGACAACGTCGTCGGTCACCCCGGCGGCTGCCTCCGCTGCGGAGCAAGACCGGTGGGGCACGCGGGAGGTCGAAATCGGCGAGGTCGCGATCCTCGGCCCAGACGGAACGCCGCAGCATGTTCTGGTGACCGGCCAACCGATGACGGTGCGCATTCGGTACACGGCCCACGGGCGCATCGCTCAGCCCGTGTTCGGCCTGGCCCTGCATCGCCAGGATGGTTTGCACATCACCGGGCCGAACACGCTGGAGGCGGGACTGACCATTGAGGCCATCGAGGGCCAGGGCGAAGTGCGTTACGTCGTGGCATCGCTGCCACTGCTCGCGGGGACGTACGAGGTCTCGGTGAGCTGTTACGATCACACCTGCACCCACGCCTTCGACCACCATCACCGACGCTACCCTTTCCGAGTGCGCTCCGAGGACACGCGGCCACGGCTTGGCCTGCTGGTTCTGCCGGCACGTTGGGAGCACGAGAGCTTCTCCGAGGATCCCTCGGAGGCGTGATGCGCCATGAACCTACTCCTCTCGGGAGGCAACCGGTGAACGGCCCAGGCCTGGAAGCCGATTTTCTGGAGTTCATCCGCGAGCCGGATGCCGACGCCCATCGGCGCATCCACGAGTTCTACGTACCGCTCTTTCGGGGCTGCCATCGGGTGGCGGACCTGGCCTGCGGCGAAGGAGCCTTCGTGGCCCTGCTGGCTGCTGCCGGTCACGCGTCCCTGGGCGTCGACGCCGATCCCGGCTGCGTTGCCCGGGCCCGGTCCCTGGGCGTGCCGGTCGTTCAGGCCGAGGTCACGGCGTGGCTCATCGAGCAGCCTGACGCAAGCTGGGATGGCCTCTTCTGCGCCCACTTGGTCGAGCATCTGCCTTACGCCAACGTCCTGGGGCTCTTTCGCCAGGCGCGGCGGGTCCTGCGCCGTGGTGGTCGGCTGGTGGTGGTCACGCCCAACGTGCGTGCTCTTTACAGCCACCTGGAGATGTTCTACCTCCACTTCGGCCACTTGACCTTCTACCACCCCCATCTCTTAGCGTTTTTCGCCGAGCGGGCTGGTTTCGCAACTACGCTGGAGGGGGAGAACTCGAGTCTGGCGTGCCCGATGTTCGGCCCACGCACGCCGTCTCCGGAGCTGCCGCAGGAATGGCCGACCTTGGAGCCGATGACGCCCCTACCCGCTTTCCGCTACGAGCCCGACCTGCCTAGACGCGGTGGGGCCATCGGGGCCTTGTGGTGGCGGCTGAAGATGACGGCGGTGCGGTTCCTGGTGCGACCCTATCTGGACCCCCTGGTCGCTGATTGGAACCGGGCAATCGCCCGTCTAAACGCCAATGTGGATGCCCAGGCGCGTCGTGACGCGCTCTTGGCCGCGGCCGCACACCACGTCGAGGCCACGCGGACGGAGCTGGAGGCGGTGCTGGCTCGTCTCGACCGCTCGTTCGAGTGCTACCTGGTGGCCGACGTCGCGCCTCCGGACGGGACGCGAGGCCCCCCAACCACGGCACCATGATCGACGCCCTGGTGATCGCCAACGACCTCGTCGGCGAACGCATGGCCGGCCCGGCGATTCGGGCGCTGGAGCTCAGCCGCGCCATCCACGGCGCCGGGCTCTCGGTGGCGCTGGCCGTCCCGGGGCCGGTGGCGAGTTCCGAGGCGTTCCCGCTTCTGAGCTACGACACTCCCGGTCGCCGGCTGCGGGAGGCTGCCGCGGAAGCCAAGGCCATCGTCGCGCAGGGCTTGGTGCTGTCCCACTATCCCTTCCTGGCGGCGATGGACCGGCCGCTGGTGATCGATATCTACGATCCCTTCGTGCTCGAGAATCTGGCAGCCCGAGCCCATCAGACACGGCCGACACGTACCCGCAGCCACTGGAGCGATCTGGAGGCTCTCGTCGGCCAGCTCCGCCGTGGTGACTTCTTCGTCTGCGCCAGCGAACGCCAACGCGACTATTGGCTTGGCCTGCTCACGGCCCTGGGGCGGGTCAATCCTGCCACCTACGATGCCGATCCCAGCCTGCGACGGCTGATCGACGTCGTGCCCTTCGGGTTGCCGGAACAGCCGCCTGGAGCGGCCGGGCCAGCAGCCCGAGGTGTACTGCCAGGCATCGACGGCGGGAGCTTCCTAGTGTTGTGGGGTGGCGGCATCTGGAACTGGCTGGACCCGTTGACCCTCATCCGGGCGGTGGCCGAGGTGGCAACGGACCGGCCAGAGCTGCGGCTGCTGTTCATGGGCACCGGCGCGCCCACACGCTTCCCGCCTGATACCAGCATGTCCGGGCGGGCCCGCTCGCTCGCCGCCGAGTTGGGCCTGCTTGGCCGTGTTGTGCACTTCGATCCCGGGTGGATTCCGTACGGCCAGCGGGCTGGACACCTTCTCGAGGCTGACGTGGGCGTCAGCTTTCACCAACCCCACATCGAGACCCATTTCGCCTTTCGGACCCGGATCATGGACTACATCTGGGCCGGCCTGCCAATGCTGGTTACCGGCGGCGACGTGCTGGCCGATCTCGTTTGCCGCGAGGGCCTAGGCGAGGTGGTACCCCCCGGCGACGTCGGGGCCACGGTGAAAGCGTTGCGCGCGCTGCTCGAGCGGCCGGGGGGCAAGAGCGCCTACGCCGAGGCGTTTGCACGGCTACGCCCCGCTATGACCTGGTCCCGGGCGGCGGAACCACTCCTCGGCTTCCTGCGCCAGCCCCGGCGGGCGCCGGACACGCCCCCGGCCACGGCCGGCGTCGTTGATGTGCCGGCCACCACATGGCGTCAGCTCCCACGCCGCAGCCTCGAGGTTCTGCGCGAGGGCGGTCCCTTGCTGCTGGCCGAAGAGGCGATCCGCTACCTGCGCTGGCTCAGGCGCGGCCGCTAGGAGCTGCCTGCGCTGGCTTAGGCGCGACCGCTGGGAGCTACCTCCGCTGGCTCAGGCGTGGCCGCTGGGGCTCCACCGAAGGGCTAGGCGGCTCCTAGTGCGCGTGGACTCGCCTTTCGCAGAGAGGGTAGCCGTGCCCCCATGGTAGCCGCGGCGCCTGACACGCGCGGACTCGCTAGACCCCAGCCTCACGGCTAGAATCGGGGACGCGGGCCTGATCTGCGCCCAGGCGTGCCAAGGCGGCCGCAGGACGCGGTGGCCCCCCAGAGCCGTGCCGCAGCGTGTGCCCGCCGCTGGCCTCGCCGGGCCACCGTGCCCCCGGGACCGATGTCGCCATGCCGAAACGCACCCGTCGCCTGAGGACCTCCGGAAGGCCGGCCGAGCTATCCTCGCTGCATCCTCGACCGGCCGCGGCCGGGTTGGGCGGGCCGTCGCAGCTTGCCGCAGCCCACCAGCAGGTCGACCTCTCGCCCTCGGCAGTGGCGCCCATCGGATGGTCGAGACCGGCGGGCCATGCACAACTCCGCGCCGGTGTCGATGCCTTGCCTGCGGGACGGCCGGAAGACACCGCCGTCGTCATCCTCAACTACAACGGACGCCAGATTCTGCCGACCTGCGTTGCGTCGGCGCTGCAGTTGACTGGCCTCTCCGGCCCGCCAGCAGTCGTGGTGGTCGACAACGGCTCCACCGATGGTTCCGGCGAGTACGTGCAGCACGCATTCCCCGGCATCACCGTTCTTCGCTGGGACGACAACCTAGGATTCGCCGCCGGCAACAACCGTGCCGCCGAGGCCTTGGATCACGAGTTCGTGCTGTTCGTCAACAATGACACGTGCCTGGCGCCCGATGTGCTGGTCGAGCTTGCCAGACACCTGGGCGGCGAGGTGGCGTGCACCGGCGCCCGGCTGGTCGATTGGTCGGGCCGCCGTCTGGATTTCGACGGCGGCGGAGCTGCGCTGACGGGACATGGCCACGCCCTGGGGTACGGCCGACTGGCAGGGCAGCCGAGCGGCAAGCCACGACCGACGCTCTTCTCCTCGGGCGCCGCCATGTTCATCCATCGCCCGACCTTTCTGCGGCTCGGTGGCTTCGACGCCGACTACTTCTGCTACTACGAGGATGTGGATCTGGGCTGGCGACTGTGGTTGGCCGGCTATCGCGTGCTCCACCTCGACTCCGCAGTCGTCCGCCATCGCCACGGGGCTACCGCCCGTCCGCTGCTCGCTGGCCGCCAGCAGCGTATGTACGAACGCAATGCCTTGGCCACGGTGGTCAAGAACGCGAGCGGCGAGCTTCTCGAGCGCCTCCTGCCCGCCGTCCTTGGCCTGGCCGCGGTCCGCGCCGGCGCGCCGCGGTCGGTGATCCGTGAGGCAGCGGCTCCTGGGCCGTGGTCATGTCCCACGGAGGGTGGGCAGGCCACGGCCTCGATGGCGGGAGACGCCGATCGAACTCGATCGGAGGCGGGCGAGGTGGCGGTGGCGGCGGGAGGCCCGACACGGCCGGAGGAGCGGCTGCGATTGCCACTGCCCGGCCCAGGCTGGTCCGGCTGGCCGTACCTGACGCCGCTGGCACTCGACTGGCCGGCGCTGGCGCTTCGGCGAGCCGCCATCCAGGAGGCACGGCGACGGCCCGACGACGCAATCCTGCCCTTGTTCGCCCAGCCCTACGCACCAGTGCCGCCGGACGGCAGCGGCTGGTGGGCGCTGGTAGAGGCAGTCGAAGCGTTCGGCCTGCAAGGCGACTTCGGCCCGCTGCCGCGCCGCGCCAGGGCCGTCGCCTGGCTGCAGCGCGCACTTCAGCCGCGAGCCCGACGCCGATGAGCCGTCACTCCGCCGACGACCCGGCCGCGCGCCTGGCCGCGCTCGAATCGCAGCTGGCCGGCCAGCGAGCGCGCATCGCCCATCTGGAAGCCGAGCTCGCCGCCGAGCGGGAGCGGCGCACCGCCGCCGAGCGCGCCGTCCAGCAACGGAGCGCGGAGCTGCACAATCTGGCGGCCACCCTTCGCCAGCGCACCCAAGAGCTGCGGCTACACGAGGCCAACCTCCGGGCGTGGGAAGCTCGCTGGCGAACGCTCGAGGGTTCTTTGGCGTGGCGTGTCGTCGCTGCCTTGCAAGCCGCCCGGCGGACCGTGGCACCCCCCGCCAGCCGGCGCGAGCACGCTCTGAGTCAGCTCGGCTGGTGGCTGGGCCTCGGGCACCAGGCCGGCCTGCGGCCCACCCTGGCACGCCTCCGGCAGGCGCTGGCAGCTGGTTGGCAACGGCATGCACCCCAGCGGCTCGGCCCTGGCGCATGCCCGTCGTCGGGCCGGCCGGGCGCGCCGGTCAGCACGATGGAGCGGGTGCCCGCCCGGCAGCCGGAAGCCCGGCCGCTATCCGCCGCGGTCGGTCGCGACGCCATCACCGTGGACATCATCGTCTGCATCCACAACGCCCAAGCGGACGCCGAGCGCTGTTTGGAGTCGGTCCTTGTCCACAACTCCGCGCCCTATCGCCTCATCCTGGTCGACGACGGCAGCGAGCCCGCGACGGCAGCCTGGATCCGCTCCACGGCAGAGCGCACCGGCGCCGTCTACCTGCGCAACGAACAGGCTCGCGGCTACACTCGAGCTGCCAACCAGGGACTCCGCGCCTCCCGTGGTGCCTACGTCGTGCTCCTGAACAGCGATACCATCGTCACCTCCCAGTGGCTCGATCGCCTGTTGGCCTGCGCGGTCTCGGACCCCAAGATCGGTCTGGTGGGCCCATTGTCCAACACTGCTTCCTGGCAGTCCGTGCCGGATGTGTTCGACAACGGGGACTGGGCAGCCAATCCGCTCCCGGCCGGCATGGACCTGGAACACTGGTCAGCCTTGCTGGCAGCAGACTCCGGCCAGCTGTACCCGGAACTGCCCTTCCTCAACGGCTTCTGCCTGCTCATCAAGCGTGCCGTGCTCGAGGCCGTCGGTCTCTTCGACGAGCAGCACTTCGGCGAGGGCTACGGCGAGGAGAACGACTTCGCCCTGCGCGCGCGCGCTGCTGGCTGGCGGCTGGCGGTGGCCGACGATGCCTACGTCTGGCACGCCCAGTCGGCCAGCTACTCCAGCGACCGGCGCCGCGCGCTGTGCACACGGGCCGCAGAAGAGCTCGTCCGCAAGCACGGCCGGGCAGCCAGCGACCAGGGCGTTCGCATCTGTGCCGAGTCGCTCCTCTTGGCCGGCATCCGGGCACGAGCGCGCGTGCTCGCCGAGCGGGAGGACTGGCGACAACGCGGGACCGATTGCTTCGCCGGCCGTCGCCTGCTCTTCCTCATGCCCGTCCAGAAGGCCGGCGGCGGCGCCAATGTCGTCCTCACCGAGGCCCGAGCCATGCAAGCCATGGGCGTCGAGGTGGCGCTCGTCAACTGGCAGAAGTTCCGACACGACTTCGAGGCCAGCTACCGGCTCGACATCCCCGTCCTGTACACCACCGAGCACGCCTTCGGCGAGTTCTTGCGCCAGCACGCTGGTGCCTTCGATGCCATGGTGGCCACAGTCTTCTCGAGCATCCCGGCTCTGGCCGAGGTCGCAACCAGCCCGGAGGGCAGCCATCTGGCGTTCGGTTACTACATCCAGGACTTCGAGCCTTACTTCTTCGCCCCCGGCAGCGAGCGGTTCCATGCCGCCTGGCGATCGTACACCGCCGTGCCCAACCTCACCCGTTTCACCAAGACCGACTGGCTGCAGCGCGAGCTGGAGGCGCTGGTCGGCGTTCCTAGCAGCGTGGTAGGCCCGAGTGTCGACGTCGGGCGCTTCCGGCCGCGTCGTCATGGTGTGGGCGAGACAGGCGCGGCGCCGGTCCGCGTCGTGGCCATGATCCGCCCCGAGACGCCCTACCGGGCGCCGCGCTTGACCATGGAGGTATTGCGCGACGCGGCGCGGGCGTTCGGCTCCGCCATCGACATCGTGCTCTTCGGCTGCCGGCGAGAGGACCCTGCCTTCCTTGCGCTGCCTCACGACTTTCCGCACCACCATGCCGGATTGCTCGGGCCCGACGAGGTGGCGCGGCTGCTCGGAAGCGCAGACGTCTTCGTCGACTACTCCAGCTACCAGGCCATGGGTCTCACGGCGCTAGAGGCCATGGCCTCCGGGGCAGCGGTCATTGTGCCCGCTCTCGGCGGCGCCGGCAGCTTCGCCCGTCACGGCCAGAATGCCTTGCTCCTCGACACCACTCAGCCCGCGGCCTGTTTGCAGGCGCTAGCGCAGCTCGTTCAGGATGCGTCCTTGCGTCACCGTCTGGCCAGCCAGGCGATCGCCGACGCTGTCCGTTACTACCCCGAGGGGCCAGCCTTCCGCATCCTCGAGGCCTTGTTCGGCCAGGCCTAGCCGTCGGCAGCGGCAAGCACCTCACCGCCCGGGCTCGGCCGTCCGCAGCCTCAAGCATGTCTCGCGGCGCGCCCGGCCGTCCGCAGCAGGAAGAACGCCCCGCCGGCGCCCTCAAACGCCACCGCCATCCGGATCCCCATCTAACCCTCTTGGCGGCGCTGTCGTTCTTCTCATCGCCGATTCACGTTCGGCCATTACCTGTGCCGCGTGTCGTGCGTCTAATCCGTTGGAGGTGAGCCACATGAACCGTTTGACCCGTTTTGTCCCCCTTTTCCTGTTCGCGCTTGTCCTTCTAGCCGCCGGCCCCGTGGCTTACGGCGATGACGCTCCGGCGCCCTCCCCCGCGCCGGTGCAGCCAGAGCGCGTCGCCTGCTTGCCCATGGGTCTGGCATTGGCGGTCATCAGCCAGGATGGCCTGGTAGCCGACATCTTGCCGGCGCTCCGGCCCGACGCGGCGACGGACAACGCCGAGCGGATCATCGTCCTGCCCGGTCCGGGCAAGGCTGGAGCTTGTGCCGAGGTACAGGCCTTCTGGGGGCCCGGCGCTCGCGGCACTGCCGCCGCCGAGGTTCTCGTTTACCCACGCGACCTCACGAACGCGCTGGCCAATCCCATTGCCGGCGATCGCTTCAAGGAGGAACGCAATGGGCCGTCGATCCATCAGGGACGCCTGCGTGCGTTGGCCAGGTTCGAGAAGCCGGGCCGCTATCCTCTGGTGGCCATCCTGAAGGTGCGGGCCGAACGACCGGCTTCGACGGCGGCTCGGCCGGAGGCGCGGGAGGACGCGATTCGCGTGCCCTTCGTCGTCCAGGTGCTGGACCAACCGCAGCCACAGCCGTTTGGCGCCATTGAGGGCGTCGTAGTTTGCGCCGATAGCGGCCAGCCGTTGGCCGGGGCCGTCGTCTGGGCAGCCAACAAGCTGCCGGTCTCGGTCACGCCGCCGCGCGATCGGGCTCCCATTGTTGCGCCCCGGCCCGATGCGGAGTCGCCGGAGCAGGCCGGTGCACCCGTGGAGGGCGCGTATCGGGCCGTTACGGACGAGAAGGGCCACTATCGCATCGAGCTGCCGGCTGGCCGCTACATCGTGGCAGCGGTGGCGCGCGGCTTCGCCATCCAGTACTACCAAGGCAAAGATGAGCCGCACAACGCGGATCTTGTCCCGGTGAAGCCGCGCCAGGTTACCGGCGAAATCAACTTCAAGCTGAAGCCTCTCGCGGAGCCGCAGCCGCCCTTCCAGGGCATCATTCGCGGTCAGGTCGTCGGCCAGGGCGCTGGTCCGCTGGCGGGGGCTCGTGTCATGGCCCAGCCAGCGCGGGCCATCGACCCCGGCGTGCCTCCGCTGGCAACCTTGGACGACGGGCCAGACCCGTCGCTGGCGACGGGCTTCACCGCGGTCACCGATGGCAATGGGCGTTACGAGATCAAGGTGCCGGCGGGGAAGTACCTGGTGATGGCCAAGGCGGAGGGCTACGATGTCCAGTGGTTCAAGAACGCCGATAGCCCCGACAAGGCCACGGTGATCGCCATTAGCCCGGAGCAGCCCGAGGCCAACCACGTGAACTTCGAGCTCAAGCGTACCGTGGTGCCGCCGGTGTCTGGCATTGCCGGAAAGGTGGTGCGGCTGACCGTGGGCGCCGATGCTCCGCAGCCCGTGGCAGGAGCGCTGGTGCTTGTGGCGCGGCGCATCGCCGACCCCAACAGCGCGGCCCTTAGGTTCGACGTCGTGGCCAAGGGCCAGACGGACCGCGAGGGCCTGTACAGCATCCCGGTGAAGCCCGGGGAGTACGTGGTGGGAGTGGTGCTCTCCCGCGCCGAGAACATCCGCGAGTCGCGCATCTTCTGGTTCAAGGGGACCTTCGAGCTTGAGGAGGCGTCGGCGGTGACCGTTCTCGAGGGTGCGATCACCGGCGACATCAACTTCGAACTGCCGGCCACGAGCACGGCGCCGTAGGCATGGTGCGGTAGTGGGGTAACCAGTCCTGCAGACAACGGCGGGCCTCGCCTGAGGCGGGGACCGCCGTTTGTTGTTCTCCGAAGTCGCCCGTCACACGCTGCCAGACGCCGCCTTGGGTCGGAAGCCGCCACCATACCGCCGGCGCCAACGCCGCTCCTGCTCAGCCGCCGCGCATCCGGGGCCAGCCACTGACGCCCCTGGACCCTGTGCCATATAGGCAAACCGCCGCCGCGCAGCCGGCGCCAACGCCGCTCCTGCTCAGCCGCCGCGCATCCGGCGCTCGCCCCACTCCCGCTGACCACCACCACCCGGCAAGCGCCACCGCTCGCGCGCCCGCCGCACCTCACTCGCCGCCACTGGCCTGGCGCAGCGCCTTGCGCATGATCTTGCCGGAGATCGTCTTCGGCAGATCGCTCACGAACTCGACGATTCGCGGATACTTGTACGGCGCCGTCTGGCGCTTGACATGCTCCTGCAACTCCTGGGCCAACGCGTCCGACGGCTCGTAGCCCGCCGCCAGAACCACGTAGGCCTTCACCACGGTGCCGCGGATGCCTTGCGGGTCGGGGACGCCGACGACAGCGCACTCCACCACCGCCGGGTGCTCGATGAGCGCCGACTCCACTTCGAAGGGACCGATGCGGTAGCCAGAGGACTTGATGACGTCGTCGCGGCGTCCCACGAACCAGAAGTAGCCGTCCTCGTCCCGGTACGCCCGATCCCCTGTGAAGTAGTAGTCGCCGCGGAACGCCAGCGCCATGCCTTCCGGGTCCTTCCAGTACTCCAGGAACAACCCAGGCGGCCGCCCCCCACCCAGGTAGAGCGCAATGTTGCCCTCTTCGTGCGGTCCGAGCTCGTTGCCGTCGTCATCCACGATGCGCACATCGTGCCCTGGTGTCGGTTTGCCCATTGAGCCCGGTTTGATGGGTAGAAACGGGAAATTGGAGAGTACGCATGTCGTCTCGGTCTGCCCATAGAAATCGTAGATGTCCAGGCCAAACGCCTCCTTCCAGACGCGCATGATTTCTGGGTTCAAGGGCTCGCCGGCCGACATGCAATGGCGCAGCGAGAGGCGGTAGGGACGCAAGTCCTGCTGAATCAGCATGCGGTACACCGTCGGCGGGGCGCAGAAGGTGGTCACCCCGAAGCGCTCAAGCGACTTCAACAAGCCGACCGGATCGAAGCGCCCAGGCGTTTCCCACTGGATGATGGCCGATCCGACGATCATCTGGCCGAACAGCTTGCCCCATGCCGCCTTGGCCCAACCGGTCTCAGAGACCGTCCAGTGCAGATCGCGATCGGTGAGCGTCTGGGCAAAGCGGGCGGTCACTTCGTGACCCAGAGCATAGCTCTGGGCATGGAGCACCATCTTGGCGTGACCCGTCGTGCCCGAGGTGAAGTAGATGAGCATCGGGTCGTTGGCGCGTGTCGGATCGACGGTCGAGCGATCGAGATGCGGCGATGCCTCGGACATCAGTCGTCGGTAGCTGAGCCACTCCAGGACCTCGCCGTCCACCACCATGCGATGGCGCAGGCTGGGGCATGCCTCGGCAGCCCGCTCCACACGGCCAATGTGGTTCACATCCGTGATCACCATGCTGGCCTCGGCCTGCTGAATGCGATAGGCGATGTCCTTGGCGGTCAGGAGGACCGTCCCCGGCATCGTGATGACACCCAGCTTGATCATGCCAATCATCGCCACATACCACTCGGGGATGCTCTCCAACATGATCAGCACACGCTCACCTTTTCTGAGACCGAGCGCCTGCAACACATTTGCAAATCGATCCGATAGTTGCGATAGCTCGTAGAATGTGTGATACTCAGCATGTTCTCCCGAAGGATCAAGAGACACAAGTGCCAGTTTCGTCCGGTCTTCAGCCCAACGATCTACCACGTCGAAACCGAAGTTGTAGAACTCGGGTACTTCCCAGGTGAACTCGCGATATAGGCGCTCGTAATCGTTGGCGCTCGATGGCACCGAGTGTCCGATGGTCATTCGTGTCTCCTCAACGTTCGCTCGTGTAGCCCGAGTCTATCACCGCGACGCTGCCGCGGCCAAGGTGAGGTCACGGGGCCAATCCACCACAGGGCGGCTAGCACCACGACGCTGCCCGGGACAAGGCACCCTCGCAGTCGTTCCAGGTGACAGCGGTCCGCCGCCCGCGCTCGGACGCGTGTAGGCTGCAACGACGTAGCTCGTCACCGGTCCACCCCCGTAGCCGGCGTACTGGCTGCCGTCGGTGCGCCCCACGAGGGCTAATTGCGTGGCCCCCTTGGCCTTGGCGACAAGCTGTGCCACAGCCATGGCGTTCCAGGCATCGCAGCCGGCACTGGCGACGCGGCGCACAGCCTGGGGGTCGAGGGCTCGAAGCAGGCCGATCATGCGCGCATCCTGACGCCGTGCCTCCAGCGGCAGCACATCGTGGCTGAAGTCCGTCGAGACTACCAACACGGTGTCCTCCGTCCACAGCCTGCCGATGGCCGCGGCCAGTCGCAGCACTTCCCTCCAATGGCCGTCGTTCCGCACCACTACCGGCACCAGCCTGGCATCCGGCAGCAGGCGCCGCACCGCCGGTAGTAGCCCCGACGCGCCGTGCTCCAGGGCAACGGTCCGGTCCTCACGAGCCGCCGCACCGGCGCGCAGCAAGCGACCGATAGCAACGCTGTCCGCCGGCAAAGTCCCGTACGGCGTCAGCCAGTCGCAAGCCGCGGTGACGGCAGAGGCACCGGCGCGCATGTTGTGATCGGGCGCCAGCAGGATCAGCCGCGACCAGCCGGCTTCCTGCAGCCGCGACGGTGCGCCGGGCTGGAGCCCGACGTCAGGGGGCGACGCCGCGAGCCGCCGCAGGCCCGCAACAATCCCATCAGCGGCCAGCCAGTGATGCGGCACGATGAGCACCACCACGCCGGGCAAGGAATCGGCAGGTTCTGCGAGCCCGGCAAGGGCTCGTTCGAAGGCCGACCGATCGAAGTACGCTGCCGGCGCAACGAGGGTGCAGCCGCGGGAGCCGGCCGACGCCGCTGTCGAGCCAATGTCCGCACCTAGCGTGCCGGTAACGCCCTGCCCGCCAGCCCAGCCGGCTACCAGGATGGTCCCGAGCAGGAGGCCAAGCCTGCGCCGGGTCAGCGTATTTCGATTCTCCGTGCCGTCGTGTGGTTCCAGCTCTCTGGCGCCGCTTGCGCTTGGATACTTGCCGGCTCGGCGAGGTACAGCCCCTTGCTGACGGGGCGCACCCCATACGTGGGGATCTGTTTGCTGTCACGCCACACGCAGAAGCTGACTCGCTGCCCTTCGATGGCGTAGGGCAGCAGGATGTCGCTACCTTCGGTGTAGGCGTACGGCGACACCTGGGCGGTGATGGGCCGTAGGCCCGAAGGCACAAGGTCGCTCACCTGGTAGCAGCCGTCCACGATCTTTTCGCCCAGCCGCCAGCGCAAGCGAACCAGCACGTCGTCCTCCAAGCCAAGCCGCAGCGGCTCGGTCCCCCCCATGGGGCGCCCATTCACCACGTACTCGCGCTCCACGGCGATGTCCTCATCGACGGGCGCCGCCGCCAGATCGACGGCCACCAGCGCCACCCGAGTGACCGCCGCCGCCCCGGACTCGACCTGCAGATCGAGCGAGTCGAGCTCCTCGGGCGACAGCGACAGCTCGAACCGATCGCCCGCCTCCAGGGTGACAGTTTGCCGCTCGCCGAAGCGGTAGTAGCGGAACCGGAGCTCGTCGCTCGGCAGCCGCGGCAGCGCGATCCGCAGAAAGCCAACCTGCTCCAGGAGCACCAGATCTTCGCGGCTGGCATTCTGCAGACTGTAGGCGAACAGCGCTAGCGAGGTACGGTCACCCAGCAGGGCACCCAGCAGAGCGGCCCGCGTCGTCGCCATGAGGATGTCATCGTTGTCGACGCCCACCTTGAGACGCACCGCGCCACCTCGAGCCTGGCCGAACTCCTGCACCAGGTCACGGTACATGTCGAATGCCCAGCCCTGTTCGCCGGCCACGGCCAGTGCGGTTGCCAGGTCGAGTCGCTCCCATGGCGATAGGGTTGTGCGGTCGGTCTGGAGCTCGAGGTTCTGGGCGAGAGCGTTGAGATCCTGTAGCACGGGTTGGCTGAGTGTCGCCAGGCCAAGCAGGGCGGTAATCGCCCGTTCGCGTGTCACATCCGGATCGCGCGCCACCTCCGCGAGATAGCCGATGGCGGCCTCCCGTCCGAACAGGTTCGGCGCCGCCAGGAGAGCCCGCACCGTCAGATCCAAATCCGCGTCGCCGTACGGAAACAACGCCAGGCCACCGGAGGACACCTGATAGGGTGCCAGGGTGAAGTCGCCGGCCTCGTTCTCCGATCCGAAGTACTGCGAGCGCATCTCCAGCGCCAGGTAGCGCGCCAGGCGCTGATCCAGTCGGTCGCCACCGGACCACGCCAGCTCCTCCAGGAAGCCGGCGTAGCGACCGCGGTTGGCATCACTCAGCGTGAGGGTGACCCGCCCCGCGGGCCGTTCCGCGACCTGGTAGGTCGCGCCGGCCTCAACGACGTCCACCTGGCTGGCCACCCGCACCCAGCGCGACGGAAGCACGCGGAAGGGCCGAACCAAGGTGTCCGAACGCTCGCCCGCGCTGGCCGTCACCTTGAGCTCGTAGCGCCCAACCTCTAGGGCGGGTAGCGGCACCTCGACCGACTGGTAGGCGAGCCCTGTCACCTCGATGGGACTCTCGACAAGCGAGGGCACGGTGACGCGGAACGAAACCTCCTGCCCCTCAGCCAGCGCATCGCCGTAGGCGCGCAGCGACAGCACGGGCTGTTCGCCGGCCACGTACTCGTCGCTCATTGTGGCCAGGACGAATAGCGGCAGGCCCACGGGAATCGAGACCATGCCGCTACCAGCCTCCAGGTCCGCCGTGATTGCTTGGGCGGTCACGCGCCAGGCAGTCAAGTTGTCTGGCAGTTCGAACGTCGTTTCGCGAGAACCATCGGCACCCGTGACCACCTCCTGGAAGAGGGCGACATCGCGGAAATCGGCCCGCTCACCACCTCCACCACCCCGTTCGGCGCCCGCCGCCAGCGCCACCGGCAGCTGGTGTGAACCGTAGCTGCGCACCAGCCCGGCGGGGGCAGGCGCATACAGGTTGCCCAGGATGTTCAGGTAGCTGCCCGCCTCGGGGCCTAGCACCCGGAAGATCGCCTCGTCGACCGCCGCCACAAGTACCCGCGCCGGCGCCGGATCGCCCTTGGCGTTCCGTGTGCGCACCGCCAACCGAACGGTATCCCCGGGGCCATAGCGCTCGCGGTCGGGCTTCAGCTCTACCGCCAGCTCGCGGCTGGCGTTGTTGAGGACCGCCGAGACCGTCCACTCGGCCTGGATGAAGGTTCGGCCCGTGAACACCACGCCCAACAGAGCCACGTTGGGAACGTGCTCGGCGGCGAACGTAAAGGTGAATTCCGGCTTGTCCAGGACTGTTTCGTCCAGGATGCCGTTGCGCGCCCGCAGGAACAGATAGCGACCACTTGGCACCGGTTCGTCCGATTCGGTGCTCAGGCGCGCCACCACCTGCTCGCCGAGGTCGTACGGCTCGTCCTTGTCCAGACGCAACACCAGCCGACCACTCTCCACCGGCACGTAGGGGCGCCCCAGGAACACGCGCCGCTCCGCAGCCCGGCCCGCATCATCGCGCACCGACACGATTACCTCGTAGTACGCATCGCTGCGGGTGGCGAACTCCAGGCGATACGTGCCGTCCGCTTCCGACGTCGCGCGGTAGGGCCCCATCGGCTGCTCGACCTGGTCGAAGCGGTAAGTGTCCACCACTCGCTTGCTCACGAAATCGTAATGCTGGCCGGTCTTGACCTTTACATAGCGGTACTCGCTGACACGGGCGGTCACCTCGCGACCGGCGGAGGCAGCGCCAAGGAAGTCGTCGAAGTCGGCGGTGGCCTCCTCGTTCAGACGACGCAAATCGACCGCATGGACGCTGCCTTCGATCACCGCCCGACCGGCGTCATCGATGGTACCTTCGCCACTGGCCGTCAACCGCGCCGGAAAGGCCTGCACCTGCACCGTGCCCGCGATCTCACTCTCCTCTTCCTTGGCCGGTCGCGCGGTGATGCCGAACCAGGCGTAGCCGAGATACAACGCCTCCGATGCCAGCTCCTCCGGAGCCACCACCACGAGCTGCGCCCGGCCGGCTTCGTCCGTCTTCACCGCCTGCGCATCGGCACCGTAGGCACTCACCACCAGATCGAGCCCCGGCACTGGTTGGCCGTCGAAGAAGCTGGCAGTCACGGTGACGCTCACCGGATCGCCAAGGAAGACGGCTCGGGAATCGGCCTCGACATCGATCTTGTAAGGCGGCTTGACGAAGTCCCGTACCTCGAGCGCGGTGGACGCCAGCAGGACGTCGCCGGTGCGCACTTCCAGGCTGTAGTAGCCCGGAGTCGCGCCCTTCAGCACCAGTTCGCCGAGGAAGGTTCCGGCCTCGTTGGGCGTGAGGACCGTTTGGGCGATGGGTAACGACTCATAGCCGTAACCACGGTAGTCGCCACCGGCAATTCGCACCGTCAGGCGGTCGACGGGCGGAGCGCCGTCGCGTGGTCGCACGAAGCCCCAGAAGCGAACCACATCCGTTGGGTGGTACAGCGGCCGATCGGCGTAGACATATCGCCAATAGCGGTGCCGCTCGTCGGCGCTGGCATAGGGACCCATGCCGCTGTCCGGCTGACCGCCCACCGCCGCCAGCGCCACCAGAAGTTCCCGGCCCCGGTGCTCGACAAGCAAACTGGCCGTCGTGCTCTTCTCGACAAAGCCCCAGGGAGTGGACTGGCTGTGGATCAGTCCCGACGGCGTTGCCACCGCCAGCAGACCATCGCCATCGGTCGTCCCGATCACCTCGCCGCCCAGGAGCGCGACACGGGCACCTGCCAAGGGCTGGCCAGTGGTCACCTCGTTCACCCAGACGACGAGACGCGGCTCGGACAACGCCACGTAGGCGCCCACGTCACTGAGTTGCAGCCAGGCGTACTGCTCAGCGGTGCCGTGTGTCAAGCGCACTAGGTACTGCCCTGCCGGCAGCGGCTCGGGAAAACGCACCAGGTACTGCTGCGACTCGCCCAGCGGCTCCAGTGAGGCATCGAAGGTGGACACCGTGGCCAGGCCGGAACTCGACGGCCGGAACTCCCGGCGGGCATTCCAGCTCCAGTCCGGGAGTGCCGTGTACTCGCCAACGGAGTCGGCGAAAGCTTCCAGGGACGGAAAGCGAGACACCGTAAGCTTCACGGTCTCGCCCGCCAGGGCATCGGGCTCGGACCCGTAGGCGCTAAGGCTGAGAACGGGAGCCTCGCTGGTTGGCTCGTCCCAGAAATCGCGCGTCCACGCCAGCTGGGTCTCTTCACTCTGGGCCTCCAAGGTGGCGGTCTCGAAGGCGAAGCGGTACGGCTCGCTCATCGTGGCTGCACCGGCTGCCACTGGGACGCCGGCCTGCACCGTGACGCGATAGATGGTGCCTGGCTCCAGCTTCTCGGGCACGAACACGACCGTCCGCTTATGCGCTTCGAATCGGCCGCGGACCGGCGGCTGGATCTCGAACCGCTCCTCGACATCCTCGGCACGCACGCCATCATGGCTGAACACCAGCTCGATACCGGTGTCGACCGGCACGTTGGTCGCTTCATCCCCCGGCAAGGTGTGCACGATCTTCACCGGACGCGCCGTCTCGAACGACCATTCCTGCACCGGCAATCCGTCAGGCTGGTCGAGCAACGCAAACCGGTACAGCGTGCCTTCGGCCAACGGCTCCGTGGGCACGATGCGGTACGTGGCCCCTGCCGCGGCGTGGGCGATGCCCACCGCTTGCCAGGACGTCTTCGCCGGCTCGACCCGGAACGGGATGGCGGGCTCGACGCGGAGCAGTTGCTCGACGGCCTGGAGGCTCAAGTCATCGGTCGTGGCAAAAGTGAACGCGCTTGCCGTGTCTACGCCGAGCGGCGTTGTCTGGTCGGCTGCCAACTCGAAGCAGGTGGTCCGGTCGGCCACCTCGACCGCCGACCAATCCTTCTCCTCTTTGGCCTCGTAGGCGCCGATCCAGCGTCCAGCGAGACAGCGCTCGCTGACGCGCGCCTCACCACCGCGGTCGGCGCTGGGGGTGCCCCGCTCGGTCGGGGCCGGCTGCCCAACCCGGCCACAACCACCCAGCACAACCAGCGACATCCCTATGAGAGCCAGCGACGCGAAACGACCGGCTCGGGCGGGTCGAGCAGCCAGGAGATTGCTTCTCATGTCCATCCTCCGAATGGGCTAGCGGTTACGCAGCGGCATGGCTCTTGGCTGCGCGGTCGGTTCCCGGCGACGGGTCACTGGCCGCCGACGTCATCCCAGGCGGGCTTCTGGCCCACCGGCCGGGGGCCTACTCACGCGACACCCAAGGCAAATACAGCTTTTCGGAAGCGGCCGGCACCGTCGGACCAGGCGTCGGCGGTTCCGTCGGTGGCGGCGTGGCTGGCACAGTGGGCTGCGCCGTAGGGGTTGCGCTCGGCGTCTCGACCGGCCGCCAGCCAGCCAGCTCTGCTGGATCCACCGGCAGGCGGCGGACCCGCCTGCCGGTGAGGGCGAAGATGGCGTTGGTGATCGCCGGCGACACCGCGGGGAAGCCGGGCTCGCCAATGCCGCCCGGGCTCTGGGTGCTGGGCACGATGTGCACCTCGACCTCGGGCATCTCACCGATGGTGAGCCAGCGGTAGTCGGCATAACTCGTTTCGCGCACGCCGCCACCCTCGACCGTGATTCGTGCTTTGAGCGCCGTGGCCACGCCATCGGCGATGGCACTTTGCATCTGTGCTTCCACGCCCAGCGGATTGACGCAGATGCCGCAGTCGACGGCACAAACCACGCGTCGCACCCGCACCGCCCCAGCCACCGAGACCTCCACCTCAGCGACGTCGGAGACCCACGAGCCGAAGCAGTTCGTGCAGGCAATGCCCCGTCCCACATGGGGCGGCAGCGGCTCGTCCCAGCCGGCCTTTTCCGCTGCCAGGTCCAGAACGCCGCGCAGTCGGTTATCGCGGATCAGGGCCCGCCGGAAGCGGTAGGGATCCTGACCAGCGGCGGCCGCCAGCTCATCGATGAACGACTCGTTGGCGAAGACGTACTGGGTGTTCTCCACCGAGCGCCAGGCACCGGTGGGCAGCGGTAGACCCACGTTCGTGGCCTCCACCGATGTGTTGGGAATACCGTAGGGCGGGCGCGATTGAAAGACGGTGGCTGGTTCCGAGCCGCGACCGGAGAGTAGCTGCAGCACGCTCCGGCCCTGGTTGGCGATGGCCACGCGCTCATGCCAGGCCACCGGATTGCCATCGGCATCTAGACCGCCGCGGCAGCGGTGCACGCTCGCCGGGCGATAGAAATCGTGGCGCATGTCGTCGTCGCGGCTCCAGATGACCTGCACCGGCGAGCCAATCTGCCGTGCCAGTTGGGCCGCTTCGGTGGCATAATCGGTGGCCAGCCGCCTGCCAAAGCCGCCCCCGGTAAAGAGCACGTGGACGGTGACATTGCCTGTCGGTATCCGCAGGCTGCCCGCGACCGCCGATTGCACGCTGCCCGGTGCCTGTGTCGGCGTCCAAATCTCGCAGCGGTCGCCCACCACATGGGCCGTGCAGTTCATCGGCTCCATGGTTGCGTGGGCGAGGTAGGGCAACAGATACTCGGCCTCCACCGCCTGCACCGCCGAGGCAGGCAGATCGGGCAAAGCGCCGACGGCGGCGCGCAAGCGCCGCCACACCTCGGCGTCATCCACATCGGCATTGGCGCCCGGATCCCAGGTGACGCGCAGTAGGTCCCGACCCCGCAGCGCTGCCCAGGCATGGTCGGCCACCACGGCCACACCGCTCCCGAAGCGAAAGACATCGCGCACGCCGGGTACGCGGCGTGTGGCCGCATCGTCGAAGCTTGCCGCCCGGCCACCGAACGGCACCGGCCGGGCGATGGCAACGACGCGCAGTTCCGGCAAGCGAACGTCAAGTCCGTAGACGGCCTGTCCGGTCACCATGGCGAACGCATCCAGGCGCCGCGTCGGCTTGCCGATCAGCTTGAACTGGCTCGGAGTCTTGAGGGGCGGATCGGCGGGTACCGACTCGCGAGCCGCGGCCGCAGCCAGTTCCCCGTACGTCAGCCGACGACCCGTCGGCTCGTGGATGACGGTACTGAGCTCCGCGCGACAGGTGCCTGGATCCACCCCCCATCGCCTGGCCGCGGCGGCGATCAGCATGATTCGCGCCGCTGCCCCGGCCTGGCGCATCGGTGTCCAGAAGTTGCGGGTACTGGTCGACCCGCCCGAGGTCTGGTTGCCATAGCGGCTGTCGGCTGGTGCTTGCTCATAGCGCACCTGACTCCAGTCCGCTTCCAGCTCCTCGGCGACATGCATGGCCAGCGAAGTGCGAGGCCCCTGGCCCATGTCCGGCCGCGGGATAACCACCGTCACCGTATTGTCGCTGTCAATGCGCACGTACAGGCCCAAGTCGACAAGCTGATTGGCATCGAGGTCGTACGCCACCTCCCGACGGCGCGCCGCCATCGGAGCGCCGATGGCGCGGATGACAAACGCCTCGGGGCTGCCGGCGAGCCAGAAAACGCCGAGCTGCAGGCCGGCGGTCGCCTTCAGCAAGTCGCGCCGGCTGATGCCGGCCGGGCGGTCATAGCGGCCCGATCGAACCTTGTCGGCCATGCGTGCCTCCTGCTTTCCCCCTCCGACCTGGAAGCGGGCAAGTTCAGTCTTTGACTAGCCGCCACCGCCGCGGGCAGCGCGGTGAATGGCCCTGCGTATCCGCACATAGCTACCGCAGCGACAAATGTGATCGGCGAGCGCCTCGTCAATCTCGCGGTCCGTAGGCTGGGCACTCGTCGCCAACAGGGCGGCGACGGTCATCAGCACTCCCGGTTGGCAGTAGCCGCACTGCGAGACGTCCTCCTCCAACCAGGCCTGCTGCAACCGGTGCAGGCCAGCCGTCCCCAGGCCCTCGATGGTGGTGATGCGGTGGCCGGCCGCCGCTTCGACCGTCGTCTGGCACGAGCGGACTGGCTGACCATCTAGGTGAACGACGCAGCTCCCACACACGCCAATCCCGCAGCCGTACTTGGTGCCCGTCAATCCCAGCAGGTCTCGCAGTACCCACAGGAGAGGCATGTCGGCCGGTGCTTCCACCGACCGGGTCTGGCCATCGACGAGCAACTGGAAACTTGCCATGGCGTGGCCCCCTCGTAGCGAAGCGCGAGCGCGTGGCGCAATGGTACTGTCCGCCGAGTCGATGGTCCAGCCCGCCTGTGCCGAACCCGCGGCACCCCGGAGCGTCCTGACGCGCACACACGCGCACCGACGCGGGCTGCGGCGTGTCCGGTCGACGGCGCTAGCTGGCCCCCGTGTTGCTCGGCTGCGGCGGGCCACTCCGCCACACCTCCAAGCCCCACTTCCCGCGGCCGAACGAGACAATGCGCGGATCTCGGACCATGTGCTGACGGACGCTCTTGATGGATCGTGGCGCGTCGCCGACGGTCGCCAGCCGACGGTTGATTTCCAGCGCCAGCTCGGTCAGGCGCATCGGTGCGCCCTGCTCGCGCAGGATGCGGCAAGCTCGCTTGGAGTGACTGGAGAGACACTCAAAGCGCATCTGGTAGACGTCCGGGCCAACGGACTCGATGCAACCATTCAGGCGCAGCGCACAGCGGGCGTACTCGCGAGTCAGGCTCCCCGACCGGCGCCGGTTCGCCTCGGACTGGATCTCGGCAAGCGACCGGGGCCCTTCATCTTCGCGCAGGATGTCAGCGACGACCATGACGGCCCGGTCCAGACGCGCCACTGAGAGACCGCTGTTCGGCCAGTACCAATAGGGCTCAGGTAAGTGCCCCGCCCTGGGCGCTCGCCGCCGCCTCAGCCCCAACGTGTCGAGCAGCAGTTGCAGCGCACCGTAGGTCGCGCCCTTCACCGGCGTTCGGTAGCGCCGTGAGAAGAGCTCGATCAGCTCGTCCTCCCGCCAAACCACGCCGCCCGCTCTTACAATGCGGGCTATCTCTTGGGCCTCGGCAACCATCGCCGCCGGCACCCGGGCGCCAAGTGGCGGGCGACCGCCAACCAGAACTTCCCGCAGCTGTCGGAGGGCCCGGGCGTGAATCTGGTGCACTCGCTGACGGCTCACTCCGAGGCCGGCACCGATCTCCCACAGCACGTGGCCCTTGGAACCGTCCAGCCCGTACCGCTCGCGCATCACGGTGTAGGCG
Source organism: Anaerolineae bacterium (assembly GCA_034432155.1). Lineage (GTDB taxonomy): Bacteria > Chloroflexota > Anaerolineae > Epilineales > Epilineaceae > DAOUCP01. Next base: position 63,434 of record DAOUCP010000085.1, read on the forward strand.
GTGCCGCCGCCGCCCCACTGGCTGACCATGTGTTCCCAAAGTGCCTTGGCCAGCGGGCCCAAGTGGCGGAGCAAGTTTACGGGGCGCTCGCCGGGATCGATGGTGGCCAGCCATGGCATCTCCAGTTCGGCAGCCCGCTTCACGACGAGCCCGGGTTCCTGCACCGCGGCATCCAAGGCGCTGGCGATGGCGGCAATGCTCTTGACGCCGAGGTTGCGCATGGTGGCCAGCCGACCAGTAGCCAGGGCGTCTGCCAGCTCGCCCACGCTGCGCAGATCGGCACGCCACAACACCTGGCGGATGCGCGGCGGCAAGTCGAGAGCGTTCAGTGGTAGATCACGAACTTCCTGCGGCACGACCGTGGACATGCCTTCCTCCTGCAGGCTCGCTTGGCCTGTCCCACCCGGCCCAGCGGCGAGTTTCTCGCATAGCATGCCACGCCACCGAGGGAAGTCAAGTGGCCAGAGCCGTGTTGCACAGTGCCCAGGAGATTTCGTGACCACGGTAGTGTCGCACCCTCGTCCCAGAGGCAGGCAGGATTCCGTCGGGCACTGGCCGGCAAGGGCGGCGCCGCAGGAACCGCGAGCCGGTGTATACTCGGAATGTACCCGGCGGGGTCGTTTGGCTGGGACCGGCCGCCGCCGGGTCAGTGCCAAAGGATGACGCCGATGGTCTGCCCACAAGCCCCGAGTGACGATGTTGCGAGCCTGCTGGCCGAGGCAGCACGCCTCGAGGCGAGTGGGGAGCCAGCCACGCTCTGCACCATCGTCGAGGTCAGCGGCTCGGCGCCACGGGGGCTGGGAGCGCGGATGATCGTCTATGACGACGGCCGAACGATCGGCACCATCGGCGGTGGATCTCTTGAGCAGGACTTGATCGACCGCTGCCAAGCGGGTGACATCGCCGAGCCCATGGTGGTCCGCTACGATCTGGCGCGCGATGTGGCCATGGCCTGCGGCGGAGCGGTACGCATCCTCTTGGAGCCTCTGGGTCAGACGCCATGGCTCCTCTTGTTCGGCGCTGGTCACGTCGCCCGCGCCCTGGCCCCGCTGGCGGCCCGCTGTGCGTTTCGGGTGGCGGTTGTCGATAGCGACAGCCGCTTCTGTTGTGCCGACCGCTTTCCCGAGGCCACGATGCTCGTGCCGACGTTCGATCCAACAGCTTGGACCGGTCTGCCGCTCGACCAGCGTGGCTACGCAGTGATCGTCACCGGCGACCATGCGCAGGACGCCAGGATTCTTGGGCACCTCTTGGCCTATCCCTTTCCCTACCTGGGGATGATCGGCTCGCGACGAAAGGTGGCGCAGGTCTTGGCGGCCTTGGCCGAACAAGGTGCGTCCGCCGAGGCCCTGGCGCGCGTTCGGGCGCCCATTGGCCTGAACATCGGCGCTGAGACGCCGAGTGAAATCGCCGTGAGCATCCTGGCGGAAATGATTGCCGTGCGGCGGCGGTGCATCGGTCGCATCGGCGCACCGCTGTCGGATCACGAACCGTAGGTTCGATGGAGCCCCTCCAAGCCCACGGCAATGGTAAGACGGGCCCACCGGGCCCAACTCGGCCGGACCGAGGCCGCACGCCCAAGCCGACGTCGCATTTTCCTCCCAGCCAGAGCGAAAACCGGTCCATCTGGGCGGTCGTCTTGGCTGCCGGTCGGAGCTCCCGCTTTGGCGCCGTCAAGGCCCTCATGCCCATCGGCGGCCGCACCGCGCTCGCCACCATCCTCGCCGTGGCCCGGCGGGCAGGCGCAGCGGGTGTGGTCGTCGTGACCGGTCACCACCGCTCGGCTGTGGCACCCGTGGTTGCCGCCGGCCAGGCCATCGAGTGTCCCAATCCTGACCCCGACCGCGGCATGATGAGTTCGGTGCGCGTCGGCGTTGGCTGCCTGCCGGCCGGAGCGGCTGCCTTGATCTGGCCTGTCGACCATCCCTTCGTGCGGTCGGCGACGGTGCGGCACATCATCGCCGCCCTGCAGACGTCGCCCGATCGGTCCGCTCCGCCGATCGTGGTACCCTGCTACGCCGGACGAGGCGGCCACCCGACGCTCTTCCCCGCCGATCTCTGCTCGGCCCTGCTTGTCCTCGACGACACCGGAGGCCCCGACCGGCTGCTCCGGCAGCACGCCAACCGTGTGCTGTGGTTGCCGGTGGCCGATCCCGGCGTCCGTAGGGACATCGATCGGCCCACCGATCTCTCCGCCACGCCGTCGGCAACCTAGCCCTCCGTTCCGCCGGCGCATCCTGACGCCTCGCCCCCAAGCTCGGGCGGCCAAGCACCATGCCCCGCGTGGCCTCGTAGGTGGCGGAGCACGCAGAGTTGACAGTCGGCTCGGCGTGACGCTAGCATGCTCTTTCAGCATTGAACCCGAACGACCACCGGCCGGGCCGGCGGCCATGGCTGGCGGCAGCAACCTCGAGAGGGCCGCGCAGCCGCTTTGGCTGCGGCACCACCGAGACGGCCTGTCAGCCGGTTTGACTGCGCCACGTTCCTTGCCGCCAGTAGAAGCCATCGCACTCATCGAACGCAGCGGAGATCGCATGGGCAAGTACGAAGAGGTGTTTCGACGCAGCATCGAGGACCCCGAAGGATTTTGGGCCGAAGCGGCGGCAGCCGTCGACTGGTACCAGCCGTGGGAACGCGTCCTGGACGATTCCCAGCCGCCGTTCTACCGCTGGTTCGTCGGCGGCCAGCTGAACACCTGCCACAACGCGCTGGACCGGCATGTCGCCGCCGGCCGGGGTGAGCAGGCGGCGATCCTGTACGACAGTCCGGTCACCGGCCAGAAGCGGACGCTGACCTACCGCCGGCTGCTCGATGAGGTGAGCCGCTTCGCGGGTGTGTTGCGGGGGCTGGGCGTCGGGAAGGGAGACACCGTCATCGTGTACATGCCCATGGTACCGGAAGCCGTCGTGGCCATGCTGGCCTGTGCTCGCATCGGCGCCATTCACTCGGTGGTCTTCGGCGGCTTCGCGCCGCACGAGCTCGCTGTCCGCATCGACGATGCCAGGCCCAAGGTCATTGTCTCGGCTTCCTGCGGCATCGAACCCAACAAGGTCATTGCCTACAAGCCGATGCTGGAGCAGGCGATTCGCCAGGCAAGCCACAAGCCGCAGAGCTGCGTGATCCTGCAGCGGCCTCAGGCGCGCGCCGAACTTGTCGACGGCCGGGATCACGACTGGCAGGCGGCCATGGCCGATGCCCGGCCCACCGAGTGTGTACCGGTAGCCTCTACGGATCCGCTTTACATCCTGTACACTTCGGGAACTACCGGCATGCCCAAGGGCGTGGTGCGCGACAACGGCGGCCATGCCGTTGCCTTGCGCTGGAGCATGCCCCACATCTACGACGTCCACCCGGGTGACGTATACTGGGCGGCCTCCGACGTTGGTTGGGTGGTCGGCCACTCGTACATCGTGTACGCCCCGCTGCTGACAGGTTGCACCACAGTTCTCTATGAGGGCAAGCCGGTCGGCACCCCCGATCCAGGCGCCTTCTGGCGGGTGATCAGCGAGTACGGGGTGAAGGTGCTGTTCACCGCGCCCACCGCCTTCCGGGCGATCAAGAAGGAGGATCCGAGCGGCGCGTACTTGCGGCGTTACGATCTCTCGGCATTTCGCTATCTCTTCCTGGCCGGCGAGCGCCTGGACCCCGATACCTACCACTGGGCAAGCGGCCTGCTTCAGCGGCCCGTCATCGACCACTGGTGGCAGACGGAGACCGGCTGGCCCATCGCCGCCAACTGCGTCGGCATCGAAATGCTGCCGATCAAGCCGGGCTCGGCCACCCGGCCGGTGCCGGGCTACGACGTGCGCATCGTGGACAGCTTCGGTGCCCCATGCGGTCCGAACGAGGAAGGCACCGTCGTCATTCGACTGCCCTTGCCGCCGGGCAACCTGACCACGTTGTGGGGTCGTGACGATGCCTTCGTCGAGTCATACGCGGCGCCCTTCCCTGGCCACTACTTCACCGGCGACGGCGGTCACGTGGACGAAGACGGCTATGTGTTCATCATGGGCCGCGTCGACGATGTCATCAACGTCGCCGGCCACCGCCTGTCCACCGGCGAGATGGAGGAAGTCATCGCCACCCACCCGGCGGTCGCGGAGTGTGCCGTCATCGGCGTCGAAGACGCCCTGAAGGGACAGGTGCCGATCGGCTTCGTCGTCTTGAAAGCCGGCGCCCAGGTCGAGCCGCAGGCGCTGGAGGACGAACTGGCCCAGCTGGTGCGCTCGCAGATCGGCCCCATCGCCTGCTACCGGGTGACCTGCATTGTCAAGCGGCTTCCGAAGACCCGGTCGGGCAAGATCCTGCGGGGAACGATGCGCAAGATCGCCGATGGGCAGCCCTACCGGGTGCCGTCGACCATCGACGATCCGGAGATCCTGGACGAGATCGCGGCAGGTCTCCGGCAGGCTGGCTACGCCAAGTCGTCGTGACATCCGGGCACGGTACGTCTCCAGCGTCGGCAGGCGGAGGCGCCACGTTTGGCCAAGCAAACGTGCGGCCCCTCCGAGTGCCGCCCTACGTTCGGTATCGGCCGGGATTGCCACCCCTTGCCGGCACGGCTGCCCGGCCATCGCGGCGACGCCCAGGCCGACCCGTGACCGGGAATCGCTGGCGCCGAGAGCGGCGATTCGCCCGCCCCAGCCGGCAGGCCTTCGGCCTCCTGGTGGTGGCGACCATCCTCGGGGAGGTGATCGGCTTCCGCGCCGTGCAGGCTCTGCGGCCGAGCTCGAGCGCCGTGGCAGCGTCCGATCGGCGCGCCGCCGTCCTGGCGCCCGAGCCCCATGGGGGTGCGCCGCTCGCTCACGGGTCAACAGGCGTGTTCGGGCGCGGCAGCCCGCCCTCGGCGGCTGGCCCGCCGATGCCACCTGTCCCTGCCGCGACGGGCGCCGGTGCCCTCTGGGCCGCTGCCCCTTCGGAGCCGCGCACCGGCGAAGCGTCGGCAGCCATCGTCGTTCCTCTGGCTACTGAGACGGCGGCGCCGCCGCCCACCGAAACGCCCCTGCCGCCACCCACCTGGACGCCCGGGCCAGAGGCCGAGCTGCCCGTCCTGCCGGTCATCGACGCCGCAATGAAGGCACGGCTGCGGGCCGTTCACCAGGCCGGTCTGGAGCGCGGCCTGCAGCCAGCGGTGTTCGCCAAGGTGGGTGACAGCATCAGCCAGTCCACCTTCTTCCTGAGCGCCTTTGGCTGCGGTGCGGCTTCGCTGCATGACCATGCCGACCTGGCCCCCCTGATCGACTACTTCCGGCAGGTCGAACTGCCGGATCCGAGTCCCGATGCCCCGTGCGCCGTTGGCAACGCCTTCACGCGACGCAGCATTGCTACGGGCGTCGGTTGGTCCGCTGGCCAAGTGCTGGCGCCACTGCGCGAGGCGCCGGCGGATTGCCCGCCTCCGGCCAACACGCCGCTCGGCTGTGAGCTGCGCCAGATTCGGCCTGCCATTGCGGTGGTGATGTTCGGCACCAACGAGGCGTACCAGGGCACCAGTCCGGCAGCGTTCGGCTCGGCCCTGGCGGCGGTGCTCGACGAGCTACTGACGTCCGGAGTGGTGCCGATCTTGAGCACCATCCCGCACCAGGAGGGCTATCGGGGGCGGTGGGTGCCGCTGTACAACGCCGTGATCGTCGCCCTGGCGGCACAGCGTCAGGTGCCGCTGGTCAACTACTGGCGGGCGCTGGCCGAGCTGGACACGCCACATCACGGGCTTGCGCCGGACGGCATTCATCCCAGCGCGTACGCTCACGGTGGCTCGCTTGGCCCGTACGGCCTGCGGTTCGGCTACAACGTACGCAACCTCGTTACCCTCCGGGCCCTGGCCAAGGTGAAGACGGTGATCCTGGAGGACGGCCCGGCCGACTAAGTCTTCCCGGTCGTTGACGCCGCTATAATCTGTCCGGCGAACCAGCGATGTCATTGTCTTCCGCGTCCTTGGCCGAAGGGGTCCGGCGGCGCGCTTTGCCCTACCTTCCCGGTCTTGACGGCTTGCGGGCCATCTCCGTCATCGCCGTCTTGCTGTACCACGCCGATCTGCCTTGGATTCCCGGCGGCTTCCTGGGGGTGGAAGTCTTCTTCGTCATCAGCGGCTACCTGATTACCACCCTCTTGCTTACCGAATGGGAGGCGACCGGCCGCATCCATCCCGGTCGATTCTGGTTGCGACGGGCTCGGCGGCTGCTGCCGGCTCTGTTCGCCATGCTTATCGCCACCAGTGCCTACGCCGTCCTTTGGCTGCCCGACGAGCTAGCACGCCTGCGAGGCGACCTCGCAGCGGCGTTCACCTACGTCACCAACTGGTACCTCATCCTCCGCCGGGAGTCGTACTTCGAGGCCGCCGGACGACCCTCGCTGCTCAAACACTTGTGGTCGCTGGCGGTGGAAGAGCAGTTCTACATCCTCTGGCCGCTCCTGCTCGGTCTCGTGCTGCGGTTTGGCCGGCGGCGCGGCGCCTTTTGGGCAACCCTGGGCCTCGGCTTCCTATCGGCCGCGGCGATGATGGCCCTGTACGTGCCAGGATCGGATCCTTCCCGCCCGTACTACGGGACCGACGCCCGAGCCGCCGGCCTGCTCTTCGGCGCCGCGTACGCGTTTGCCTGGCGGCCCTGGTTGGCGCCGCAGGGCATCGGCCGCCGAACCCGCTGGCTGGCCGACATCCTGGGCATCGCCGCTCTTGTAGCCATCGTAGGGCTATTCCGGCTTGTCGAGGAGTCCGGCGCCTTCCTGTATCGCGGTGGCTTCCCCTTGCTGGATGGCCTCACCCTGGCCTTGATCGGCGCCGCGGCGGTGCCAACGTGCGTTCTGGCCCGCTGCCTGGGTTACGCGCCCTTGCGCTGGCTGGGCCTACGCTCGTACGCCATCTACCTGTGGCACTGGCCGGTCTATCTCGTCACCCGTAGCTGGGTGGACGTGGCCCTCGACGGCTGGGCCCTGTTGGCACTGCGAAGTCTGGTCACCCTGGCTCTCGCCGAGATCTCCTACCGCTGGGTCGAGCAGCCAATTCGCAAGGGCGAGCTCGGCCGGCGCTGGGCAGCGTTGCGCGGCCGGCAGTGGCGTCGTGCACTACGGCCTCTCTCCTGGACAACCCTCCCGGTGTCGGTTGCGGCAGCCATCCTGGCGGCCATCGGCCTGACGAGCTTCCGCCTGTCACCGACGGCCGGCCTGGATGCCGCCCGGCTCCTGGCGGCGCCACGCTCGGCGCTGGGTGCCGCAGCCTCCCAGGATGATGGCTTGGCCGGCCCTCCGAGCCGGGGCTCCGATCCGGCCCGCCAGACACGGGCACCGACGGGCCTGGGCGCCGCCGCGCCACTGGTGTTGGCCAGTCCCTGGCCATCGGCGGCCAGCACCGCTTCGGCTATCTCGGGGCACCCGCTCGCCTCCCCTCCGGCGGTGGTGGGTCGTGGCCTGGCGCCCACCCCTTGGCCGCAGGCCGCGCTTCCGCCCGGGGCCTTGGATCCGTCGGCGCCGGACCCCTCCGCCCGCCACGCGCGAGCGATCGCGTCGCCCGCCTGGTCCGTTGGGCCAGCACCAGCCAAGACGGCCGTCGCCGAAGCCACGCGAACGCCGCCGGCGCCGGGCCGCATCATCCTGATCGGCGACTCCGTCATGCTGGGTGCTGTGCGGGAGCTTCGCGCCCGCTTCGGCCCTGAGGCCCGCATCGACGCCGAGGTCAGTCGGCAGTTCTCCCACGCCCTGGCCATGCTGGGAGCCTGGCAGACTGCCGGTCTGGTGGCCAACGTGGTGCTCATCCATCTTGGCAGCAACGGGGCATTCTCGGCCGACCAGTTCGACGCGCTCATGGCCACGCTGCGCGACGTGCCCCGGGTGTACTTCGTGACCGTCAAGGTGCCGCGGCGCTGGGAATCACCGGTCAACGAAGTGCTGGCCGCCGGCGTGCGACGCTGGCCCAATGCCCGGCTGATTGACTGGCATGCCATCAGCTACCGCCAGCGCTTCCTCTTCCGCGACGATGGCTTCCATGTGACGCCCGAGGGCGCCCAGTTCTACGCCGACGTTCTGGCCCTCAGCGTGGCCGAGGACTTCGCCACTGCCCGGCCGGTATCGGCTCGCTGGGCGACACCGACTTCCGACGGCGCCGCGGACCACACACGCTAGGCGACGGCCGACCGGTCTTCGCCGCCTCCACCGTCGGCGCTTGCGCCGTCGCTGCCTCCAGCCTCGCCGCTTCCACCGTCGCTGCCCGCGCCGAGACGAGCAGCCAGGGCTCGGCGATACGCCTCCTCCAGCCTCTCCACCTGGCATTGCCAGCGGAACCGCTCGCCAACCCGCTGTCGCGCTGCGCTGCCCAGAGCGCGGCGCCGCTCGGGATCACCGAGCAGATCGATCACTCCGCGGGCCATGGCCGTAACATCGCCCGGCGGCACCAGAAGGCCGGAGCGCCCAGGTTCGATCACTTCAGCATTCTCGCCGACAGCATCGGCCACCACCGGCAAGCCGGCAGCCATCAGCTCCAGCAGCTTGACGGAGCACTTGGTGCGGTTGATGAGCGTGTCGTCGAAGGGAAACAGCGCCACGTCGACCTCCGCCAACTGCCGCGCCAGGTCGACGCGCTCGAGCCAGCCGCGGTACTGCACGGCGCCGCCCAATCCCATCTGGGCGGCCTGCGCCAGGAAGGGCTCCTCCTCCCCGCGCAGGCCCCGCCAAACGACTACGAGCCGCGCCTCCGGCACGACGGCGCGGACCAGACCCAGGACGAGAAGCGGCCGACGCACGTCAAACTCGAAGAACCGGGTGTAAAGGAGCAGACTCGACCCCTCCCGGCGGCCAGCGGGCTCTCCCGAGGCCAGCCAGCGCCAGGCCGCAGCGTCAAGGGCGTTGGGCAGGTACGAGACGCGGCGCGGTGGCACGCCCAAGGCCCAAGCCAGCGTCTCCAGCGCTCGACTGGCAACCGTCAGCCCATCGGCATGGCGCAGACCCCAACGCTCCTGGCGAGCAAACAACCAGCGCATCGGCCAGCCATAGCCCTCGACGTCGTTCCAGCCACCGGGGCCTTCCCAGTCATCGCTGTCCACCACCAGCGCTCGGCGCCAGCCGAGGAGCTGCCGCAAACGAAGTTCTGCCGCCGCGAGGCCGCTGTAGGCCTTCGGCTTGAAGGCATGGACGATGTCAGGTTGCTCGCGCAGGGCCCGGTGCACAAGTCGGCGGGCGACGAGGCCGTGGCCGACACCGGGCAGCCCCAGCCCGCGAAGGGATACGTACTCCAGCCGCACCCCACCCTCGGCATCCCACCAGGCCCGATCGGCCTCCTCAGGCGTGTGCCAGGGCGGCATGACGATGGTCACCTGGTGACCGCGGGCCACAAGTTCGCGGGCGGCCGGTAGCGCGCGAGCGACCATGGTGCCCTTCGGCTGGAGCCCGAAGGCACCGAGCATGACGATCTTCACGCTGCCGCCTCCCCGCGAGGGGCACGTCGCCGCACGGCTGCGCTCGCTACTCGACGACCACGCTCTTGGCCAGGTTGCGGGGTTGGTCGGCGTCGCAGCCCCGTGTCAAGGCCACGTGGTAGGCAAAGAGCTGCAGGGGCACGACCGTCACGAAGGGCGAGAGCGGATCGCTGACCGGCGGCAGGGGGATCACATGGTGGGCCTTGGCGGCCAGTTCGTCGTCCGTCGCCTCGCCCAAGGCAATCACCCGGGCGCCCCGCGACTTGACCTCTTCGATGTTGGCGATCACCTTGGCTCGGGTGGCCGATGCCGTCGCGATCGCGATCACCGGGAAGCTGGCATCCAGCATGGCAATGGGCCCGTGCTTCAGCTCGCCCGCGGGATAGCCCTCGGCGTGAAGGTAACTGATCTCCTTCAGCTTCAGCGCACCCTCCAGGGCAATGGGGTAGCCGAAGCCACGTCCCAGGAAGAACATGGACGGATGGGCGGCATACTGCTGGGCCAGGGATTCGAGCATCGGCTCCAACCGCAGCGTTTCGACCACGTGTTCCGGAATCGTCCGTAGTTCGGCGGCGATATCGCGGACGGCTGCCGCCGACAGGACGCCCCGTCGCTGGCCCATGTCGGCCGCCAGGGCGGTCAAGAGCGCCAGTTGGGCGGCGAAGCTCTTCGTGGCCACCACCGCAATCTCCGGCCCGGCCTGCAGGTAGAGACTTACGTCGGCACCCCGGGCCGCCTGGCTGCCTACGACGTTGGTGATTGCCGCCGTCGGCGCGCCGCGCGCCTTGGCCATGTGCATGGCGGCCACGGTGTCCGCAGTCTCGCCCGATTGGGTAATCAGGATGACGAGGCTGTCGCTACCCAGTACCGGGTCGCCGTAGCGGAACTCGCTGGCAATGGCCACCTCGACGGGCCAGCGCGCCCACCGCTCGATGAGCAGCTTACCCACCAGCCCGGCATAGAGCGACGTACCGGCGGCCACGATGTAGATGCGGCGGATGGCACCCAGCGCCAACGCGTCCAGTTCGGGCACATGAAAGCCGTCGCCCGCTAACCGGCCACGCAGCGTGTTGGCAATGGCGTCGGGCTGCTCGTCGATCTCCTTGCGCACGAAGTGCGCATAGCCGCCTTTCTCGGCACTCCTGACATCCCAGTCCACGGTGAACGGCTGCCGCTCGACCGCTCGACCGTCCAGCGAGGTCACGGTGATCCGATCGGATTGCAGCAGCGCGACGTCGTCCTCCTCCAAGGCAATGACCCGCCGCGTGTAGGGCAGGAGAGCAGGAATGTCGCTGGCCACGTAGTTGGCCGATTCGCCCAGGCCGACGATGAGGGGACTGAAGCGCCGCACCGCCACCAGGGCATCGGGCACGCAGGTGGCGAACGTGACCACGGCGAACGCACCCTCGACACGTCGAAAGGCCTGACGAACGGCCGCTGCCAGTGCTGACGGCGGATCGTCGGCCGTCCCTCGAGTGGCTGCCAAAGCCTCCTCGATGAGGTGGGCCAGGACCTCGGTGTCGGTCTCGGAGCGGAAGCGATGGCCGTTGGCCTCAAGCTCGGAGCGCAGTGCCGAGTAGTTCTCGATGATGCCGTTGTGCACCACGGCGATGTGGGCATCGCAGTCCAGGTGCGGATGGGCGTTCCACACCGTCGGCGGTCCGTGGGTCGCCCAGCGGGTATGGCCGACGCCTACTTGCCCAGCCAGCTCTTGTCCCTCGAGGGCGGTCAAGAGCTGGCTCAGCTTGCCTTGGCGCTTGCAAACGACGACATCGCCGTTCTCGTCGAGCAGCGCCACGCCAGCGGAATCGTAGCCACGGTACTCGAGTCGCCGCAGCCCATCCAGGAGGACCGGCAGCGCTCGCTCGTGTCCGACATAGCCGATGATGCCGCACATCGTGCTGCCCTTAGTCGAGGCTGCACCACACCACGGTGAACTCCCTGCCGCTGCCCCCAGCACCCCCTTCTGGCCGCACCCGCACGTAGTAGCGACCCGGAGCCAACGAGGCTCGCAGGCTGCGGTTGCGACCACCCTCGGGCGCCGCTTCCCCACGGGCCACGGGATCGAAGTTGCCCTTGCGGTACAGCGCCAGCTCGTAGTCGACGGTCTCGTCCTCGGCGGCCCACAAATGGGCCTCGATCGGCAGCGGCTGGCGAATCGTCAGACCAAACAGATCCTCAGGATCCTGCGGCCCCAGAGCACTTCGGGCCGGCACGCAGTCGCACAGGTCGGCCTGCCGGTCAGCTTCGGCCAGCGTGTCGTTGGGCTCCACCTCGCGATGGAGACAGGTGGGCGGCGTGGCGGTCGCTTCGGAGAGGGCGTGCCCATGGGCGGCGTATGGCAAGAAGCACGCCAAGCCGAGCGGTGCGGCCGTGGTGGTCACCTCCGGCTCGGTCGCGCTTGGCGCGATCGTTGCCGTGGCCGTGTTCGTGGCAGCAGCGAAGGTGGGCGGCGTGCCCCAGGTGGCCGTCGGCTCGCCGGGCACCAGGGTCGGGAATGCTGGTAGGGTGGGCAACGGCGGCAACGTCGGCGGCGAGGGCGGAGTCGGAGTGGCCGGGCCGGTGGGCGACGACTCGGCCGGCGCGGTAGGTGTCGGCAACCCAGAGGTGGCTGTGCCGGTAGGCCACGGCAGGCCACTGTCCCAATCGGGCTCGACTCCGGTGGTGAGCAGCCGCTGCGGCGCCCCGCCCGTGACGCCAACGACGTACAGCTCCCAGCGGCCAGACGGTGGCGGCTTGACCTCGGCGTAGAAGACCAGCGCCCGCCCGTCGGGCGACCACGCGGGGTCGCCCAGGTCATAGTCGGCGTGGCTGGCGATGGTGCCGGCGCGGCCGGTCGAAAGATCGAGCAACCAGATGTCGTGACGCGCCTGCCGGGCCGCGGCGTGATAGAAGCCCGAGGCAAAGGCCAGGGTGCGGCCATCGGGCGACCAGGCGGGGTCGATGTCGTCCATGCCAGGATGCCCGAACAAGCGCTCCACCCGTCGCGTTGCCATCTCCAGCGCGTACAACTCCCCGCCATTGGCATAGCTGACGCTGAAGGCGATGCGCCGGCCATCGGGCGACCAGACGGGTGATTGCAAGAGTGCCCGACCGCTTAATTCGACCAGCGGCTGCAACTCCGAGCCGTCGCTGGCCACCACCGAGATGGAGGAACCCTGCGAAGCCATTCCGTAGCCAAAGATGCTGCTGAACGCGATCCAGCGGCCATCCGGGCTCCAGTCCGGCGCCACGTCCAAGGGTCCGGCGGTCAGGGTGCGCGTCAGGCGCGTCGCCAGGTCGAGCACCTCGATGCCCCAGACTTCTCCAAGCTGCGGATCCCGGTACAAAGGCGCCGTGTACGCAACCTCACGCCGGGAGGGTGACCACGCAGGCTGCGACTCGGGCCGGCGTGGGCTCGCGGTGATCGCTTCTCGGCCACTGCCATCGGGGGCAATGAGAAAGAGCTCCTTCTCCTCGCCGCCGCCCGGGAAGTCGGCAAACAGAATCGCGTCATCGGGAACGCTGAGCCGCTCCCAGCCCCACGCTGGCCGACGGGCAGCCATGCGAGCGGCGATGTGACGAGGGGCCTGCCGTGCGGCCGGCAAGACAAGCGCCACCACCAGGCCCAGTGTGGCTGTCGCCACCAGGTACCCCAGCGGCGGACGACGGAGGATTCGCCCTCGACTCACAGTCGTCATTGTACACTCGACTCGGACGCGCGTCGCAAGCCCAGCAGGACCATTCTCCCGCAGCTTCCGCCTCCCGCCGGCCGTCCCGGCAATCTGCCCGCCCTACTGGTCAGGCCGGACCTCAAGCCAAGGAGGCGGGCAGCAGCCGCCTGCCGCGGACATCGCCCGGCCCGAAGATGACCTTCTCGTCGCGCAGCCGGTCGAGCGCCTCTTGTTCGAGACCCAGCACCTCGCGCAGGACGCCTAGGGTATCGGCCGCCAGATCGGGCGCCGGCGCCAGAGGGAACGGCTCTGCCTCCCGGACCCGCACCGCTGGCCCGACCACGAGCCCGCCCTCCCCATCGGCCGTCGGGAGTGACTGCAGGGCGCCCCGCGCTGCCAGGTGCTTGTCCTGCGGCACCGACGCTGGCGGCACCACCACTTCGGCTGCCAGGTCGCGCTCGCGGATCAGCGCTGCCCAGTCGGCGCTCGTCCGTTGGGCAAAGATGACTTCCAACTCGGCGAACAGCGCTGCCCGGGCTTCGCCGTCGGCGAACTGCTGCGGCGCCAGGTCCAGCCGCTCCACCGCCCGGCAGAACTCACACCACAGGATCGGTTCGACCGTCGCCAACGCCACATGGCCGCCGTCCGCAGTGCGATAAACGTTGTAGAACGGGAAACGGCCGCCCAAGAGCAGACCGCCCGGCTCGAGCTCCATGCCGGCTTGCTGCATCGCCAAGAGGGGGCCCATCCAGTGCAGGGCGCTGTCCACCATGCTCACGTCCAGCACGCGGCCTGCCCCCGTCCGCTCGCGCGCATACAGCGCGGCGCAGACGGCCATGGCTGCGTGGCTGCCGGCCGCTAGGTCGGCGATCTGCACCGGCGGCAGGATCGGAGCCTCGCCGCTCCGGCGATTGAGGCCAAGCAGACCAACGCGCGCCAGGTAGCTCAGATCATGCCCAGCCCGTTCACGATCAGGCCCCGTCTGGCCATAGCCGGAAAGCGAGCAGTATATGAGGCGCGGATTCCAGCGCAGGCAGGCAGCCGACCCGATGCCCAGCCGTTCCGCCCGTCCCGGCCGGAAGCCCTCCAGCAAGACATCCGCCTGCTCCACGAGGCGGCTCATTAGCTCCACTCCAGCCGGCTTGCGGAGGTCCAAACCAATGCTGCGCTTGCTGTGGTTCAGGCTGGCAAAGAAGACACTGGTCCGCCCGTGGAAGGGTGGTACTTGGCGAGCCAGGTCGCCCAGCGGTGATTCGATCTTGATGACTTGGGCGCCAAGCTCCGTTAGCAACAGCGAGCAGTATGGTCCGGGAAGGAGACTGGTCAGGTCGAGAACGCGGACGTCACCCAGCATGCGGCAAGACCTCGTCCACGCTTGGCTCCGGCAGCGCCACGCCGCTCTGGCGCGCCAGCTCGGCCAACAGGCTGGCGGTGCGCTGCCGAATGTGTTCCGCAAACGCCTGCAGGGCGTCTCGCTGGCCGCCGCTCGGGCAGCCATCGAACCGCTCGGCCTGGCCGAAGCGCACCCACAGCGTGCCCCGCCTTGGCCAGCGGGCTCCCTTGGGCATGAGCCGGTAGGCGCCGTGAATGGCACAGGGCACCACCTGAGCTCCGGTCCGGGCTGCCAGCCAGGCGAAGCCGGGATCGTAGGCACCAAGTCGCCCGTCCGGGCTGCGCGTCCCCTCGGGAGCCAGACCCACCAGGCCACCGTCCTCCAGGACGCGCAAGAGCAGCCGCAGCACATCCAGGTCCCGCCCGTCCCGCCGAGCCGGAATCGCCCCCACGCGGCGCAGGAAGGCGCCGAAGAGCGGAATCGAGAGCAATTCGGCTTTGGCCACAAAGTGCCCCGGCCGCTTGAGGGCGTAGCCAGCCACAAACAGGTCCAGAGCGCTGGTGTGATTGGCGGTCACAATGGTCGCCTCGCCCGGTGGTGGCAGATGCTGGCGCCCGGAGACATGCGTTTTCAGGTAGACGTCGAATACCACCTGCGAGAGCGCCCGGGCCACGAAGTAGGCTCGTTCGCTGGGCGCCTCCATCCGCGAGACTTCCCGGGGGGACACCTTCACCCTGCCAGCGCTCCTGGCCGTCGGGTCGCGCGTCGGGTCGCCAGCCGCTTCAGCCCGCGACCGCAGCCCACCGCCAATGCGCCGCCGACCGTCGCCAGGCCAAGCAAGACGACCGCCACGTCGTACCAGAACCGCTCTGGGAAGAGCCGAATGAGACCCGAATCGGCGCCAAACTGCCAGGTCCCGGGAGGGAACACCATCTCGTGGAAACGAACGAAGAAGGTAGACCAGGACAGCCCCACGGCGGCTGCGACCAGGCCGGCCAGGCCGAGCGTCAGCCAACCGCCTCTTTCGATCGTCCATGGCCACGACGGCCAACGACCGGCCAGCCAAAGGATCCCACCCGTCGCCAGCACGGCCAGGCCCACCACGGCCAGCATCTCGAGCGCCCGCAGCCGGCGCCGCACGTCCATCAGGTGGGCAATCTCTGGCGCCGTGAAGACGGGCCGGTCGTTCCGTCGCAGCTCGGCAAGCGTCTCCCGACTCGTTTGACCGACCACGAACGCCGTGGCTGGAACGGCCAAGGCCAGGCGCTGGGCAGCAGTCAAGCCTGGAGCTGCTGGAAAGCCTTGCCGGGCGTACTCCCAGCGCAGGAAGCGCTCCGAGGCCAGCAGCCGCACGCTCGTCAAAAGGACCAGAATCGGCACCGCCAGTGTCACTGCGAAAGCGAGCCACCCGGCGCCGGCGAGGCGCCGCCGCATGGGCCGCAAGGGGCGTTGCATGGCCGGCAAGTATACCAGAGCCTCGGCCCTTGGCCGCCCGCCGCTGAGCGTGGCAGGCCTGCTCGAATCCCTTCGTCGGCGGGTCCCGCAAGGTCGGCGAGTCGGGACCGCCTCCCGCGACGACGGCCTCCCGATGCCGTAGGCGCACCAGAGCAGCGTCACCGCCAGCCGCGATTCCTAGGGCGGCTGACCACGACCGTGCCCCTCGTACGCGACGTAGATCGGCGACAGATCCAGTAGCCCGGCGACTTCGGCAAGCAGCAGCGCCGGAGGATCCTCAGGCAACTACTCACCCAAGTCCGGCGGCAGCAATCATCACTGCTCGATGGCGCCTTCCCGAAAGGAGTTGGTCATGCCGCACGGGGCAGGCCCAGCCCCCTGCAGCCGCCAGCTTTGCCCGACAGGCTGCCAGGGCTCGGCGTTCCGCCGAGCCTCGGCCGCGCCCAACCACGTGGGATCGGCAGGGAACATGGCACGCTTCTTGCAGCGCCCGAGGAGCAACCGTGCCTATCGGTGACGCTCGGCATGCCTTTTGCCGGGTACGAACCGGGGCTAAGGCTCGGTGTCCAGCCGAGCCTCGGGCTCCTGCTCGCAGGCCTCGCGCTGGCGGGCTCTGGATCCATGACGAGGCAAAGCGTGCGACGCGTACTGGCAACCACACTGGCAACGGTAAGCTTGTCCCTGGCCAGGGCCGGCACTCCCACTGCCGCCGACCCCATCCCGGTCGACCAACTGGTCGTGGTGTCCCAGATTCGCCGCTTTGACCTGAACGGCGACCCTTGGCTGTGGGGATGGGCCAGCCAACCAGGCTGCCACAGCCTCTCCATCTTCCGCCTGGGAGACCAAAGCCCCGTCTTCCGCCTGCCCACCGCCAACCCCGACTGGTGG
>DAOUCP010000086.1:0-13920 GCA_034432155.1 Anaerolineae bacterium
AGCCTGGCCATTGGTGGCGACGAGGTCCTACCCCGGCCGTCGAGCCCCGGCAGGCGACTCAGCCGCCGGGCGGCCGTGGAGGCCTTGGCCCATGTGGCCAGCCGCGGTCGCTGGCCGCCAGCGACGATCGCCCTACCGGTCGAATCGGTGGCGCCATTGGTGCGCGATGTGGGTCGGGCAGCTCGCCAAGCCCAGCTCTTGCTCGCTGCCCCCATCACGCTGCAGGCCGGCGACCAGACTTGGACAATGACGCCGGGGGAGCTGGCGCCCATGCTGGTGACGAGCGTCGAGAGCGGCGCCGTGTCCCTCGAACTCGACCGGCCGCGCCTGGAGGTCTGGCTCTCGCCCGTCACGGAGGCCGTGGAGCAAGTTGCCCGCAATCCGCGCTTTCACTTCGACCTCGAGAAGCGGCAGTTGCTCTTGCTCGAGAAGGGCCAACCGGGCTACCGACTCGATCTCGACGCCACGGCCGACCGCATCCTGGCAGCCACCGAGGATCCCGAGCGCACGGTGCGCATCGTCACCATCCGTAGCGAGCCGGCAGTGCCCGACGATGCCACGGCTGCCGAACTCGGCATCCGGGAGATCGTTCACGAAGAGACCAGCCGGTTCGTGGGCTCCCCGGCGGAGCGCATCCACAACATTGGCATCGCGGCGGCGCATTTCCACGGCCTACTCATTGCGCCGGGCGAAGTGTTCTCGTTCAACGACCATCTGGGTGAGGTGACCCCCGAGGCTGGCTACGAGAAGACCAAGATCATCATGGATGGCGCCACCCGGGATGGGGTCGGCGGTGGGATCTGCCAGGTGTCCACGACCCTCTTTCGGGCAGCGTTCTGGGCCGGACTGCCCATTGTCGAGCGCATGGCCCACGGCTACCGGGTGCCGTACTACGAGCAGGGCGCACCGGTCGGACTGGACGCTACCGTCTTCCTGCCCTCGCCGGATCTCAAGATTCAGAACGATACGGGGCACTGGCTGCTCATCGAGACGAGCTCCGAACCGCGTCGGGCCACCGTCACCTTTCGCCTGCTGGGCACCAAGGCGAATCGGACGGTCCAGCTCGAGGGACCTGTGATCTCGAACATCGTGCCGCCGCCACCGCCGCGGGTCATCTTCGATCCCCAGGTGCCACCCGGCGCCAAGACCGAACTCGAATTGGCCCGGAGCGGTGCCACGGTGGTCTTGACGCGAACGCTCCTCTTGCCGGCCGGCGAGAAGCGCAGTGAGGTTTTCCGCAGCCACTATCGGCCGACGGGTTCCCTTACGGCTGTGGGACCACCGCTTGCAGGCGAGTCAGCCGCCGACCCGTCGCTCGGTCCCGCAGGCGCAACCAGCCAGCCAAGCGCGGCCGCGACAGCCCTCCCGTAGACCAATCGGACCGGGCGCCGGCCAGCGCTAGCCGAGCTGGGCCTCCACGACAGCGGCCAGCTCGCTCACCAGTCGCTCGACCACGGCCTCGCTTGGTCCCTCGACCATGATCCGGCAGAGGGCCTGGGTACCCGAATAGCGGATCAGCACGCGTCCGGCGTCGCCAAGCTCGCGTTCGGCCCGGGCCACCGCCTGCTGCAGGGCCGTCACTTCTTCGAGCGGCGGAGTTTTCCGAACCGGCACGTTGCGCAGCTGCTGCGGCGCCATTTGGACGATGGACGCCAGTTCGGAGATCGAGCGGCTCTGCGTTTGGGCCGCAGCCAGCAATTGCAAAGCAGTGACAATGCCGTCGCCCGTCGTGTGCAGGTCATGGCAGATCACGTGGCCGCTGCTCTCGCCCCCCAGAACGGCGCCCGTGGCCAGCATCGTCTCCAGGACATGGCGATCGCCCACCGCCGCCTCGACGAGGCGGATGCCTCGCTCCGCCAGCGCACGGCGCAGGCCGATGTTGCTCATCGGCGTCGCAACCACCAGGTCCTGCTGCAGCCTTCCCTGTGCCTGGTAAGCGGTGGCCAGGATGGCCAGCAAGTGATCGCCCGTAAGCAAGCCGCCCCGCTCGTCCACCACCACCAGTCGATCGGCGTCGCCGTCGAAGGCCAGGCCCACGTCGGCTTTTTCCCGGAGCACGGTGGCGCGCATGCGTTCGGGGTGCACCGCCCCGC
Organism: Anaerolineae bacterium; assembly: GCA_034432155.1. Classification (GTDB taxonomy): domain Bacteria; phylum Chloroflexota; class Anaerolineae; order Epilineales; family Epilineaceae; genus DAOUCP01. The sequence goes on from DAOUCP010000086.1 coordinate 2,094, forward strand.
AGCCGGCATTGATGTTGCGACCGTTTGGCCGGCAGTGAATGGCCACCACGTCGGCGCCCAGCTCGGCGAAGATGGTCGGCGCGACGCGGTAGGCCGCTCCGTGGGCGCAATCGATGACGATGCGCAAGCCCTCGATGGAGCACTCCTCGGGGAAGGTGTTCTTGCAGAACACGACGTAACGCCCCACAGCGTCATCGATCCGGTTTGCCCGGCCCACCGCGTCGGCCGTCGGTCGGACATGCTCGATCTCGCCGCTCATCACCAGGCGCTCGATCGCCTGCTCTTCCTCATCGGGCAGCTTGTAGCCGGTGCGCGAGAAGATCTTGATGCCGTTGTCCTGATACGGATTGTGCGACGCCGAGATGACCACCCCGGCGTCGGCGCGCATGTTGCGCGTCAGAAAGGCGATCCCGGCGGTAGGCATGGGGCCCACCAACAGGACGTCGACGCCCATGGAGCAGATCCCGGCGGTGAGCGCCGTTTCCAGCATGTAGCCGCTCAGCCGGGTGTCCTTGCCAATCAGCACGCGCGGCCGGCGGTCCGGGGCAACCTGGCGGCATACGTAGGCCGTAGCCCGGCCAATCTGGAGCACCGTCTCGGCGGTCATCGGCGGCACATTGGCCACCCCACGCACACCGTCGGTACCGAAGAGACGGCCCATGGTCATTCCTGCTCCGTGCAGCTTGCCGCGAGGGGCCCCAAGAGGTCGCTCGTGCTGGCCACGATTCCATCCAGCCACCCGCTGCCCGCCAGCCGAGCCTCGCGTTCCAGTCCCTGAATGGCCGCCGGCCAGGCTAGTCCTGGCGGCATCGACTGCAAGGCTGCCAGGAACGCATCCCGATCCCGGGCTCGCACCGCCGGCGACGGCTCGGTCGCCAGCTGCTCCCGTAGTCTGGGCCAGGCGTTGATCAAGGCCTGGTGTTCGGCAGCCACTGCCTCGGCCCGGACGCCGCCTTCGCTGCGCCACGCGGCCAGCGAGTCGGGCAGACGTTCGAACAGCTCGGTCAGTCGCCGCCGCCGCTCTTCGAGGGCCCCTGTCAGTACTGCCAGAGCACCGGCGTGGCAGGCCTCCGCCCAGGGTCCGGCGAGGCGCGATGCCCGGGCTTCTCGGTACCAGGCCACGAGCGCCCAAAGGTTGCCGAGGTAGAGCAGGTTCGCGCGGACCCTGCGCAGCGGGTCCCGATAGCGCGTCCGGTCGTAAGGCTCGAGCCTGGCTCCGGGTGGCGTGGCGTCAGGAGCCACCTCGACCGGCTTCACCAGGCAACCTGCCTCGAGCACGTCGTGACGCAACACCGTGCCGGCCGCAACCACTGTCCCGAAGGCCAGCCGCCGCGGGCCAACCAAACCGCCTTGGCCACCGAGGAACACGGGCGGTTGATCGAGCATCACTCCCCGCGGCACGTCTCCGACCAGGGAGGGTGTTGCCTTGTCGCCATGGCTCGAGAAGTTGAAGTGAATGTAGGACGAACCAACCTCGCCGTGGTCATGTCGGCCCGTCCCGCCGGCAACCAGACAATCGCAGAGGTTGATGAGGCTGCCCAACGTCACCCAGGGCATGAGAATCGTCTGCTTCAGGCCCACCGCGTGGCCGGCGCTGGCCGCCTCCTCGAGCAGACACCCGGCGCGGACATGGCCTGCGCTGCCAAACTGCACACCATCGAGAAACACCGAGCCTGTGAAGTAGCCCCCCTGAAGACGAACCGCCGTGCCCAGCTGGCAGTCGACGACCGTGACCGGCTGCTCGCCACCCAGCTCGCTGGACGGTCCGATCACCGTTTGGGCACCATAGAGGCGACAGCCGGGGTGCAGGATTACGCCCGGCGCGATCCGATCGGGCTGCACCTCGGGAGCCACGTACACCATCTCCGGCGCCACCATGCGCACGCCGCGCTCCAGGAGACGCGCCGTGGTGGGCGGAACGCACTGCTCGTGCCGCACGACGGACGGGGATTGTACCGTCGCCGAGAGGAGGGGTCCAGGCCTGACGGCGGCCTCCGACGGAACGGGTGGAGACCTGCCGCCAGCCGGCGAGGCTACGGCTCCAGGCCTGCCGCCGCAGGCCAAGGGTACGCTCCCCGGTCCGGCCGCCAGCGGACCCGGCGGGAAGGCCGATGGTCCATCGGCGGTCAAGAAACGGCCGGCAGCGCCGAGGGGCCGTCCATTGTCGCCCGTCCATGGTTGACCGCCAGCCGAGCGCACCCTATTATGGTCGCCCTGCCGATCGCCACGTGGTAGCGGCCGACCACCTTCGCGCCACCGGCCGCACGGCTCGGCGCAGCCGGACCATCGAGAACGGTAGACTGGCGCATGTTCTGCCTACGGGGGAAAGCGTGGCCATTACGCTAGACGGGACTTCGCTCACCATCGAACGCCTGGTTCAGATCGCGCGGCACAACGAGCCGGTCGTTCTCGCTGAGCAGGCCATCGAGCGGATCGCTCGCTGTCGGTCGCTGCTCGACGAGAAGATCCGGGCGCACGAGATCATGTACGGGGTGAACACCGGGATCGGCGAGTTCTCCGAAGTGGTGCTGAGCGACGAGCAGATCCAGGCCTTCCAACGGTACCTGATTTACAACCATGCCGCCGGCATTGGTGAGCCGGTGCCCATCGAAGAGGTACGAGGGGCCATGGCCAGCCGGATCAACGTCCACGCCCGCGGCCACTCGGGTTGTCGTCCGGAGATCACCCTCACCCTGGTGGAGATGCTGAACCGGGGCGTGACGCCCGTCGTAGCGCGCAAGGGCTCGGTCGGCGCGAGCGGCGACCTCGCGCCCATGGCCCAGATCGCATTGCTCCTCCTGGGCGAGGGCGAGGCCTTCTATCGCGGTGAGCGGCTGCCGGGACGCGTGGCGATGGAGCGAGGCGGCATTCCGGTGCCAGGCCTCGAAGCCCGGGACGGGCTGGCGGCCATCAACGGCTCGAATCTGGCCGCCGCCATGTCGGCGCTGCAGCTGTACGACATCGATCGCTGGCTGCGGCAGGCCGAGATCGCCTGTGCCATGACATTGGAGGCCTTGCACGCGAACCTCAAGCCGTACGACACCCGGCTGCACGAGCTGCGTGGTTTCCCTGGCGCCGTGCGGAGCGCGCGGGCCATCATGCGCTGCCTGGAGGGCAGTGACCTGTTGGCCGGTCGGATTCGGCAGCGCGTCCAGGATGCCTACTCCATGCGGTCCAGTCCCCAGGTGCACGGCGCTGCCCATGACGCCGTGCGCTGGGCCCGCGAGCAGGTGGAGATCGAGCTGAACGGGGTCGCCGACAACCCCATCTTCCTGCCCGAGGATCGACTGACGCTGACGGGCGCCAATTTCCAGGGATCCCCCATTAGCCTGCCGATGGACATGGTGGGTGCCGCTGTCACCATGATCTGCGTGCTCTCCGAGCGCCGAATGAACCGCATGAACAATCCGGCGCTGAGCGCCGGTCTGCCCGCGTTCCTCACCAAGGGTGGTGGCATGTTCTCCGGCCTCATGTTGAGCCAGTACACTGCCGACACACTCATCGTCGAGCAGCGGATTCTTTCGGCCCCGGCATCTACGATGTCGATCCCGGCGGCCGCTGACCAGGAGGACTTCGTTTCCATGGCCATGAACACCGCCTTGAAAACGGGGGCGATTCTCGACAACGCCCAGGCAGTGCTGGGGATCGAGATGATGGCTGCTGCCCAGGCGCTGGATCTGCGCGACCATACCCCAGGGCGGGGGGTGGCCAAGGCCAAGGAGGTCATCCGGCAGCACGTGGCTTACCTGGATGAGGACCGGCCACTCTACCCCGATCACGATGCCATGAAGGCCCTGGTGTCGTCGTGCGAGATCCTCGAGGCGGTGGAGGCCACGGTGGGCAGCCTCGCCTAGCAGTTGTTCCGGTTGGCGCGCGGCGGCAGAGTGCCTGATTGTGGCAGGATGCCCCGTCGCATTGGGGTGCACCGCCACCGACCGGCGCCAACCCGACGAGTAGCGGCACCAGGCCACAGACCAAAGGCACGAGGCCCCAGTCCGGACTGCCGATTTCTGGATTCGTCGCGCGGTGCTCAGTAGACTGCGATCTGCTTCTCCCGCGCCCTGTCAACCATGGAGGTACACCCGGTGCACGATCCCTTTCGCGCGCGCCACGTTCTGTCCACCGCCGCTGGACCGGTGACCGTCTTTCGCTTGGCCTGCCTCGAGGAGGCCGGTCTTCTTGCGCTGGACGCGATGCCATACTCGCTGCGCGTTCTTCTCGAGTCGGTGCTACGCAACCTCGACGGCTTCGTCGTCACCGAGCACCACCTTCGCGCCCTGGCCGGTTGGCGGCCGGAAGTCCGTTCGGAGACGGAAGTACCGTTCCTGCCGAGCCGCGTGCTGTTGCAGGATTTCACTGGTGTACCGGCGATCGTCGATCTCGCGGCCATGCGAGCGGCTGTGGCACGCCTCGGAGGCGACCCGCAGCGGATCAACCCCGTGGTGCCGGTCGACCTGGTGATCGACCACTCGGTGCAGGTGGACGCTTACGGCTCCCAGCTTGCCCTGGCCTGCAACAGTGCCAAGGAGTTCGAGCGGAACCGGGAGCGCTACGAGTTCCTGCGCTGGGGGCAGACGGCGTTCGATGGACTCCGGCTGGTGCCGCCCGCCAGCGGCATCGTGCACCAAGTCAACCTGGAGTACCTGGCGACGGTCGGGACCCGGCGTGCCCACGGCGGCGAGACGATCGCCTTCCCCGACACCGTGGTCGGCACCGATTCGCACACCACGATGGTCAATGGCCTCGGCGTGCTAGGCTGGGGCGTCGGCGGCATCGAAGCCGAAGCCGTCATTCTGAACCAGCCTATCTACATGCTGATTCCTCAGGTAGTTGGCGTGCGGCTGACAGGCCAGCTGGCAGAAGGCGTCACCGCCACCGACCTGGTTCTTGCTGTCACCCAGCTCTTGCGCCGCCATGGCGTCGTGGGCAAGTTCGTCGAGTTCTATGGGCCCGGCGTCGACCGGCTGACGTTGCCCGACCGGGCCACGGTGGCCAACATGGCGCCCGAGTACGGCGCCACGACCGGCTTCTTCCCCGTCGATGCGGAAACGATCCGCTACCTGCGTCTGACAGGCCGCGACGCCGATTTTGTCGAGCAGTACTGCCGCGCACAAGGCCTGTTCCGGACACCCGAGGCCCCGGAACCGGTGTTCAGCGAAACGTTGGAGCTGGACATGGCGGCCGTCGAGCCGAGCCTGGCCGGGCCGCGGCGGCCACACGATCGCATCCCGTTGCGCGAAGCCAAATCCGCCTTCCGCACGGCGCTCCGCGAGACGTACGGCGTGGCCGCCTCGGACGCGGAGCTGGACGCCGGCAGCGGCGGCGTGCCAGTCGAGCTCGACGGCTTGCAGACGTCGTTGCGCCACGGTTCGGTCATCCTGGCAGCCATCACGTCCTGCACCAACACCTCCAGCCCAAGCTCGATGCTGGCGGCCGGACTGGTGGCCAAGAAAGCGGTAGCCCGAGGTCTCACCGTCAAGCCCTGGGTCAAGACCAGCCTCTCGCCAGGCTCACGCGTCGTGACCCGCTACCTGGAGCGGGCAGGTTTGCTGCCGTACTTGGAGGCCCTGCGTTTCCATATCGTCGGGTACGGCTGCATGACCTGCATCGGCAACAGTGGCCCGATTCCGGATGCCGTCCGTCGAGCCGTCCGAGATGGCAATCTCGTGGTGGCGGCAGTGCTGTCGGGCAATCGCAACTTCGAGGGTCGCGTGAGCCCATGGACGCGCGCCAACTACCTGGCCAGCCCAGCGCTGGTGGTCGTGCACGCCTTGGCCGGCACGGTGGACATTGACCTGGCGAACGAACCGCTGGCCCACGACCCCAACGGCGAGCCGGTCTACCTGCGCGACCTGTGGCCAACGAGCGAGGAGGTATCGCAGGCGATGGCCGATGCCCTCACGCCCGAGCTGTTCGCCGAGGAGTACGGCCATATCTTCGAGGGGAGCGAGGCCTGGCAACAGGTCCCCTTGACGAAGGGAACCCTGTACCGTTGGGATGCAAGCTCCACCTACATCAAGGAACCGCCCTTCTTCGCGACGCTGAGTGCTGAGCCGCAGCCCCTGCCGCCGATTCGCGATGCCCGGGTGCTGGCGCTACTGGGCGACTCGGTGACCACCGACCACATTTCGCCGGCCGGTTCCATCCCGCCCGCCTCGCCCGCCGGCCAGTACCTGATCCGTTTGGGCATTCCGCCCGCCGACTTCAACTCCTATGGCGCCCGGCGTGGCAATCACGAGGTGATGGTGCGCGGCACGTTCGCCAACATTCGGTTGCGCAACCTGTTGGCACCGGGCACCGAGGGCGGGGTGACGATCCACCTGCCATCGGGAGAGCAGACCAGCATCTACGAGGCGGCAATGCGCTATCGGGAGAGCGGCACCGCAGTGATCGTACTGGCTGGCAAGGAATACGGGTCGGGATCCAGTCGTGACTGGGCGGCCAAAGGCCCGCAGCTTTTGGGCGTCCGCGCCGTCATCGCCGAGAGCTTCGAGCGCATTCACCGGGCCAACCTCATCGGCATGGGCATCCTGCCGCTCCAGTTTGCCGACGGCCAGAGTTGGCAGAGCCTCGGCCTGACCGGCCGCGAGCTGTACGACATCGACCTGCCGGCCAGCCTCGAGCCGCGTCAGCGGGTCGATGTGCAGGCGACGCGCGCCGACGGCCAGGTGGTTCCCTTCCCAACCACGAGCCGAGTCGACGCCGCCATCGAAGTCCAGTACCTCGAGCACGGCGGGATCCTGCCGTACGTCTTGCGCCGGATGCTGTCCAGCTAGCCGTTGCGAGGGGCAGCGAATCCCTGTCACTCGCCGCCCCGGGCGGTGAACTGCCGCTGGGAGCGGGCAGGCGCCACACAGTCGGCGGCTGCTGGGGGCAGACCGACCACGCCAGGCAGTCGGTGGCTGCTCGGGGCAGGCTGGCACCGCCCCGGCAGTCGGTTGCTGCTGCGGGCGAGCTGGCGGCGCCGGGCGTCAGCCGTTTCAGCAGATGCGGGGTAGCTGCTCGCCCAAGGGCCGATCCAGGATCCGCGTCGAGCCAATCGGCGTGCGTAGCACCACCCGTCCCGGATGGTCGCCCACGACGTGACCAACGTCGCTGGCCTGAGGGGCCAAAGGATGCTGGCGCATGCGAGCCAGGACCTCCTCCGCGGCGTCCGGGGCGACGAACGCCACCAGCAGGCCCTCGTTGGCTACGTGCAGCGGATCCAGGCCGAGCATCTCGCAGGCTGCCTGAACGGCGCCGGGCACCGGGATCTGCCGCTCGTCGATCTCGATGCCTACCTTGGCCTGGCTGGCCATCTCGGCGAGCACCGCCGCCACGCCACCGCGCGTGGCATCGCGCAGGGCATGGACGCCATCGCCCTCCCGTCCAAGCATGACGCGCACGAGGTCGTGCAGCGGCGCACAGTCGCTTTGGATCTCGCTCTCGAAGCCGAGACCCTCCCGCTGTGACAGCACCGCGATGCCGTGCCGACCGACCGGGCCACTCAAAAGCACCCGGTCCCCAGACCGGATCCGCTCCACGCCGAGTTCCACCCCCGGCGGCACCCAGCCAATGCCGCTACTGATGGCGTACAGGCCGTCGCCGCGGCAGCGCTCGACGACCTTCGTATCGCCGGTCACAACCGGTACCCCAACCGCCTCGGCCGCCGTCGCCAATGACCGAACGACGCGAGCCAGATCGGCCATGGGCAGGCCCTCCTCTAGGATGAGAGCCACGCTCAAGGCAAGCGGCCAGGCGCCGCCTACCGCCAGGTCATTCACTGTGCCGTTCACCGCCAGCGTGCCGATGTCGCCGCCAGGGAAGAAGAGCGGCCGGACGACGTAGGCGTCGGTGGTGAACGCGAGACGGCCGCCGGCCTCGCCCAGGGGCAGAATCGCCTGGTCGCGCAGGGCGTGCAAGTAGGGGTTGTCCAAGGCCGGCACGAACAGATGCTGCACCAGATCGGCCATGAGCCGCCCGCCACCGCCGTGCGCGAGTACAATCTCCGGGTAGTCGCGCAGGGGCAGAGGGCAAGACCAATTGGCGGCGTCGAGGCTCATGGCACCTCCGTGGCTGCCAGGCCGGCGACATCGACGCTCAACGTGCCTCCGTGGCCGGTCGGCTGGCGAAATCGAAGCTCATCGCGCGTCCATCCCTGACGGGCTCGCGGCCTCAGCGCTCATTGCCCCTCCGGGACTGCCTGGCCACCCACGACCGGCGCCGCGGGCGCGCCGTGGTAGGCATAGTACGCCGCACAGGCACCTTCCGAGGAGACCATCGGTGCCCCCAGAGGATGGCTGGGGGTACAGGCGCGGCCGAAGGCCGGACAGTCCGACGGTCGCCGCTCGCCACGCAGCACGAGACCGGCGATGCAGTCGGCTGACTCCTCAACAGCGATGTCACCGACCCCGAACCTGGCCTCCGCGTCCCACTGTCGATAGCGGTCCCGCAGGCGCCAGCCGGAGGCGGGGATGATCCCGATCCCGCGCCAAGCGCGATCCACCGGCTCGAACACCTCACCGATCAGCGCCTGCGCCGAGCGGTTGCCCTCGCGCCGCACCGAGCGCCGGTACTGGTTCTCCACCTCGGCACGGCCGCTCTCCAACTGGCGCACCGCCAGCTCCAGTCCCTGCACCAGGTCGAGCGGTTCAAAACCGGTCGCCACCACGGGCACCCGGTACTCGCGCGCCAGCGGCTCGTACTCCCAGGTGCCCATCACGGAGCAGACATGACCCGCGGCCAAGAAGGCCTGCACCCGATTGCTTGGCGAGTCGAGAATCGCCCGCAAGGCCGGCGGCACTCGGACCAGGGCCGATAGCAGCGAGAAGTTGTCGAGTCCCAGCTGGGCTGCCTGGTGAATCGCCATGGCATGGGCCGGAGCCGTGGTCTCGAAGCCCACGCCGAAGAAGACCACCTGTTGGTTCGGATGGGCCCTCGCCAGGTCGATGGCTTCGAGGGGTGAGTAGACTACCCGCACGTCGCCGCCGCGGCCGCGCACGCGCCACAGATCGTCGCGCGAACCGGGCACCCGCAGCATGTCGCCGAAGGTGGCGAGAATGGTACCCGGCATGTCGGCGATGGCGATCGCCCGGTCGACGAGCTCGAGCGGAGTGACGCACACCGGGCAACCTGGCCCGTGCAGGAGCGTGATCTCCTGCGGCAAGAGGCGATCCAGCCCGAAGCGCAAGAAGGCGTGGGTCTGACCGCCGCAGACCTCCATGATGGTCCACGGGCCATGAGTCACCTGGCGCAGGCGCTCCAGGGCGGCTTCCACCCGCCTCGGATCGCGGTACTCGTCGACGTAGCGCATGCCGCTCACGAAGGCGTGCCTGGGGAGTCCACAGCTGGGTCGCCGGGGCCCGCGGGCGGTTCGCTGGCGAAGGCCGCCTCGAGCAGGGCCAGGCTCTCCTGCGCCTCCTCTTCATCCAGCACGCTGATGGCGAAGCCGGCATGCACGATCACGTAGGCGCCGACCTGCACCTCAGGCACATAGGCCATGCACACTTCGCGGCGGACGCCGCCGAAATCGACGCGCCCCATCGGCACCCCGAGCTCTTCGTACAGCTCGACCACGGCTCCAGGTACGCCCAGACACATACCGCACCGTCCTTTCAGGCGAATGACCGCCGCCACTGTGCGAGGGCCACGGCTGCCTGGCCGAGGGCCAGCCCGCCGTCGTTGGCGGGCACGCGACGGTGCCAGTAGACGTCGAACTTGGCTCCCTCGAGGCGCTCGACCAACCGCTCCAGGAGCGAAAGGTTCTGAAAGACGCCGCCACTCAGACAGACGCGGTTCCGATGATGCTGCTCGCGCGCCTGCACGCAAGCCGCCTGGGCCATGTCGGCCACCGTATTGTGGAAGCGGGCGCTGATCACACTGGGGGGCACGCGCGAGGCCAGATCGCGCACGATAGCGCGGATCATCGGCGCCGGGTCAAGGATCAGCCGTCCGTCGCGACGGCCCAGCTCGAACGGATAGCTCTCGTCGCACGTCGGATCCAGCGCCGCCTCCAGTGCCACGGCCGCCTCTCCCTCATAGGTCGCTTCCTGGCAGAGCCCAAGGAGCGAGGAGACGGCATCGAACAGCCGGCCGAGGCTCGATGTCCGCGGGGCGGCTAGGCGGCCCGTCACCTGGGCCTCGAGCACTCGCCGCTCCACTTCGGAGGCTGTCGCCACCGGCAGCAGGCCGGCATCCCACTCGATGCCGGCCGCCCACAGCCATGCAAGGGCCATGCGGTAGGGCCGGCGAACGGCGGCATCGCCCCCTGGCAACGGCACGAGCCGCAGATGGCCGAAGCGCTCGCTCTTGGCGTAGCCAGCCAGGAGCACCTCGCCGCCCCAAATCTCGCCATCCGAGCCGTAGCCGGTACCGTCGAAGGCCAGACCAATGACGCGCGCATCCTCGGGCAACTCGTTGTCGGCCATGCAAGCGGCAATGTGGGCATGATGGTGCTGCACGGCCCAGGGCGTCAGGCCAGCGGCGGCGCGCTCGCGGGCATAGCGGGTCGCCAGATAGTCCGGATGCCGATCGTGAGCCACGATCGCTGGCGACACGTGGAAGAGCTCCTCGAAATGCTGGACGGTGCGCTCGTAGGCGGTGAGTGTGGCCTCGCTGTCCAGATCGCCGATGTGGGGGCTCAATAGGGCCTGATGGCCCGACACCAGGCAGAAGGTGTTCTTCAGCTCGGCCCCACATGCCAGTAAGGGGGGTCCGGCGAACGGCAGTGGGATCGGCTCCGGCACGTAGCCTCGCGCCCGCCGGATGGGGAGCGGGCCGTCGCGAAACGAGCGCATCACCGAGTCATCACAACGAGCATGGATGTCGCGGTTGTGCAGCAGCAGCACGTCCGCCAGCCCGCCGAGAGCCTGTCGCGCCTCCTCGTTGGCGATGACGATCGGTTCTTCGGCGCGGTTGCCGCTCGTCATGACCAACGCCTCCGGATGGTCCGCGGCCCGGGCCATGAGCTCCAGATGGAGCGGGCTGTAGGGCAACATCAGTCCCACCACATGGCTGCCAGGCGCCACCGCCGTCGCCAGCGAGGCCTCTGGGCGGCGCGGCACCAGCACGATGGGGGCGGCTCGGGACTCGAGCAACTGCCGGTCGGCGGCTGCCAGCACCGCCAGGCGAGCGGCGGCTGCCGTGTCGGCGACCATCACGGCAAAGGGCTTCGCCACGCGCCCCTTGCGCCGCCGCAGCTCGGCCACCGCCGCGGCATTGCCGGCATCACAAGCCAGATGGAAGCCCCCGATGCCCTTGAGAGCGAGGATCTGGCCCGCGGCCAGTCGCCGTCGCGCCTCTTCCAGAGCCAGCGAGCCGTGGGCAATGGTCTCGCCGCTCGACTCCAGCCAGACCTGCGGCCCACAGCTCGGACAAGCATTGGGTTGGGCATGGAAGCGGCGATTGCGCGGGTCCTCGTATTCCTGCTGACAGAGCGAACACATGCGAAAGGCATGCATCGTCGTGGCGGGACGGTCGTACGGCAGGGCGAGGATGATGGTGTACCGCGGGCCGCACTGCGTGCAGTTGGTGAAGGGGTAGCGGTAGCGCCGATCGTGGCGGTCCGTGGTCTCCGCGCGGCAGGCGGCACAGATGGCCACATCCGGCGGCAGGGGCTGGTAGGCGCTGCTCGGCGGCGGACTCTCGGCAATGCGAAACCCGACTTCGCCCAGACTGCGCAGCGGCGCAACTTCAAGCTCGTCGATGCGAGCCAACGAGGGCGCTTCGGCCGCCAAGCGAGCCTCGAAAGCGGCTAGCGACTCCGCCGCCCCCTCCACCTCGATCTCCACACCGGCCGAGGTGTTGCGCACCCAGCCCGCCAGACCAAGGCCGACGGCCAGGCCGTACA
>DAOUCP010000087.1:0-3057 GCA_034432155.1 Anaerolineae bacterium
TGGTCATGGTCAGGCCTCCTCATGGCAGGCCGCTCGGAAGCGGGATGCTTGGCTAGCCGTGCAACGCCGAAGCAAAGCACCGTCCCCGCCAGCCGATCGGCCGTGATGCAGCAGCCTACCATGGCGCAGGCACCAGAACAAGTGTGCTGACGACAAGTTGACGACACGTTTGCGCCACCAGGGCGGTCTTGGCCTGCCACTCCATCCCTGCGGGATGCGCCAGCGCGGATCCGCCCTGCCACTCCATCCCGGCGGGATGCGCCAGCGCGGATCCGGCCTGCCACTCCATCCCGGCGCGATGCGCCAGCGCAGATCCGGCCTGCCACTCCATGCCGGGGGATGCCCCAGCGCAGATCCACCTTGCCACTCCATGCCCGGCGACGTGCCCTAGGGCGCGCGCGGCCATCGACTCCACGGCGCAGCTACAACGGTTGCCACTGACACGAAGCCCGCACGGGAAACACCGCCATCGCGACTGCGCGATCGAGCGCCCGACCGCCCGCGGCGCTGTCGCTGCATTCCGGGTTAGAATCAGAGGCATGCTCGCGACGTGGTCCGAGGCACTCGACTACTTGTATGGCCTAGCCAACTGGGAGACACGGCCCCCGGGGACGCTGCCGACCTTTGAGTTGGACCGCGTCCGGCGCCTGCTCGGCCATCTCGGCGATCCCCAGGAAAAGTGGCCGGCGATTCACCTGGCCGGGACGAATGGCAAAGGCTCCACGGCAGCGATGATCGCTGCCGGCCTGACGGCGTCCGGCTATCGGACCGGTCTGTACACCTCGCCCCACTTGCACACCATCCGCGAGCGCATTCGCCTTGATGGGCAGTTGTTCCAAGAAGCCGAGATCATCGAGTGGCTCAACCGGAATCGCCGTTGCCTCGACGGCGAGCCCGGACTGACCACCTTTGAGGCGCTGACCGCCATGGCCTTCGACCTCTTTGCGATGGCCGAGGTGGACGTGGCCGTCGTCGAGGCTGGCCTGGGCGGGCGGCTGGACACAACCCAGGTCGTTCGGCCCGTGGTCAACGTGCTCACGCCGATCGATCTCGATCACACGGAGGTACTGGGCGATACCGTGGGCCTGATTGCCGCCGACAAGTGCGGCATCCTTCGCCCTGGCGTGCCCGTCGTGAGTGCGCCGCAGTCGGCCGAGGCCGAGGCCGTGATCGCCGAGCGCTGCCGCGAGCTAGGCGTGCCGCGAATCCGAGTGGGTCACGACGTCCGGTGGCGAGCCGTCGCGGCTGCCCGCGGCGGCCAGCGGCTCGTCATCAGCGCCGCGCCTCCCGGTGGGCGCCGCCATCGCTATGACATAACGATCCCGCTTCTGGGCAGCCACCAGCGGCGGAACGCCGCCACCGCCGTGGCCGCCCTCGACTGTCTGCGGCGCGCGGGCTGGCGCGTCCGTCCGCGGACGCTGCGCCAGGGGCTGGCCGGTGTCCACTGGCCGGCGCGCTTCGAGCTTCTGGGCGATCGGCCGCCGTTGGTGGTCGATGGCGCCCACAACCCGCACGGCGCGCGGGCGCTGGCGGACGCCCTGCACGAAGTCTTCGGCCAGGTCCCGCGGCACCTGATCGTCGGTTGCAGCCGCGACAAGGATGTGGCCGGCATTCTGGCGGCTCTCTTGCCCGGCACGCGGCACATCATCACCACCCAGGCCTGCCATCCTCGAGCCATGCCGGCCGATGCCCTGGCGGCGTCCGTGGCGCAGCTGGGTCACGCGGCCACCGTGGCTGCCTCGCCGCGTCTGGCTCTTGCCGCCGCCTACGAGCGGGCCGGAGTGGGCGATGTGGTGGTCGCGACTGGCTCCCTCTTCTTGGCCGCCGAGATCCGCCTGGCGTGGCTGGAACGCACCGGTCAGCCGTTGCCGCCGGTGGATCCGTGGGCCTAGCAGCCGGCGCCGCCCACCACGGGGCGACAGGACACCCATCACCGGCCGACGTGGTGCCCAGCGGCCCGCACTGCCCGCCGCACGGCGGCAGGACGCCCTCCACGAGCGGATTCCGCTGCCCCGCGGCCCGCACTGCCCGCCGCACGGCGGCAGGACGCCCTCCACGAGCGGATCCCGGTGCGCCGCGGCCCCTACCACCCACCGCACCGCGGCAGTACAGCGTCGCCGAGCGGATGCCGTTGCTCCGCGGCGCTTGCCTTGGCCGCTCCACGCCTGGCGGAAGTCTTCGCCTCAGGGGTTCGAGGCGCCCGGTGCCTCCCACCCGGGGTCTTCGAGGCCGGTGCCGGTGACGCCTGGCCAAGGGCGCAAGTCAAACAGCCGGCAGACAGCGGAGATCACCAGGCTGTGGCGGATGTCCCCGCGCCGGATCATGGCCACGAGTTCCTCGGGTTCCACCGCCAACACCTCGATGTCCTCGCCGCCGTCCGGCTGCGGCGCCTGGACTTGCCTTGCCCCTTCGGCCAGCCAGTGGTGACACACATTGTCCAGGAAGGCGGGGTTGGGCTCCACCCAGCCCAGCGATGTCCAGCGATCGGCGGCATAGCCCGTCTCTTCCAACAGCTCGCGGGCCGCTGCCTGCCGCGAGGATTCGCCGGCGTCCACAACTCCGCCTGGGATCTCGATCGTCATGTGGCGGCTGCCGAAGCGAAATTGGCGCACCAGGACTACCCGGCCTTCGGCGGTCAGGGCGATCACGTTCACCCAATCCGGGGCCTCGAGCACCACGCGGGTGAGGGCACGACCGGTCCGCGGATGCGAGACGGCATCGAGGCGCACCCGGAAGATGCCGTAGTCCGGACCGTGTTGGCTGCCCAGTCGGGGCCACGCCGGCAGAACCGGGTCGTCAACCGGCGTCGGTGGCGGCAGCGAAGGGGGTTCGCCTTTCGTCTGGCCTGTCCGGGCGCTTCGGGCACGAGGATCGTCTTCGGCCATGGCCTCTCCTCCCTCACTTGGTCCAACCCCTCGTGGCCGGGCAAAGCAAGCGGGCTGGCAAGTGCAGAACCCGGATTATGGGGCCCTGAAGGACGCGAGGAAAGAATCGGCTCCTGCGCCTCCGACGCCGCCACTGACCTATAATGGGAGCCGGCGCGTCATGGCCCGATCG
>DAOUCP010000088.1:0-9827 GCA_034432155.1 Anaerolineae bacterium
GTCTGGCGCCGGGGAAAGGTGCCCGTGGCCGCGCAGATGGGCTGGAACGACCAGGTTACGGGCTGGCGGTACGATGCTGGCGTAGGAATACCGGCAAGTCGGATTCGGGCTCGACAGCCAAGGGGATGATGCGCCGTCGAGGAACCACGATCTGGGGTTCCGGTTCCAGCCGCCGGCCATGCGCTGCCCGCAAACCCGTGGCGATGACGGTGATCCGAATGCTGTCGCCCATCTCCGGTTCGATGGCCGCGCCGAAGTAGACGTCGGCGTCCGGATCGGCGGTCCGGCGGATCACTTCGGCGGCCTCCGCAACCTCCGCCAGAGTGAGGTCGGGACCGCCGGTCACGTTGAGCAGCACGCCCTTGGCGCCCTCGATGGTCACATCCAGAAGCGGGCAGGCGATGGCGCGTTCAGCGGCCTCGCTGGCTCGGTTCTCCCCGCTCCCATAGCCGACGCTCATGAGCGCCGCGCCCCCGTCCTTCATGACCCGCCTCGCATCCGCGAAATCGAGGTTAAGCATCGCCTTTTGGGTAATCAGCTCGCTGATGCTCTGAATTCCGTGTTGCAGTACCTCGTCGGCGGTGCGGAAGGCCTGCTCGAATGTCATGCGCTTGTCCCCCAGACTCATCAGCCGATCGTTGGGGATGACGATCAGACTGTCCACCCGATCGGCCAGGGCGGTGATGCCTTGCTCCGCCTGCGCCATGCGCCGGGGGCCTTCGAATCCGAAGGGCTTGGTGACGACGGCCACGGTGAGGGCGTCGGCGTCCCGGGCCAGTTCGGCAATGAGCGGCGCTGCACCGGTGCCTGTGCCGCCGCCCATGCCCGCGGCAACGAACACCATATCCCACCCGGCCACCACCTCGGCAAGTTCCTCGCGACTCTCCTCGGCGGCTTTCGCACCCACCTCGGGGCGACCGCCGGCGCCGAGCCCCTTCGTGAGCTTGGCTCCGATTTGAATCCTACGACTGGCTCGATTTCGACTGAGGTCCTGGAGATCGGTGTTGACGGCGACGAACTCCACGCCTGCGTGGCCGGCCTCGATCATTCGATCCACAGCGTTACAGCCCGCGCCGCCGACACCCACGACCATGAGCCGCGCCGGGCTCACGAACAGCTCTGGATCCATCGTGGCGGTTTCGTCCTTTGGCCGTGGCGGTCGGGGGACAGGGTGCCCGGGCCACTGGCGATCGCCGTGCGGTCGCGTCTCGGCCTCGTAGGCCGAGGACAGCGGCGCCTGGCTTTGGGAAGCGGGAAACGGATAGCGATCTGACATGGGTATCCTCCTATTCACATGCGGCAATCACGCCGTGTGTCCCGATGTGGGCAAAAAGGCGCGCCGGAACCAGTCCACGGCCCGGGCGAACTGGTGATCGGTCGGGGATGGCAGGGCTGTCACCGCGGCGTCGCAGATGCCCCGAACGCGCCACAGGAGCAGCCCGACGACGCCCGCGTGGCCGGGGCCGCGCATGGTGTCGGCCAGGCCGGCAATGCCTGTCGGTCGGCCCATGCGGACCGGGCACGACCAGTGCGCCGAAAGGCGACGAACGATGCCACCCAGCTCGGCACCCCCGCCAACGAGGACCGCGCCGGCAGGCAGGTGGCCAACCAGACCGGCCTGCTCCAGTTCCTCGGCGACCAGCTCGGCCAGCTGGTCCAAGCGGGCGGCCAGAATCTCGCTGGCGTAGCGACGGGTGACGGTGCGCCGCTCCCCGTCGCCGAAGGTCTCAAGCTCGATCCGTGCCGTGTCATCGTCCAGCTCAGGCAAGACATGGCCGTGCGTCACCTTGGTGCGCTCGGCAGCGGCCAGCGGCGTCTGCAACACGACGGCCAGATCATTGGTCAAGTGGCTGCTACCGACGGGCAGAACCGCACTGTGGACTAGCCCACCCTCGACATAACACGCCAAGCCGGTGCAGGAAGCTCCCAGATCCACCACGAAAGCCCCCAGTTCGCGCTCATCGGGCGTCAACGTGGCCAGGGCAGCGGCGAGGGTGGACATGGCGAACGACGGGCGTGGCACTTGGGCCAGCTCGAGGCAGCGCCGCAGGTTGGCCAAGGTTGCGGAAGAGGCGGTCACGATGTGGACTTGCGTGCCGAGTCGGTAACCCTCCATGCCTACGGGCGAGACGACGGCGGCACCGTCGTCGACGGTGAAGTGATGGGGGAGGACATGGAGGACTTCTCGGCCCGCCGCCAGTGGCACAGCGCCTGCGGCTTCCAGCAGCCGATCGACGTCGGCCGGCTGGATGACCCGCGGGCGTCGGCCACACGGGATCACCGCGTTGTTGTTGCTGCCCGCCAGATGGGTGCCGGTGATGCCCACCGTCACGGTATCAGCGCGAACCCCAGCCACCCGCTCGGCGCGCTCGACGCTGGCGGCGATGGCCCCGGCAGCGTCGGCCAGATGGATCACCTCGCCGCGCCGAATCCCGCTGGCCGGGGCATGACCAATGCCCAACACACGCAGTCCGTGCCCCGGCAATGGCTCGCCGATGAGCGTCACGATCTTGTAGGCGCCGACGTCGATGCCCGCGATCATGGTTCCTCCTCGGTGCTGCGGAGTCGGAAGTACGGGCGCTCCGGGAACCGCAGATCCACAAACTCGATCTCCTGGGGCTGGCGACCCAGCTCGCTCTGGATGGCGTCCAGCATGGCGAGGCGACGTTCGCCCTCTGCCGCGCTGTGGCCGAGCCAGACGGGCCAGCCCGCGGCCAGCTGGACCACGAAACCGACGTCATCACGGTAGACCAGCTGGCGGTAACGGCTGCCGTAGGCCAGCGCTGCATCGAGCAAGCCGGCGGGCAGCTCCGCGCCCAGTCGCGTAAGCAGACCGCTCTGATCCGCGACGTGCACCCAGTCACCCGTGCCCTCGGGAGGAGCGATGGCCCGCCCTCGGGCGTCGACACCGAAGGTTCCCTGGCTGGTCGACCAGACGAGGAGTGGTTGCCACTCCACGATCGAGATGGCCACCCGGTTCGGCAGGGCAAGGCGGATCTCGGCGCTTTGCACGTCGGCCAGGGCCAGGATGCGGGCCACGGCCGACGGGCGATGGACACGGAAGATGCTTGCACCCTCCAGCCCGCTGGCGTCGTATACTTGTTGGGCAGACGTGCGTTGACAGCCGCTAACCGCGGCACCGTGGATGCGAAATGCTGGCGCTTGGGGCACCAACCATAGCGCTCCTGTGAGAGCTGCCATCCAGGCAAGGCCGATCAGCCGCCAGCGCATGCTGGCAAGCCAGTCGCAGTCGAGCGACAGGCGTGGTGTCGGCGCGCGATGCCGAGGTCGCACATCGGTCGCCTCGGGCCAGGTGGCCGGCGGTTGCCACGGCTGGTGGCTCGCTGCTTGCCAACGGCGCACCAGCTCCCGGCGACGGCGGCTACGCCACACCGTTGCCTCCCAGCGGTTCGATCTCGAGTTCGAGCCACACGCCGAATTGGGCCAACACCGTTCCGCGGGCCAGACGCACCAGGGCCGCGAAGTCACGGGCCGTTCCTTGGCCTTCATTGACGAAGAAGTTGGCGTGGCGCGTCGAAATGGCGATGCCGCCACGGCGCTGGCCCTTCAAGCCGGCAGCCTCGAGAAGGCGACCGGCGTAGTCGCCGGCTGGATTTCGAAACACCGAGCCGGCGCTCGATTGCGCCGGTTGGCTCGAGCGCCGTCGGGCAGTGGCTTGCGCGATGCGCGCCGCGATGCGCGTCGGGTCGTCGCGCCGCACTTCGAGTGCCAGCCGGGTGACGGCGCGCGAGTGGTCGCCGCGGAGACGGCTGGTTCGGTAGCCCAGTTCCAAATCGGCAGCTTCAAGGCGCTGGACGGTGCCCGTGGGCTCGACCATCTCGACCCAGCGCAGGCTATCGGCCATGGACCAGTCGTAGGCGCCGGCGTTCATCACCGTGGCAGCTCCCACAGTGCCTGGAATGCCAGTCGCGGCCTCCAGACCCGACCAGCCCTCGTCTGCCAGGGCGTGGGCCAGTCCGGCCAGTGGGACGCCACTTTCCGCCACTACCAATGCTTTGTCGGCGCCCGCTGGTTCCAAGGACCAGGACCGACAACGGTTGAGCAGCACCACTCCCCGGTAGCCGGCGTCGCCTGCCACTACGTTGCTGCCGCTGCCCAGGATGCGTGCCGGCACGCCGTGACGGTGCACCAGGCGCCACCAGGCAACGAGGGCGGTCAAGGTGTCGAGGGGAATCAACAAATCGGCCGGCCCGCCGAGCCGCAGCGTGGTGTAGGCAGCCAGCGACGCGTCGCGCTGCACGTTGGCAGGCAGGTTCTCGGCGGCGGCGGCGGTCAGCAGTCGATGGTAGGCGCGCTGCCGCAGGATCTGGAGCAAGCGGTGACTGGCCAGAGGAAGGTCGCCAGCGCCCAGGAAGAGGGCGACGTCACCGGGGTGTGCCTCTGCGGCCACCAGATCGGCAGCCTGGGGCAGGGATGCCACCTGCGCGACGGTTGGCAAGTGGGCGGCAATCTGCTCCGCGGTGCCCTCGGCGATTGGCGCCTCGCGGGCAGCGTAGACCGGCGTCAGGATGGTGCGATCGGCGGCCGCGAGTGCGGCCGCAAAGTCCGCGGCCATTGCCGCCACGCGGCTGTACGTGTGGGGCTGCAGCACAGCCACCAGGCGGCGACCGGGATAGCGCTCGCGGGCGGCGGCCAGGGTGGCCCGGATTTCGGTCGGATGATGGGCGTAGTCGTCGATGACGGTGACACCAAGCACGTCGCCTACCACCTGGAACCGACGCTCCAAGCCGCGGTATTCGGCCAGCGCCCGTTGACTCGCTGCCCGCGGTACCCCCAGCCGCTCGGCGACGGCGATGGCCGCCAGGCCGTTGGCAATGTTGTGGCGCCCCGGCAGGCGGAGCGACCAGCGGCCCAACGAGCCCGTGCCATGCCAGACGAGGAACTCCTGGCGGCCGGCCACAGAAGGCAGCGGTTCGGCGCGCCAGAGGGGCTGCAGCCCGCTTCGTGGCTCGGGATCGCCGACCACGTAGTAGCCTTCCACGGGCGCCGCGGCCGCCGTCAGACAATCGACCACGTTGGGCGATCCCAAGTTCGCGATGAGGCAGCCTGCCGGCCGGATCCGGCCCACAAAGAGGCGGAAGGCTTCCAGGACGCTTTCTAGATCGGGGTAGATATCGGGGTGGTCGTGCTCGATGTGGGTGACGACGCCGATCGTAGGATGGCCGTGCAGGAAGCTTCGGTCGTACTCGTCCGCCTCGATGACCGAGGTATCACCTGATCCGAGGTTGGCATTGCTTCCCAAGTCGTGGGCGAGGCCACCGATGAAGTAGCTGGGGTCCCTGCCGGCGATCGTCAGACACCAGGCGATCAGCCCACTCGTGGTCGACTTGCCGTGGGTGCCGGCAACTGCCACCGCCACCGTCTCGTCCATCAATGCCCCCAGCAGGGCGGCACGTTTGGCGACCGGTACCCCCAACTGCTGAGCAGCGAGGATTTCGGGATTGTCGTCTGGTATCGCCGGCGAGCGCACGACCAACGCACAGCCGCTTGGTAGCTGGTCGGCGCGGTGGCCGACGGCGACCGCTACGCCCTCGCGCCGCAGCTCGTCCAGCTCCTCGGAGGGGGTGCGGTCGCTTCCTGAGACGAGCAGCCCCCGGGCTACCAGGGCCCGCGCTAGACCGCTCATGCCTGCACCGCCGATGCCCACCAGATGGACACGATCCCCGACACGCAAGGCCGGCAGATCCGGCACCAGGGGCCAGGCGAGAGGGCGTTCGGGAGCTCCTCTGGACACCTTCATCGCACCACCCGCAGCAGGATCAGGCACACAAGGAGGCCGCCCAACACGAAGGTGCTGAACTGCGACGGGATCAGGGCCTGGGGTGTCCATTGCAGGAGGCCCTGCGCCCGGTCTGAGAGGGGCAGCACGAACGCACCCCAGCGCTGCATGGGGTAGCCCAGCTTGTCGCTGTAGTGCCACCAGCTGCCGAGCACCAGCCAGCCGTTGAGCAAACCGGTAGCCAGATCGAGGCCCGCACCGACCAGTCGTCCCGGTGGCCACACGCCAGCGAAGCGCAGGGTCTGTCCGCCGTACAGGAAGACAACCCAGCCGAGAATCCCGGCGGTGTATAGGATCCACAAAACGAGTTCCGGCTCCTTGGCCAGGCCGACGGCTGTCGCAGCCGCCACCAGGCGATCGGGCAGGGTGCGGTCCACGAGGTCAAGCATCAGCAGCATGGCCACGAAGCCGATGGTGGCGCCGAACTCGAGCGGGAAGTGGCGAGCCAGGCCGACCAGTCCGAAAACGGCCAATAGCAGCACCACCACGTACTCCACAGGGATCATGCGTCGTACACCTGAGGCCTGCGACGGCCCATGCTGAGCACGCCATACAGGCCGACCAGCAGGATCACAGCGGCAATGGCGAGCGTCGCTCCCAGGCTACCCTGCTCGGTCCGCACGGCGGGCCAAGGATCCAAGACTGGTGACCCAGCCACCCGCAGCAAGACAAAACGAGCCACCAAGAGGCCGGCCAGGCAGCCGAACAAGGCACCCAGAAGGCGGTCGGCGAGGCTGTGTAACCGTCGTCCGGGCCCTGGCCGCGGACCATCGGTCAGCAAGGCTCCGAAGAGGTGGCCGAGCAGCACGACGAGCAGGAAGGTCGCCACTTGCCAGCCGGCCTCGCCGCCGCTGGCTGGGGAGGTGGAGGGCGCTTGTCCGAGCCAGTTGCCCAATCGGCTGAGAAGCCGCGCGGCTCCGGTGGCGATCCGTGGCCACTGCCAGGGCACCACAAGGTAGGCTCCGGCGGTGGTGAGAAGGGCGATCAGTGCGGCCGAGGCGCCGAGCCGCGCCCCGACCACGGCAAAGAGGCCGCTCACGGCATAGGCGACGATGCGCAGATCGGTGGCCGCGGACGCGGCGGGTGCCGCCTGCCAGAGACCGCCGGCCGTCCACCGGCGCCGGGTTCTTGCCTCCGTGTCGCCGCGCGACCGAACTTCCCACCATCGCATCGGCTGGCAGCACCATCGCACACTACGCAGGCGCAGACTATGCATGGACCACCTCCAACCTGCCGGCCAGTTCGAGCAGGCCAAGGCCAATGCGGCGGGCAGCATCGGGCTGGTCGAGCGCCCGGGTCTGCTGGGCCATGGCTCGGCGGCGCTCGCTGTCGTCCAGCAGAGCCAGCACCAGCTCCTCGAGACGTGAACCCGTGCACGCCTCGTCCGGCAGGACCACCGCCGCGCCTGCCTGAGCCAACAGGGCGGCGTTGGCCCCCTGGTGACCGCCGGCGATGGCCAACGGCACCAAAATGGCTGGCAGGCCGCGCGCTGGCAGCTCGCCGAGGCACGCGGCACCGGCACGACAGACTGCCAGGTCCGCGGCGGCCAACGCATCGGCCATGGCCTCATCGGCCAAGAAGGGCGCTGGCCGCCAACGGGCCGCCATGCCAGGGTCAAGGCTCCCGCGGACAGCACCCACGGAGCCGAAATCCCGCTCACCGGTGGCATGGATGATCACGGCCTGCGCTAGGATCCGGGGCGCAGCTTCCAGGACGGCCTCGTTCAGTCGATGCGCGCCTTGACTGCCGCCCACAACCAGCACCACAAGGTCGCTAGGGCTCACACCCAGTCGCTCGCGGGCGAGCTGGCGATCGGCCTGGCGGATGCATGCACGCACGGGATAACCGCTGACGACGGTCTTGGCCGCGGGCAAGTGGGCCCTGGCTGTCTCGGCGGTCACGAAGATGCGACTCGCGAAGCGGCTCATCCAGCGCACCGCCTGACCAGGCACGGCGTCCGGCAGATAGATGGCCAGGGGTATCCGCCGCAGCCAGGCAGCCACGGCGAGCGGGACGCTCACATAGCCGCCCGTGACCAGGACGACGTCCGGCGACTGGTGGGCCGAGGCCCGCCAAGCTTGCAGGACGCCGCGCGCCAGTGTGGCTAGGCCGCGCAGACGAGCCAGCGGCCCGGTGCCCACAATGGGGGCCGCAGCTAGGGCGTGGAACGGCAGCCCGGCGGCCACAACCATCCGCTCCTCCATGCTTCCAGCGCGGCCGAACCAGGTGGCCGTGACGGCCTCACTCGGCAAGGCGGCGAGCACGGTAAGCGCGGGATAGATGTGACCGGCGGTGCCACCGCCCGAAAGCCAGATCCGCATGGATTCGTCCCCAGGGACGGTCGACCGAACGAGAGATATTGAGCAGCAACCCGATCGCCGCCAGACAGGCGACGGTGCTGGAACCACCGAACGAAACGAGCGGCAGCGGCACTCCGGACAAGGGTGCGAGCGCCGTAACGCCGGCCATGTTCATGATCCCCTGGAAACACAACCAACAGGTCACTCCCAGGGCGATATGGGCGGCGAACGGATTGCGGCAGCCAGCGGCAATCCGCAGCCCGCGCCAGGTCACCACGGCCAGCAGGCCCACCACTAGGAGGCAGCCGAGCAATCCCGACTCCTCGCCCACCACGGCGAACACGGTGTCGGTGTGAGGGGCGGGCAGGATGTGCTTCTCCTGCCCCTGACCCAGCCCTACCCCCAGCACGCCACCCCGGGCGATGGCGGCCAAGCTCTCGCGCACCTGAAAGGTCAGGCTTTCCGGTGCTTGGTCGGGATGCAGGTAGCTCCGTACCCGATCCAGGCGGTAGGGAGCAACGACCACCAACAGCGCGGAGGCCGCACTGGCCAAGCCTGCCGACGCCAGCATCTGCCGCGCTTCGGCGCCGGCAGTGAAAAACATCGTAGCGGCCACGAGGGCAATCAAGGCGGCGGTGGAGAAGTCCGGTTGCAGCACAATCAAGCCACACACTGTTCCGACCACCATCGCAAATGGCAGAAGTCCCAGCGTGACGTCATGGATGTCCTTGCCCTTGCCAGCCAGCCAGGCGGCGACGTAGATGATCACCGCCAGTTTGACCGCCTCGCTGGGTTGGACGGAGCCCTCGGCGGCCAACCAACGTCGGTAGCCCCCGAAGCGCAGCTCGCCGAACACCAGGATGGCCAACAGAATGGCCAGTGCGCCGACCAAGAGCCAGGGCGCCAGTCGTTGCCACAGCCGGACGTCGATGGCCGCCATAATGGTCATGGCTGCCAGCCCCAGCGCGACCCAGGTGATCTGGCGCTTCAGAAAGTAGCCGCCATCGTTCTGGAACTTCTCGCTGGCCACGCCGATTCGGAAACTGGCGGTGTAAATGGCCACCAGGCCGACGATCAAGAGGGCCAGGACGGCGACCACAAGCACGGCGTCGATGGAGCGCCGAGGCCGCGGTGGCCGGCTGCGCGGCGAGCCGTCGGGCAGCATCATGCCGCCTCGCAGGGTGCGATGCAGGGCAGTGCGACGCGCTCGCGAAAGGTGTCGCCGGGTGGCGCTAGGGCGTTCGCCGCGGCCTCGCAGCCCGGGCTGAACAGCACAGTGTCGCCCCGGCGGGCAAGTCGGGCGGCCGCGGCCACGGCATCGTCCAAGTCCACGCAATGGACGAGGATGGCGTGTGCCTGGCGCTGGGCAAGGGCCTCGGCCATGGCGTCGCCGCCGGAGCCAAAGACGAGCACGTACTCGGCCTGGCCGGCGCAGGCTGCCCAGCGGTCCAGGCTCTGCCCGCCAGCTGCACCACCTGCGATCAACAGGACTGGCCCGTCCACGCTGGCCATGGCGGCTGCCGAACGGCCCGGCCGCGTGGCGCGGGCGTCGCAGATCCACCGCACCCCGGCCCGCACCCCGAGGAGTTCCAGGCAGTCAGGGAGGGGGCTGAAACGACGCACCGCAGCCTCGATCGCGGTAGCGCTCGCGCCGGCGGCCAGCGCGGCCCCGATGGCGACGAGCAGGTCCGTGGCAAGGGCTGGAAAGCGGGCGATAAGCCCACCAA
>DAOUCP010000089.1:0-19430 GCA_034432155.1 Anaerolineae bacterium
GGCCACTGGGCAGTGGGGACGCTTGGAGATGCGCGGCCCCAATTGGTGTCGTCGCGGCTGGGTGGAGGTGGCGCCCCGGGGTCGCGTCGACGCCAGCGGCTTCGTTCATGTGGGGCGTCCAGGCTCGGCCGTCAGTGAACCGTAACGCGTGCCGCGACGGTCCGTTATGATGTATGATGAAGTGGCCTCCGCCCCGCGGTAGGTGCGGAACGGGGGTCCGTGGTCGGCGCTGCTCCTGCCCGCAGAGTCGAGCCCGTCCTCGGCTAAAGGAGGAAAGGATGAAATCGCAGATTGGTTCGCACCTTCGGGTTCTGGGCGTGGCCGCGCTCCTGGCGATGCTCGCCGGGACGCAGTCGGTGGTCGCCGCGCCGCCGGTCCCTCCCCTGCCCCCGGCTGGCGAGGGCGTGACGGTCGTGGATGCCGATCAGATGGCCACCGTCGTCGACATTGTGAAGCGCATCGAACCGCACCTATACGTCGACGAGGACGGTATGGTGCGGCTGGACGCTGTCTCGGCGGACGAACTGGGGGTTTCGGAGCAGTTCCTGGCGGACTATCGCCAGGCCATGGAGGAGTCGAACCAGCTGATCCGTCGGGGCGAGATTCGAGTGAGTCGCGACTTGCGAGTCTCCGTAGTCGCGCCGCCTGCAGCTGGCCGACAGGAGCTCGTGCTGGACGGCATGAGCGAGTCGTCCGCGTCGCAAGGGGCAGCGGTGGAAGCGCCGAGTGTGTCCGTCCCGCAGTGGGCGGGATGGAACTATGGCCAAGGCGCAATGTTCTTCAACACGTTTGAGGACTGGACGTACTATCGGTATAACTACTACGGCTTGTGCAACGGCATGGCAGCCTGGATTGGCATGCCCCGCATGGGCCCGGTTCTGATTGTGTTTTATGGCTACAATCAGTACTACATCGCGCTCTACTGCTATCCGAGCTACGGAACCTACTTCTACATTCCTTATGGCTACATCGACTATCCCTTCGGCTACAAGCCTGGTTATTTCTGGGCGAGGCAGTTCGGCTACATAAGTTCCTGCCGCTGCTACGGCTATCAGTGGCTGTGGCTTGGCTTCTGGCTGCGATACTAAGGAGGCCGGGCAGCGTTGTCCATGGCTTGGCGCTGACGAGGGCCGCTCGCGGAGCGGGCAGTGGGCCGCGGCTCGTGTGGGCGGTTCCGGGCGGCGAATTTACCTCTGCACCTCCTCTCTGGTGCCGGGTCGCAAGGCCCGGCACCTGCTTCGTGGCGGGGCGGGCCATCGTCGGTTCGCAGGCAATGTCGGCCCCGTCTTGGGATTGCTAGCGCCACGAGCTGCGCTCCCCCTCATTCCCGGACGCACCGGCGCAGCGCATGCCGGCTCCCCGCCAGGGCGTGGGGTTCCCTGCAGCGCCCGGACGTACCGGGGCAGCGCATGCCGGCTCGCTGCCAGGGCGTTGCGTTCCCCGTAACGTCCGGATGCAGCGGCGGAGCCCATCTCGGCTCCCTGCCAGGCCGTGGCGTTCCGCGTAACGTCCGGACGCAGCTGCCCGGCCCATCTTGGCTCGCTGCCGGGGCGTTGGGCTCCCCGTAACACCCGGCCGTAGCCATCGTTACTTCCCGTGCCGTCGGTGGTTTCTCCCTGCCCGCACCGATGTCCCTGTCCACGTCCAATCTGCCGTTTGTCTTTCGGGCTGCGTGTTGAGGGGGTTGGGATGAGGAGCTGGCGTCCAGTGGTTGTGCTTGCAGCAGTGATGGTGGGAGGGCTCTTGGCGGCTGCCCGGCCCCTGGTGGTGCGAGGTGGCGTTGCCGCTGAGCCAACGCCCAACTGTCCGGGCGGTTCGGGCGACGCGCCGTGCCTTGTCGGCGAGATCCGCGGCAACACCTACGTGGATCGAAACGGCAATGGCCGCTACGATCCGGGTACCGGCGACAGCCGGGCGCCGGGGCTGTCGGTCCGCCTGCTCGACGCGGCTTCGGGCGCACTACTCGGGGAGAGCGTCACCAGCGCCACCGGCTTCTTCTCGTTTCCGGGGCTCAATCTGGCTTCGGTGTACGTGGTCGAAGGCGTGTTACCCCCAGGCTATCGGCCCTCGACCGCCGTCATGGTCGAAGTGCAACCGCGCGACTTCTCGACGTACTGGTGCTGCACGGCGCGCGTCGATTTCGGGGTCATTCCAGGAGAGCCGCCGACGGCGACGCCATTTCCGACGCTGACACCTGTGGTTCCGAATACCCCGGAGCCACCCACCGCCGAGCCACTCCCGCCACTGCCGCCCCCGACGATACCGCCACCGCCCTGTGTCGAGATTCCGCCGGGTCGGCAGATTCACCTGCCGATCCTCCATGACATCGGATCCGAGAACACGTGCGCCTCGGTGGTGGAGGTCCAGAACGTCGGCGCCTGGCCCAGCAAGGCCATTCTTCTCGTCTGGGGGTCGCCATCGGCGTGTCCACCACAGTGTGCTGGCCCGCTGAAGGTCGAGTGCTCCGGACTCCTGGCGCCGGGTGCGGCCTGGCACTTTCTGGATGCCCAGCTCCCCCGCCGCGCCAGGAGTGGCATGGTTTTCAGTGCGCCGCCGTGGTCGGTGGCTACCGGGCCGGCCGGCAGCGATGTCTTCGCCGATGTGCTGTGCGAGACCCTGCTCCATGAAGTCGTCGGCAACTGCGACAACTACCGCCGCTTCAAGAAGGCGTACAACGAACTCGGCGTTTGGACGACGTCGCGCCTGGCCTTCGACTTCGGCCTCTACCTGGGCGCAGCGCTGTCTGCCGAGGTGGTGCGCAAGTGTCCCGGCGATGCCAATCCGCTCGTGTTCGTGACATCCAGCTACGTGGGCTTCGCCGACGAGCACCTGGGCTTCCGGGATCCGGTGTTTGGCGACTACACCTACTACGCGCCGCTGGTGAGTGGCGGAGCTAGCGCCGGTCACTCCGTGTTGTACGTGCAAAACGGCGGACTGGAGTGCACCTCGGTCGAGGTCTGGTTCCAGGAGCAGGGAGAGTGCCTCCGGCGGAAGATCTGCGACGTGCTCACCCTCGCTCCCGGAGAGACCGCCTCGTACGATGCCACCGCCTGTGTGCCCGACACCTGGATCGGCAGTGCCTGGCTTCGCGGCGTATGGCCGTTGTCGGTGGTGGTGGATCAACGCGGTCAGGATCTGCTCGCCACCTATGGCGGCGCGCCGGGTGACTTGGGCTCGACGACCGCCGGGGTGCCAGGTTTCAGTGCTGGCAGCCGGGTACTTTTCGGGCCGCTCCTGTATTCCGAATACCAGGGCTGGGAGGCGTCGGTCCAGGTTCAGAACCTGTCGCGAGCGAGCAACGCTCAGATCAAAGTCACCTTCCTGGATCGCTCTGGCAACGTCGTCGCCACCCTGACCGACTGGCTGTGTCCGGGGGGCAGTCAAGGATTGCGCCTGCCCCTGCTGGCCACCATGCCCGGAAACTGGGTGGGCAGCATTCGGGTTGAGAGCACGGACCTGTTTGTTCGGGGCGGGAGCCATGCCCCCGGCCCCAATATCGCCGGCGTGGTGACGCTCAAGAAGTACGCCGATCTGGCCGCCACAGTGCCCCTCGAGGAAGTGGCCTACAGCCTGGTCCCCGAGCAACGGGCCTTCGATTGGCAGACCGGCAGCGGACCCGGTGGCCTGGCGTCGGGGGTGGGCCGCATCGCCATTCCCAGTCTGCTCAAGGATCGTGCCGGCCTGGGTTTGACCACCGAGCTGGCGATCGCCAATGTCGTGCCGGCGCCGGGCTACACCGACTTGGCCATTCTCATCTATGACCAGAACGGGCTGGTCGATGTAATCTGCCAGAAGTTGGGCCAGCTCTCGGTGGAGTACGTCAACCTGGCTTCGGACGTTGCGATTCTGCCGGCGGGCTTTCGAGGCAGTGCGGTCATCAGCGCCGTCCATTGGCAGCACCCCCTGTTCGCCGATGATGGCCGATTCCTGCGCAACCTGGTTGGCCTGGCGGCTGTCAAGATCGAGCGCAGCGGCACAGTGATGGGCGCCGACGCCCCCGGAGACGAGAGCGCCGGCAGCGAGGGGCTGGCCATGCTGGGACGGTTCGCCTATCTCGGCGGGCCGATTCGCCCCCCGGGCATGGGCGCCCCCGAACCGCCGATGGTGCCGAGCCCTGCGCCACCAGTGCCCACGGCGCCGGCGGCAACAGGAGCGCCGCCCCCCGGCACGACTCCGACACCCGGGATACCGGTGCCCCCCGGCCCGCCCACGCCGTAGCGTCCGGCCCACCCGGACGGTGTGGTCGTCCGCCCACACCGTGGAGGCCGCGAAAACGGACCACGCCGCGGGCTGCGGAAAGGGCCCACGCGGCGATTGGGAAGACGCCCAGCATCGCCTGCCGAAGGGCGTGACCACCACGTCAGACCGGCCGTTTGCGATCGCGCCGAGCTGGCCGTATCCTCACGGCACGATCGCGCGTCGCCCGTTAGAGGCGCGGTAGCCGTACGCGCTCGACGGCTCACAGCGCGACACTCCGAGCCACGGACGTCTCGACCTTGTGACTAGCATGGGCTTCCCTCGCCGCTCTCCGTCGGCGCCAGACTGGCGGGCGCAAGCGATCTCCAGACGTGTCGCGCCCGCGATTGTCCTCACCATGGCTGTCTTGGCCGCCAGGGCCACCATCGATCAGATTGCCGCGGCCGGGGAGAGTATGCCGCTCTTCGGCGCCCAGGGGCGGCCCGGGCAGTGGGGAGCTCTTGGGGCGAACGCCCAAGAGGGCGGTCCCCTGTCGGGTACCTGGCGTTCCCTCGCCAACGGCGATCGCATCAACCATCTCGAGCGGCAAGGCAATCGGCTGTGGGCAGCGACGGACGGCGGCGGTCTGGTCGCATGGGATCTGGCGGACGGCAGCTACCTCCAAGTGCTGGCGCCGCAGGATGGTCTGGCCAGCAACGTCGTGTTCGACGTGGCTGCTCTGCCCGACGGCACCATCTGGGCGGGCACGGAACGCGGCCTGTCGCGCCGCCGTCCGGGGGAGACACGGTTCACCACCTTCACGCCGGCAGAGCTACCCGGTATGCCGGCGCGTGTGGTGACCGCCATCGAGCCGCTCGCTGACGGGCGGCTGTGGCTGGGCTTCGCCCAGGAGTGGGATCCGGCGCTGGTAGATGAAAAGACGGGGCAAGTCGGGTCGTTCCGCGCAGGCGGCATTGCCCTGTTCGATCCCGCCACGGGAACCTGGTCACAAGAGACGCACGCCAAGGTCGTCGAATACTTCGGATCAACAGGCGAACAGTTCGAGACCATTCCTTCTGAAAACGTCACGGACATTGCCGTCGGCACCGACGGACTGGTTTGGGTTGGCACGCGCCAGTATTATCGCTGGGATCCGAACGAGTTCCATAAAGTGGATCCGAGCGCGCCGCCCGGTTTCTGGGTCCTGGCTGGTGGCGGCCTGGCAGCCTTCGATGGCGTTCGCTGGAAGAACTGGGTGCCGTCGGAGTCGGGCACGGGCTGTTACACCTACCACATCACCGACCTGGCGGCGGATGCCGAGGGTCGAATGTGGGCTGCCACCGCAGGCAAGGGACTGCTTGTCATGCGCGATGGCCTTGACACTGGCGGCTGTGGTCGAGGCATGGCGCTCTACTTGAAGGCGCGGCGTAACGTGGCGCCGGGACTGCAAAGCAACCAGGTGTGGTCGGTGGCCATCGACGACAGCGGTCTTGTCTGGGCGGGGAATGACGAGGGCAGCATTGATATTCTCGACCACCGCAACACCTTCGACGACTCCTCGATCTCGGCAAGGCCGTGGGAGACGGACGATACCTGGCAAACCCTGGCAATCGATGACGATCCGAACCTCGGTTCCCTGACGGTGACCGCGCTCTGGGTTGCCGGCCGTGGCGTCCGCTTTGCCGGCACCAAGGACCACCAAACAGGCGACGGCGATGGCATCCGGAGTTACGACCCGGCGAGTCGGCGCTGGCAATCGCTGCGCACGGCCAGCCGCGGTTTGCCAAGCAACCAGATCACCGCCATCGGCGTCCATCCCGAGTCAGGTGTCGTCTGGTTCGCCTTTCGGCATGCTGGTGTTGCGCGTCTGGCCGGCCAGGAGTGGCGCTGGTGGCGCGCCTTCGTCGCGGGGCGCCAGTTGGGCCCCGGGCCACAGGCTGTCCCTGCCAGTGCCCAGGGCACGACACGAATCCCAGTGGACCTGAAGACGAAGGCCGACTTCGATGCCGCTTTCCCGGCCACGGCTCGTGAGGCACGGCTCGGCGACGACCCTACGGTGTACCGCGTCCTGCGCTACACGGCGGAGCGCAGCGGCAGCGGACCGTACATCGATGTCAAGCCAGCGGTGGTCCACCGCCTGCCGCTTGGCACCCCGGTCTACGCCGTGGATCGGGGACCACCCAGCAATGACGCCACGCAGCTGGTGGTCGATGACCGCGGCCGGGCCTGGGTCGGTGGCCGGGAAACGCTGTGGCTGGGCGCCGATTGCCCGGCGGACCGGGAGCGCCTTCGTGAGTGCTGGCAAGATGGTGGCTTGGGCGTCTGGGATGGTGATAGCTGGCAGGTGTACTGGCAAGACCAGCTTGGCGCGGGGGCCAACACCATTCCCGATCAGGAAGTCTGGGCGGTGGCGATCGGTGTCGACGGCCGAGTGTGGGTCGGCACTGGCGACGATGGCCTCGGTGCCCTGGACCCGGCGACAGGCCTGTGGGTCAACTACGATCGCGCCAACACCGGTGCGGGGCTGGGCAGCGACGGGGTGATCGACATCGATGTCGCTCCGGCCACGGGCAATGTCTGGCTGGCGCACCGGTCCGCGTATGGCTGCGAACCCGGGAGCGATCCAGCAACCTGCACGCCGGTGCGGCTGGGCGGTGGCGTGTCCCGCTTCGACGGTCAGCGCTGGCGGGCGTGGTCCAAGCCAGAAGCGACGCTCCGGGCCTTCGGGGTGGCTGGCGAGATGTCTTCGCTGCGCGTGGACGAGCGTCGGGGTCTGGTGTGGGCGGGCGGTTTCGATGGCGATCCGCGAACCATGCACTGGAACTCGGGCTCCGGGGTGCATGCCGTCCTGAACTGGTGTCCCCTGGACTGCCGGCCGGATGGCTGGCGCAGCATCGCCTGGAACGAGGATGGCGAGGTGGCGGCGCTCGAGTTGGACAGCGCTGGCAATCTATGGGCTGGTCTGCATCGCAGCGGCAATGGCATTACACCGCCCGTGGCCGGGCTGCGCATCCTGGACGTTGCCGATCGGTGGCACACCTACACACCCGCCAACGCCGGCCTGGTCTCGAACGAGATTACCGCTCTCTCGGCGGCAGGGGAAGAGGTCTGGGTGGGTACGCTGCGCAGCGGGGTGAGCATCTACTCGCCACCGCAGCCCACGCCCACGTCGACGGCCAGTCCCACCGCCACCGACGTCCCATCACCGACTTCCCCGGGCGCAACCGCGACGCCGGGGGCGGCCACGGAGGTTCCTGTTCTCGCGACGCTCACTGCGCCTCCGGAGGTGGATGCGCGTGGACGCGCCATGCTGCCACTTGTCGTGCGGCCGCGTTGACGCGTATCGCCCTGTGAGGCGGAAGCGTCTATAACTAGAAAGCCTCGAGCCGTTGCCGCCCGGCGTCCAGAGTGCGCCGGAACATCGATCTCGAGGCGGCAGACAAGTGAATCCCACCTCACCTCAGGGGTACGTGAACGTGATTCGAATCCCTCCCCCCAATCGACTCACGAGCGAGGGCATCCTGCAGGCGGTGCTGGCGCTCGGCGCCAGCGTTGCGTTGGTGGCCACGGATTGGCCAGGACCGCACCGCGACACGCCGGCCTGGGCAAAGATGACCCAGGATTCGGGACCGCTCTCCGGAGGTTGGCGGACGATCGCCAATGGCGATCGCATCAATGAGATCGTCCGCGACGGTGACGTCCTGTGGTCGGCAACCAGCGGCGGCGGAGTCGTTCGCTGGGATCTTGCCAGCGGGACGTACACGCAGTACTTGGCGCCGCAGGATGGGCTTGCGTCCAACCATGTCAACGATGTGGCGATCCTGCCCGACCACAGTGTCTGGGCGGCCACCGATCGGGGGCTGGCGCGTTTGCCAGCGGGTGGCACGCGCTTCAGTAATTACACCCCCGAGAATCTTCCCGGCATGCCGGCCCGCGTGGTGACGGCCTTGGAGCCTACCGCCGACGGTCATCTGTGGGTTGGATTTGCCCAGGAGTGGGACCCGGTGACGGTGGACCCGAAGTCCCGCTTGCCGGGCACCTTTCGCAAAGGCGGCGCGGCCCTGTTCTACCCAGCCGATCGCACGTGGACGAACGAATACCACGCCCGCCTCGAGGGCAGCATCGGCTCGGGCGGCACCGAGAAGTACATCGATCTGCCCTCGGAGAACATCACCGACATTGAGGTGGGCAGCGACGGCATCGTTTGGTTCGGCACCCGGCCGTACTATACGTGGGATCCGAATGAGCTGATCAACGACGATCCCAATGCTCCGAAGGGCTTCTGGGTCTTGGCGGGCGGTGGACTCGCCGGCTTCGACGGCAGTCGCTGGAAGAACTGGCTGCCTACCGGAGCGACGTCAAGCTGCTTCTCGAGCACCATCACCGATCTGGCGCCCGATGTCTCCGGGCGCATGTGGGTGGGCACGGCAGGCAGGGGCGTGCTGCTCATGCGCAGCGGGCTCGGCGCCAGTGGCTGCGGGACAGGTCAGCCGTACTACACCCGGGCGGTGAAGGACAAGCCTGGCCTCCGCGGCAACTACGTGTGGTCGGTGGACGTGGACGAAACGGGACGGGTGTGGGTTGGGCACGGCGAGGGCTACGACCGCGGCTTGGGAATCGGCATCCTCACGCATAACAACACCTTCGACGACTCCTCGGCGACCCCCAAGCCCTGGGAACGGGGTGACGATGTCTGGGAGTTCGTCGATCTGGACAGCCAGCCGGGAGATTCGCTCCAGGTGATCACCGCTCTCTGGGTGCGCGATCCGGGTCTGAAGTTCCTGGGGACACGGAGCAATCGGCTGGGGGATGGCGACGGCATCCGGAGCTACGACCCAGCCACGAGTGCGTGGAGGGTCTACCGAACCGCCGATGCGGGTCTGGCCAGCAATCAGATTGTGAGCATTGCCCACGATCCCGAACGCCACGAGACGTGGTTCGCGTTTCGCAATGCCGGGGTGGCTCGTTACGATGGGTCCACTTGGCGCCGTTGGCGCGCCTTTGGCCCTGGTGTCCTGGCCGGAACGGTGAAGCTCAACTTGCCGCCCTTGGAGCGGGGGCACGAGCGGATTCCGGTCACCATTCCCGACAAGGCGACCTTCGACGCCCTGTTCCCTGGGACCTCGCGGTACTGCCGCATCGGCGACGATGGCGTACTGTACCGCATCACCAAGTACACGGCGGAGCGCTCGGGAAGCGGGCCGTACATCGACATTGAGCCGCCCCTACGGCGTGCCACCGCCGCCGGCACGCCGGTGTACACCGTGGATCGCGGGCCGGCGAGCGATACAGCCACCGACGTGGCCATCGACAGCAAGGGCCGCGTGTGGATCGGCGGTCGCGAGACGGTGTGGCTCGGGGAGGACTGCGCATCCGACCGGGCGGCGCTGAACGAGTGCTGGCTCGATGGCGGTCTGGGGAAGTGGGACGGCAACGTCTGGATCGTCTACTGGCAGGACGACCTGGCCAGAGGCGCCAACACCATTCCCGATCAAGAGATTCAGTCGGTGGCGGTGGGCAAGGACGGGCGAGTCTGGGTGGGGACGGGCAATGCGCGCGAAGCCGAGGGCGATGGCGTTGCCGTGCTCCAGCCCGAGACCGGGTTGTGGATGAGCTACACCAAGGCCAACCAGGGCAGCCGGCTGGGCGGCGACGGAGCAGCCGACATCGCCATCGATCCGGAGACCGGCGATGTCTGGGTGGCGCACCATGCCGCGACGGCATGCGTCGCGCCGCCGTTCGGTGGTCCCTGTTCGCCGACACGGGTCGGCGGCGGAGTGTCGCACTTCGACGGTAGTGTCTGGGAGGCCTGGACAAAGCCGACGGCCACCCTGAAGGCATTCGGCAATCAGGGCGAGCTTGGTGCCATTCACGTCGATCGCACTCGCCAACTCGTCTGGGCTGGTGGCTACGATGGCGACAGCAAGACGCTGCACTGGAACTCGGGCTATGGCGTGCACGCCGTTCTGAACTGGTGTCCGCTGGACTGCACGAACACGGGTTGGCAGAACATCCTCTGGCCGGAAGAAGGCATGGTGGCGGCGATTCAGACGGATGGCCAGGGCAATCTGTGGGCCGGCGTCAATCGCTCAGGAATGGGCATCCAGCCACCCGTGGCTGGCATCAAGCTGTTCGACGGCACGAAATGGTACGTCTACACCCCGGAGAACAGTGGCCTTCCGTCCAACGAGATCACGGCCCTCAGCCGATCGGGCGAGGACATGTGGGTTGGGACGCTGAGCGACGGCGTGAGCCTGTACTCACCCCAGCTACCGCCCACGCCAGAGCCCACCGCGGAGGTGATCCCAACTGCGACGCCAACCGAGATGGCGACTGCGACCCGCGAAGCCACCGAGTCGCCCAGCCCCACGACCCCGGCTGCGAGCCAGACGCCGACGCGCCCAGTACCCACCGCGACGCGGACGCCGATGTCCATCCGGGGCTGCGCCTCACGGGTTTGGCGCGGCTGGTGCGATTTGTTCTTGCCGTTCGGCCTCACAAAGCCCACCTGTCCGCAGTGCACGCCGGCGCCGCCGGCGCCAACGCCGTACCGGGAGCGCCTGCTGACGGCCACGGCGACGGTCACGGTAGCGGCGACCTCGACCGCAACGGAGCTGCCCTCGGCGACGGCCACCGAGAGCGTTTCTCCCACGCCCACCGCGCTGCCGTCGGAGACGCCAAACCCGGCGACGACGGTGCCGCCCACCGACACCGCAACGCCAACGCAGGCGCCGACGGCCACCGCGTCCGTTCCTCGGGCGTGGCAAGTCGTCGGCTCGCTGCCGCGGGTTACGTACAACGATGTCTTCGGCACCGATCCCCAGCACGTCTGGCTAATCGGCGACCGGGGCACTGTCCTGTTCTGGGACGGCACGCAGATGTACGCCCAGACGGTGCCGGTCACCAGCCCCTTGCGTCGGGGTGTGATGGTCACGGCGAGCCAGGGCTTTCTCGTCGGCGACGAGTCGGTCATTCTGAGCACCAACGACGGTGGCGGCGTGTGGCGGCCAGCCAACCGCGGTGGCTATGCGGATGCCTGGAAAGCGGTCGACGCCGTGCAGGGGCCGACGGGCCTGGTAGGTTGGATCCTGGGGTCGCAGAATGGCACGCGGCTCCTCTACGACGGCACTCTGTGGGCGCCCACGGGGCCCGCGGACCGGAATACCGGTCACGTGTACAGCAGCGTGGCCATGATCAGTCCGACGAGTGCGGTGGCCGTTGTGAACGCAGCCGGGGCCCGCATGTACACCTGGGATGGCTCCGCCTGGTCCCCTGGGGTAGCCACCGGGGCGCTGGCGGATGTCCACGTGCGCTCGGCGACGCTGGGCATGGCGGTTGGCGCCCGGGCGAACGTCTGGCAGCTGGAGGCCGACGGTCGCTGGGTGTCAATGAGCCAGCGACCCTCGACCGGTGGCCGTGACCTGCTTGGCGTCCACGTCGTGTCCGCGCAGGACATCTGGGCCGTTGGTGCCCGCGCCGGCTTGTACCACTGGGATGGCGCTAGCTGGACCACGGTGTCCTTGGGGTCGCAGACGCGCGACCTGAATGCCGTCTGGCTCAGTGAGGACGGTAGCCAGGGCTGGGCCGTGGGGGCCGATGGCCTTGTGGTCCGGTACCAGTAGACCTTGACCTCACCGGGCGCACAGTCGCCCATGGACGGGGAGGATGCCGATCGGCCGCCCGAGGTGACATGGGTCGAGTGGCTGGCCGGCTGGCTCCTTGCGGTGCTGGCGACGGTGACGTGGGCGGCGTTGGTGGGGCTACAGCTCGGGCACCTGTCGGCCGCAGGTCTGGTTGCAGTGGCCGTCCTGGCGGCGGCCGGTTACCTGGTGGGCAGCTGGCGATGGCACTGGCTCCCGGGTCTGCCCGCCAGCTGGTTCGACCGTAGCCTCGCTCTGGCGCCCGTGGTCATCGCTCTGCTTGCCCTGTGGCGCCTCTACCCCGCCGCGTCGCCATGGGTTAGCTTCCTCGACGGCGGCTGGTATTTGAACGCTGGCGCGCGCATGGCTCGCGAGGAGCGCTTGCTGTTCCGGCCCGAGGTTCTCCGCGCGGGCATGTCGAGCGCCGCGCAGCCCTGGAAGCCGCTCCCGTCGACGCTGCGCGCCGGGCCCGAGGCGGGCGCTGACCAAGCGTCCTCGGCGGCGGCGGGGCGCCCGATCCTGGTGTCCACGCTGGCCGATGGCCGACGGGCGGGCTTGCCTCTGCCGGACGATGCCAGCCGTGGCTTCCACGCCGTGGCGTTTGCCGTTCCGGACGCCCAGCAGGCGATCGCCGTGCCCTATCATCCGCCGTTCTATGGTGCCTGGATTGCCGCCTGGCTGCGCCTCCGGCGGTGGCAGGAAGCGGCGGCGGCAGGCAACGCCGTCTTGCCCTGGTCGCTTGCCTATCTGCTCTCGGCCGGCGCTCTGGCCACGGCTGCCTTCGGTTCCCTGCCTGGCGTGCTGACGATGGGCATGGTCCTTCTGGGACCAGCGTACGCGTACTATGGAGCCACGCCCTACGCCGAGATGACTGCCGGTAGCCTGGCTCTGGCGGCACTCTGGCTGCTCAGTCGCATGAATCGCCGCCGCGATGCCCAGCTGCTTGCGGCTGCCGGCGCGGGCTTGCTGCTCGGTCTGGCGACGCTGGCCAAGCCCGAGAGCGGGCTCGTACTCGCGGTGGCTCTGGCCTGGTGGCTCCTGCATCGCTGCCACGAGCGCAGCGAGGGACTGGCGCTGCTCGCCGGGGCAGCGGTGCCCCTGCTGCACGCCGCGATTCTGGCCGCGACCGTGTCCCGTTTCTACTTCGATCTCAACAGCGGCGGCGTCCTCGCCCATCTGCGCAGTGCGCCCCTGCGCCTCGGCGCTGGCGGGTTGTTGGTGCTCGGATTGGCATGGCTGACGATGGCGCCGGCCGACTGGGTGCGGGGCCACGAGCGGCTGTGGCGGCCGGCGCGTCGCTGGTCATCTGTCGTTGTGCTCGCAGGGCTGGCCGGCCTGCTGCTGCTCGGTCGCCTGGCTCCGTCGGCCGCGCCACCCGGGCTGATCGATGTTCTGGCCTGGCTCCTGACGCCGCTTGGGCTTTGGGCGGCCGCAACGGGCCTGGTGCTGTTGCTGGAGAGCGGACGGTCCGCCGACGGTCCAGCTGCCGGCGTCGTCGCCGTTTGCACACCCCTCTGGCTGTTCGCGCCTCTGGTAACGACCGGCCTGTCTCCTCTGTACGGCGCCCGGCGGCTGGTACCCGTCGTGCTGCCCCTTCTGACCGCCCTCGCCGCCTGGTTCGCGGTGGTGGCCGCCCGTCGCCAGCCGCAGCCCTGGCTTCGCGGGCTGGTGCTGGTCGGGACGGGTATCGTCCTCGTCGGTCTGGTGGCTGCCGCCAGTCCGCTTGCCGGTTGGCGGGAATGGAGCGGCAGTGGCTACATCGCTCAGCGCATTGCTTCTCATACGGGCGACCGTGACGTGCTCCTATTTCCGCCCACCCTGGGCAATGCGGAGGCTGGCCGGATGGCAGCTGCTGTGTGGTCGCTTGCGGACCGGGCTGCCGGCGTGATTGGATCGGCGGAGGTCGAGCCGCCGGCGCTGGATGGCGCCATCGCCGCCTGGCGCTCCGAAGGTCGACGCGTCTTCGTGGTCACCGATCTCGCCGCTGAGCTGCCTTCTCTGGAGGAGCATGAGCTCGAGCTCGTCGCCCAGGAGTCGTTGGTGAGCCGCATGCTCTCCCCGGCCCCCGTGCTGCCGGCCCGCAGCGCGGTGCACGAGCTGCGGTTTGACATCTACGAGGCCGTGCCAGCGGTCGACAGCGACTAAGCGCCGAAGCGGCGGCCATGGCCGCCGCAGACGGGTTTGCCGATAACGGCGCGAGCGGCCATTCGTTGTACGCGTTGCAGGTCGCGGCCCTGCGCCGTCTCATGAGGATCGACACCATGACAAGCTCTTGCGGCGTGCTCCGGGCGAGGCCCTTGCTCCTGGGCCTGGGTCTGCTGGTCACATGGTCCGCCGTGAGGATCGACCCACGCGCTGGACAGGCCGCCGTAGCGGGAGGGCAGCGCCAAGCAGCCGCAGCGACGGTTGTCCCTGCGCAGGGCACGAGTGCGCCGCGGCTGAGCGGCACGTGGCGCACCATCGCCGCCGGCGATGACGGCCGGGCCATGATCGTGGTCGGCGATGATCTGTGGCTGGCAACGGCTGGCGGCGGGGTTGTCCATCGCCGCGGCGATGGCAGCTGGCGTCAGTACCTGGCGCCGCAGGATGGCCTGCCAGACAATGACGTGCGGGCCGTGACGGTATGGCGCGACCAAACGTGGTTTGGGACGGCCCGGGGCCTGGCGCGCTACGAACCGGCCGCCGATCGCATGACGGTCGTCGACGTTGGCGCACCGACGCCGGCGATCACCGCCTTGCGGGTCGACAGCGCTGACCACCTGTGGCTGGCGGCCACGCAACGCTGGGATCCTGGCGCTGCGGGGCCCGAGCCAGGCATGAGAGGTGCCTGGCAAGGTGGCGGCCTGGCGAGGACCGCGGACGGCAAGCGTTGGCAGTGGTTGAGGATGGCCGATGGTCTGCCGTCACTGGCGGTTCGCGATCTGGCCGTCTGGCAGGGCAACCTGTGGTTGGCGGCAGAGCCGTACTGGCGCTGGCGGGAAGCCCAGCCCTCGCAGGGGCAGGCCGGCCGCTGGGAACTGGCCGGCGGCGGTGTAGCGGTGCAACAGGCAGGAGGCTGGCAGTCCTTCGATCCGTCGAAGGTCGCGGTGCTGTCCGATCGCGTGCTGCACCTGGCGCCTGGCAGGGCCGCGTTGTGGATGGGCACTGCCGGCCGTGGCCTGGTCGCCTACGACGGCCAGCGGTGGCAGGGCTTCACCGATTGCGGCCAGCCGCTGCGCTGCCCCCTCGAGGACTACGTGACGGCCCTGGCGGTCGGCCCAGATGGGGCGGTTTGGGCGGGGACGGCGCGCTTCAACGGCCACGGCGCGGGGCTCCAGGTGCTCGACGACGGTGGCACTCCCACGGAGCCGGAGGACGATGGTTGGTTCGCGTTCACCGGCGCCAACGGACTACCGGCGTCACGGGTGAATGCCATCGCGCCGACGGCCGACGGATCGATCTGGTTGGCGTTGGCCGACTGGGACGGACGCGGCATGTCCCATGGGCGTGGTCTGGCGCAGTTGCTCGCCGATCGCACCTCCTTTGTACCGTGGCGCATGGCCGACGTGGCGCCCGGCAACCTGGCCGACAACGTGGTGACCTGTCTGGCCCGCAATCCAGCCACTGGCGAGCTGTGGGTCGGCACCGCCTTCCGTGGCATCAGCGTTCGCGAAGCTGGCGGCACCTGGCGGCACTACGACCGGGCGAGCACGGCCGGCGGTCTGGGATCCGACGACATTGCCGACATCGTCATCGAGCCCAGCGGCGTGGTGTGGGTCGCGACGCGCCAGCAAACCTATGAGCCAAAGGAGGGCCGATGGGTGGACGGTGGCCTGAGCCGCTTTGATGGCCGAGCGTGGCAGCATCTGCCGGCCGCGGTGACCGGTCTGCCTTCCGACCAACTCGCCTCGCTGGCACTAAATGGCCGTGGCAAGCTGTGGATCGGGACGGGTGCCACCGACTTCGGTCACAAGGAGCACAGCTACCGCGGCTGGGGATTGGCCGTCTTGGACACAGCCAGCCAGCGGTGGGAGAGGACGTACAGCTATCCGACATTGGCCGGCGACAATGTGACGGACCTCGCGCTGGGGAGGCAGCTCTGGCTGAGCGCGGCCTATTTCGTGCCGCCACACGAGCCGGCGAGCGGACAGCTACGGCTCGGCGGTGGTGCGAGTGCCTACGATTTCCCAAGCGGGCAATGGCGCACCTACGGGGAGGCCGAGGGGCTGACGCCCGCCGTCGCCACCAGGACGGGTGAGGCAGCCATTCTGGACTACCGAGCGGTCGCGGTGGACCGATCGGGAGCGGCGTGGCTCGGTGGGCTGGTCTACGCCGGCTCCCCGGGAGCAGACCAAGTGGCCGACGGAGTCATCGATGTGCTGGGGGCGGTTGGGACTGCCCACTACCGGTTCGCGGGCTCGGGCGCGGTGATGGCACTGGCAGTGGATGGCGAGGATCGCGTCTGGGCCGCCACCCGCCACGGCGGTGTGCGAATCTTCGTGGATGCCGACTGGCTGCATCCTGCAACGGCCGATGGTCTGCCCGTGGAGGAGTTGACGTCCCTGCTGGTGTTCGGTGACGAGGCCTGGCTGGGCGGTGCCCGTGGTGGGCTGGCCTGGCTGAGCGAGCTTCGCTGGTCGCGCGACCCGACCCCGCCCACGGCTACTGCGGAGCCCAGCCCGACCGAGCCGCGGACGCGGCCCGCGGAGCGCATTTACCTACCCATCGGGCACCGCTAGGACCCCTCGGTGGTCGGTGCCGCGCCGCGGCACACCCTCCGACAGCCGTTTTGGTGGGCCGCAGACGGCTCGCTATACTGGGCGTCGCCGCCGTCCGCTCCCGGCTCGCGCGAGAAGGAGAACAAGCATGTCGTGGCGTCCCCTGTGCGCAACCCTGGCCCTGCTTACGGCGAGCATCGCTGCCCCGCGGATGGCGGAGGCGCAGGAGGGAATCGCCGGTTGGCAGACGCTGGCCAACGGCGACGAGGTCATCAGCCTGGCGGCGGATCCGCGGGATCCGGACCGACTCTGGGCCGGCACAGAGGGTGGCGGTCTTGTCCGCTGGGACGTCCGCACGCGCACCTTCGAACAGTATTTGTATCCGAACGAACCGGGGCTGGCCAGCAACACGATCCTTGACGTTGCGCTGGCCCCGGATGGCAGCGTCTGGCTGGCGACGGACCAGGGGGTATCGGTCCTTCGCGGCTCAAGTTGGCAGAGCTACGGCCTGGACGACGGCTTGCCCGGCCCGCGGATCTCGGCCGTGGCGGTGGAGTCGGACGGCACCGTATGGGCCGGCACTCGCTCGCAGGGCCTGGCGGCCCTGGATCCGGGGGCGACGCGCTGGCGCCTGGTAAAGGCCAATTCGTTGCAACCGGCGGCGGGTCCGGGCGTCGACCGCGTGGCCGATCTCCTCGTGGAGGCCCAGAGCGGCCGATTATGGGTGGCCCATGGTCGGGCGCGCAGCGGTATGCAGCCCGCATTGTCGCTGTATGATCCGACCACCGACCGCTGGCAGCAAGTATACGCCGACGACGATCCGAGCAAGGGGCCGCCGAACGATCAGGTGATGGCCCTGGCCCAGGGTGGCGACGGAACGCTCTGGCTGGCGACGTGGTCTCGCGGCGTCGTTCGCTATGACGGCCAGCGTTGGCAGGCGTTCGATGATCAGGATGGACTGTGCGGCCGCACGGTGTGGGCCATTGCCGCCTCGGACGACGAGGTGTGGGCGGCCTGCGGCGGCGATACGGGGGGCGATGGCGTCGCGCGCTGGCAGGGCGGCAGCTGGTCGAGGGTCGGTAGTGCCGACCGGCGCCTCACGGACGTGGTGGCCATTGCCCTCCTGGGCGGTGTGGCCTACCTGGGGACCAACGGGCCGGGTGACCTGGGCGCGGGCATTGTGCCGTTCGCCGCGGAGGCCTTGGACGCCCTCACCACGGCACCGACGACCCTTTTCGCCAACGACATCACCGCCATCGCCTTCGATCCCCGCGGCACGGCGTGGGTCGGCAGTCGAGGCGCGGGCCTCTGGCGCTCCGATGGCCGCACGTGGGAGCAGTACACCCAGGACAACACCGCTGGCCTCCTAGTCGGTGACACCATCACCGATCTGGCCTTCCGACAGGGCCAGCTGTGGGTGGCTGTCACGAAGACGGCGGCACCGAGCGGATCCTGGCTGGATGGTGGTGTGAGCATCCTGAACCTGGCGGATGAATCCTGGGAGAATCCGCTGCCCTATGGCCCTGAGGAAGGCTGCCAGGGGTTGCCCGACCGCGAAGTGAGCAGCCTGGCGATCGGCACCGACGCGCATGCCACGGTGTGGATTGGGCTGGGCATCGCCTCGGGTGGCGCCGGGTACGCCCGAGCGACGCACCAGGGCAATGGAGTGGTGGCCTATGATCCAGTGGCCGATGCCTGGCAGTGTTTCAACTACCAATCGACTGGCGCCGGCGCCGGCCTGGCCGGCAATACCGTCCTGGACCTCGTGACGGCCGACGATGCCCTGTGGATCGCCGCCAGCTACCACACGAGTGCCGCCGACGGACGTCGTCGTGGCGGCGGAGTGAGTGAGCTGCGGGCAGGGCAGTGGACGTGCTGGCAGGACGATGACGAGGGGCTGAAGACGTTCAGCCAGCCGCCGGATCGGGATCCGATCGTTGGCGATGTGCGGTCGGCTGGCCTGGACGGGCAGAATGCCGTGTGGATGGGCACCTGGGACCTGGACGCGGGCGAACTGGCCAATGTATGGCCGTACGTCGACGCCGTGGTGAACGAACGCGCCGACTCGCTGTGGGTGCCGCACGTGTTTTCGGGCTGCGGTTGGGTGTCGGCGCTGGCGACCGATTCCGCCGGGCGCCTTTGGGTCGGCACCACCCGGGGCCATTCGTCCTCTCGCCATGACGTGGAGTACTCGCCCGCCGGCGGTGAGTCCGTGGACACCTCCGAGGGTGGCTTGCGGATCTGGAACGACAGCCGCTGGCAGAAGGTGCTGGCGGCCGACAGCGGTTCGGCGAGCGAACCACCCTCCGGCCTCGCCGCGAAGTCCATCACCGCGCTGGCTCTGGACCCGACGACGGGCGCGATGTGGGTGGGCACGGAGAACGGCGGCATCGCCATCTACGGGCAGGGCGCGGCTGCGCCTACCCGGACGCCCTCCAGCGGCGGAACGGCCCAGCCGTCGCTAACCCCTGGCGCCACCTTCCCGGTGGTGATGACCATGCCGGCGGCCACGACGTGTCCGGACTGCCCCACACCGACCCTCCGGCCGCGGCCGACCGATCTGCCGCCCTTCGAGCCGCCACCCGAGGTACCGGAAGCCGGCACGCTCGCCCTGCTGGGGGTCGGGCTGGCCGGGCTGGTGGCCTGGCTCAAGCGCCGCTCGTAGGAGCCTGTCGGAGAAAGGCGGCGGTTGGAGCGGCCGGGGCGACCGCTTGCGGCATGACGAGGT
Source organism: Anaerolineae bacterium (assembly GCA_034432155.1). GTDB lineage: Bacteria > Chloroflexota > Anaerolineae > Epilineales > Epilineaceae > DAOUCP01. The sequence goes on from DAOUCP010000089.1 coordinate 19,242, forward strand.
CGTTCCGGGGGTATCCCATCGACCAGGCCTACAACGCGCAAGCGGTAGTGCACCATACAGGCCACATCATCGTGGCAGCCGGCCTGACCCAAGGGACCAACGACAAGGAGCTGCGCGTGCCGTCGGCGCCGCCAACGCGGCGGTGATGTGCGGTGGGGGCCATTGGCGCCGCGCCACCGCTCGAGTCAG
>DAOUCP010000090.1:0-26406 GCA_034432155.1 Anaerolineae bacterium
GCCGTCAGGTAGCTGACAGCCAAGCTCCGCAGTGCCCAGCGGCCGATGGGCAGCCCGGGAGCGCTGGCGCGGTCCGTTCTCAACGGCTGCCCTGCACTTCGGCGATCGCCCGGCTGTAGATGCCGTCGGCAGCGAAGAAATCGGCCATCGCTCGGCTCCAGCCGCCGAATTCGGCGATGGTGAACAGGTCGGCAACGGGAGGATAGCGGTCCTTGGTGGCCGTCGCCACCGACGGCTCCACGGCCCGCAGGCCGCGACGGGCAAAGGTTTCCTGGGCCGGCGGTGTGAACGAGAAGGCCACAAACGCCTCCGCCACGGGGCGCGTACCGTGCTTGTCGACATAAGCATCGACGACCGCCACCGGGTTTTCGATGAGGATGGTCGAGCGGGGGATGACCAGCTCGTAGTCCTCGCCGCTCGCCTGGCCGACCAGCACCTCGTTCTCGTAGGTGATCGCCACGTCACCGATCCCCTTCTCGAAATTGGTGATGCTCTCCCGAGCGCCCTTGTCCATCACCGTCACGTTGGCCAGGACGGCCTTCAGGAACGCGTAGGCCGCTGCTTCGTCACCGGCGGGAACGCCCTCCACGTGCCCGCGGCGAGCGGCGCCGTACAGGGCGAGCACGTTCCACATGGCTCCGCCACTGGTCTTGGGGTTCGGCGTCAGGACGGACACGCCCGGCCGCGCCACATCCGCCCAGTCCCGGATGGCCAGGGGATTCCCCGATCGCACGGCGAACACCACGATTGAGGTAGTCACAATCCCCCGCTTGGGATGGTCCCGCCAATCGTGCTGGATTAGGCCTGCCTCGGCGATGCGGTCAATGTCGGCGGCCAACGAGAGGGCGGCAATGTCGGCCTCGAAGCCCTCCACAATGGCCCGCGACTGGGCACCTGACCCCAGGTACGACTCCTCGAAAACCACCGTCCGTCCTGTCTGTGCCAACCACGACCCCCGGAACTGCGGGATCAGCTCGGCGTACGCCTCGCGGGGTGTCGTGTAGGCCGCCAGGGTGAGCTTGACCTGGCCTGCCGCCTGTGGCACTGCGCTGCCGCGCGGTGGACTGCAGCCCGCCAAGAGCACCAGGCAGCTGCCCAGCCAGACGATCCGCCGACGAATCATGACCGTCTCCTCTCTCGCCCCGATGATTCCCCTCGCTGTCAGGAGTTCACCGCGCATTCCTCGGACCAAGGTGCCGCCGGCGCTGCCCGGTCAGCCTACGCACCGGAAATGCGCAACGATCGGACGACAAGAATGGGCTGGGCCAGGCGCCGCACCAGTTGCCCGACAACGCCGCCGAGAGCGATTCGCCCATTCACCGCTGGCAACGGCGCGCCGACGACCAGCAGGTCATGACCTTCCTGGGCCATGGCATTCAGGATGGTGGGAACAACAGGGCCGGGGCGAATCTGCCAAGTGGCCGGAACCCCAAGCGAGGCCAGCGTTCGCACCCCCGCTTCCAGGAATCGCTCTGCCCCTTCGCGGTTGCCAGCGGCCTCAGTCTCGGAAAGGACGTAGAGCACCGTGGCCGCACCTCCCAGGTGGCGAAGCAGCCGCCCGGCGAAAAGAACGTCTCCTTTGCCCGGTTCGCCGGCGGCGACGCAGACCAGGGCGCGCTCGGGGAGCGTTGCGGGAGCGGGCAGGAGGAGCAGATGATGCTCGCCGAGCAGAAGCAGGCGCTCGACGAGGGCGACGGGATCTTCCGAGCAGGCGGCCACCACGATGTCGCGGGCCGGGGCCTCCGACACGCGGCGCAGCGTCTCGAGGCAATCGCCGCGGCCTTTGCCGCTGCCGGGCTTCGCCGCTGCCCGGAGAGGCAGCCCCAGACGGGACGGATGCTCCAGCCACGCAGGCGAAGCTCTGCGGTCCGGTGGTTCGGGCAGACCTCCCGCGAGGGTCATCGCACCCCACGGCACGAGTTCTGCCTGAGCGCGCTCGGCAATCTGGTGGGCGATGGCGATGGCCGCCTGGCCGGCCGATGACGAATCGGCCAGCAGGCCGATTCGCAGCCCGGTATGCGGCAGGGCATGGAGGCGCCGTACACCGACCCAGACACGGTCCCCCGTGGCCACGGGCGTGCGCTGGCTGGCCGCGAGATCGCGCCAGGCACCGATCGGCACCGTCGCGCGGCCGAAGGCGAGAGGCGGCGCGATCGGCCGGACTCCCGGCTCGGTAGCCAGCCGCAAGCGCAGGCGCTCCCCGGCACCGGCATAGGTGGCCTGTTCGACCACGGCCTCGCCGAGGGCCGGACAGTCCAGAGCCGACGCATCGTAGGCAAGGGCGACTTGTTCGGGTCGGAACAGGACCTGAACCCGTTGGCCCGGCGAAACGCGCCTCGCCTCACTGTCCAGACCCAAGTGCCGACTGCCCACACGCACGCCGTCCGCGGTGCGCTCGGCGAGCAGCACGTTGGCCGTTCCCAGGAAGGTGGCCACGAACTCCGTCTCGGGTCGCTCATAGAGGCGCTGTGGCTCTCCGACCTCGACCAGGCGTCCCTGGCTCATGACCCCGAGTCGGTCGGCCAGTTCGAAGGCCTCCGCCTGGTCATGGGTTACGAGGATGGTGGTGACGCCCAACTCGCGCTGAATCGCTTTCAGGCCGCGGCGCAGCTCGGAGCGGATCTTAGCGTCCAATGCGCCCAGTGGCTCGTCGAGGAGCAGCACCTCCGGGCGTGTGGCCAAGGCTCGCGCCAGCGCCACCCGCTGCTGCTGGCCACCCGAAAGCTGGTGGGGCATGCGCCGCTCCAGGCCGGTGAGGCCAACCAGGTCAAGCAGTTCCGCGCAGCGGCGTCGTCGCTCGGCTCGCGGCAAACGCTGCACCCGCAAGCCGAACTCGACGTTGTCGGCCACCGTCATGTGCTGGAACAGTGCGTAGTGCTGGAAGACGAGACCGACGCGCCGCTCTTGGGGCGGCAACCACGTCACGTCTCGATGGCGCAGGTAGATCTGGCCCTGGTCCACCGGCGTCAGGCCAGCAATCATGTGCAAGACCGTCGTCTTGCCGGAGCCACTCGAGCCGAGGAGCACAAAGAACTCGCCGTCGGGGATCTCGAGCGACAGATCGTCGACGACCTTGTGGCTGCCGTAGTGCTTGACCAGCTGTTGCAGCCGGATCGACACCGCTGGCGAACCCTCGTTTCTCTGCCGGGGCCCAGCTCGCGCCGGGCAGCAGCCCCTGGCCTAGCGGCCGCGTACCCGGGTGACGTACTCGCCCGTCCGGGTATCTACGCGGATGACGTCACCCACTTCGATGAAGAAGGGCACGTTAACGCGCAGCCCGTTGACCAAGGTAGCCGGCTTGGTGCTGCCGCTCGTGGTGTCGCCGCGGAAGCCCGGCGGTGTGTCGACCACCTCCAGATCGACCGTCGTCGGCAACTCGATGCCCACCGCCCGCCCCTCGTGCATAGCCAGCATCAACTCCATGTTTTCCACGAGGTATGGCTTGACATCGGCGACGGCTGCCGCCGGCAGCGCGGGCTGCTCGAAGCTCTCCAGATCCATGAAGTGGTACAGCTCGCCGTCGCTGTATAGAAACTGCACGCGTCGGTTTTCCAGCCGCACATCCTGCAGACGCTCGTCGGAGCCGAAGGTGCGGTCGATCATGGCACCGGTGGTAAGATTGCGAAGCTTCGTCTTCACGTATGCACCACCACGGCCAATCTTCTGGTGCTGGTACTCGAACACCCGGAACAGCTCGCCCTCGAGCTCGATGACGGTACCCTTGCGCAACTGGGCTGCCTCAATCATGGGTGACTCCTCACTGCCGTTGGTTCGATGGCCTGACCTTGGCGCTCTGTCTCGGCCTTTCGTCGCCCGGCGCGCGCGGCACGGCCGTCGGCGGCCAGAAACCGAGCCGCCACGTCGGGCAATTGCAGGACCGACCCAGAGTATCGCTGACAGGGGGGCAGCGCGTCCAGGAACGCACGGCCGTAGCCGCGCCGGATGCGACCGTCGAGCACGGCCACGACCCCTCGGTCGCTCTGGCTGCGAATCAAGCGGCCGAAGCCCTGACGGAACCGCAGCACCGCCAAGGGAAGACTGAACTCGGTAAACGGGTCCTCGAAGGATTCGGCGCGGGCCTCGAAGATGGGATCGGTCGGCACGTCGAACGGCAATCGGGCAACGACTAGCGCCGACAGAGCCGGTCCCGGCACATCAATGCCTTCCCAGAAGGACCGCGTGCCGAGCAGGACGCACGGCACGTCCGTCTCGCGGAAGACGGAGAGGAGCCGATCCCGTCCGCCATCAATGCCCTGGCCGAGGACGAGCATGCCTGCCCGCCCCAGTGGCCCCGACAGGGCCCAATAGCTGCGGCGCAAGCCGCGATGCGAGGTGTAGAGCACCAGCAAGCGCCCCTCGGTTGCCAGAGCCAGAGAGGTCAGGGTGCGGTCGAGAATCGTCTGATACTCAGGCTGATCGGGATCGGGCATGTCCTGGGGAACGAAGAGCAGGGCATGCTCCTCGAATTCGAATGGCGACGGCACGACCTCTTCCTCGGCGTCCCGCAGGCCCAGTCGGTCGCGCAGGAAGTCGAAGCCCTCGCCGGCGCGCAGTGTGGCCGATGTCAGGATGGTGGCATCGAGAGCGTGGAACAGCGAGCTGGCAAGCAGGTCGCCCACGAACAGGGGCGCGGCGCAAAGCTCCAGGCCACCGCCCCGGCTCTCGAGCCAGTGCACGTCCTGCCGCACGGGCCTGTCCAGGATGCGACGCAGCGCCGCGTCGACCTCGGCAAACGTCTGACGAGCGACGGCCAGGCTGGCCGCGATCGTCAGGCCATCGCCGAGCCAACTCTCGACGGCCGCCAGCTCCTCGTGCAGCCGCTCGAGGTTGGTGTCCAGTTCGCCCAGGCGCTCGGCCAGCACCTCCCAAGCGCTTTCCACCTCCAGCCAGCCGGGCGAGGCGCGGAGTGCCGCGGTCAGGCGCACCGGCCGACCTTCGCCGTTGTGCACCTCGCCGACCGCAGCCAGGCACGCGAACAGCGCCCCCGAGGCAGCTGCCAGCTGGCGACCAACACGCTCGACGTCGAGCAAGAGGGCGGAGCAGCGCTTGCGTTGGGCGTCGTCGCGCGTCCATCGTTGGCTCGTGGCCGCGACGGAGGCCACGGGGCCGTTGCTGGCGAGCAAGTCGGCTACAGCCTGCCGGATGCGCGCTTCGGTCACCGCCACACCGAGCGCCTTGGTGGCGACTTCCTCCAAGTGGTGCGCCTCGTCGATCACCAGATGGCCGTAGTGCGGCAGCAGTCGGTTGGCGGTGAGCATGTCGCTGAGCAAGAGGGCGTGATTCACCACGATGACGTGCGCAGCTTCCGCCTTGCGCCGTGCCCGTTGCAGCCAGCAGCCGCCTTGCAGGGCGTGACGACAGCGATCCGGCAGACAGCCCTCCCGCTCGGCACCCACCAGCCGCCAGGCCTCCTGTTCGTCCGGCTGCAACATCAGCTCGGCCTGGTCGCCGGTCTGGGTCAGACGTTCCCAGGCCAGGATCTTGGCTGCCGCCCGGACGGCCGGCAGATCGAGATCCGTCCGCCGCAAGAGCTGCTCCAACCTGGACCGGCACAGGTAGTTGGAGCGGCCCTTGAGAGCGGTGGCCTGCACATCGTCGCCCAGCAGCCGGCGAACGACGGCGAAATCCTTGTGCAGGAGCTGATCCTGCAGGTGCAGAGTATGCGTCGACACCACGACTGGCCGACCGTTGGCCCGCGCCCAGGCGGCGGCGGGTAACAGGTAGGCGAGGCTCTTGCCGGTACCGGTGCCGGCTTCGACCATGAGCTGGCCACCGTCGTTGAGCACGGACACGCAGCGGCGAAGCATCTGGCGCTGCCCCGGCCGGTCCTCGAAATCCGGCATGGCTTCCGACAAAAGGCCCCCCAGTGCGATCAGGCTCTCCAGCCACTGGCCATCCACGGGCTCCACTGCCTCCCGAGGTTGCAGGCGGGGGCCAATCTTCTCCGCCGGCGGGCGCGTGGCCGGAGCAGGCAGGGGATGAGCCAGCGCACTCTCGAACACGGGCTTGAGCGACCAGGACGTGTTGGCTGCCAACCGGCAGATGTACTCCAGCCGCCGCTTGCCAAGAGAGCGAGCGCGTTCGCAGAGCGCCTGGAAAAGCTTGCGGTGTCGGTGGGCATCGGGCAGCGCCCGGTGCGGCGCTTCCGGATCGGCGATGCCAAGCAGCGCCAACAGCTCTACCAGGCCATAGTGCGCCGCTTCCGGCACCAGAATACAGGCCAGCTCGAAGGTGTCGATGGTCTGTTGGCCGGCGAGCACGCCGTGACGCGTCAGGAAGGCCATGTCGTGCTCAATGCTGTGGGCGACGAGCGGGCACTGGCCGACGAAGGCGGTCAGAGCCGGCAGCACACTCGCGAGGGAGGGAGCGTCGCGCAGCGCGGCGGCGTCAAGTCCCGTCAGGCGCTGGATGCGGAAGGGGACCTCGACCTCCGGCTGCACCACCGAGCTGAACTCGTCCTCTACGCCGCGACCGGAGAAACGAACGGCCCCGATTTCGATGATCGCGTCGCGTTCGGCGTTCAGGCCGGTGGTCTCGAGGTCGATGGCAACGAACGTGGCATCCAAGGGGCGGTCTTCCTCGCAGGCGGGCCGCGGGCCGTGACCGGCGGCGAGCAACTGATTATATCACCTCCGGCAGTGCTTCCCGTGCCCCCGCCCGCTGGCGCCGGACATGGGCCATGATACCCGCCCCGACCCTCGCGCCGTGGCAGGTGCTTCGCGTGCCCCGGCCGGGCTGGCAAGGGGCAGGAAAGTGTGGCATCGTATGGCCGCGGCGGCACCGCCGCCAGAAGTCGGTGAGGCCGAATTGGACGACCGGAAAACGTGCTATATCTTCGTGACCGGTGGGGTGGTAAGCTCACTTGGCAAGGGAATCACCGCCGCGGCCATCGGCCGCATCCTCAAGGCCCGGGGGATCCGCGTCTCGATCCAGAAGCTCGACCCCTACGTGAACGTTGACCCGGGCACCATGAGCCCCTTCGAGCATGGCGAGGTCTATGTCTTGGAGGCGGGGACGGAGACGGATCTGGACCTCGGGCACTATGAGCGCTTCATTGATGAGAACTTGCCGCCCTCGGCCAATGTCACGACCGGCAAGGTGTACCAGGAGGTCATCGCTCGCGAGCGCCGTGGCGACTACCTGGGCAAGACGGTGCAGACGATTCCGCACATCACCGATGAGATCAAACGCTGCATCCGCCTGGCGGCTCAGCAATCGGGGGCCGAAGTGCTCATTGTCGAGATCGGCGGGACGGTGGGCGACATCGAGGGCCTGCCGTTCCTGGAAGCCATTCGCCATATGCGGATCGATGTCGGTCGTGAGCGCGTGATGTACGTCCATGTCACGCTGCTGCCGCATCTGAATACCACTGGCGAGCTGAAGACGAAGCCGACGCAGCACTCGGTGAAGGAGCTGCGCAGCATTGGTATCCAGCCCGATGTGATCGCCGCTCGCTCGGAGTTCCCGGTGGACGAGGATCTACGGGCCAAGATTTCGCTGTTCACCGATGTGGCCCGCGAAGCTGTGGTGCCACTCGTGACTGCGGACACCATCTACGCCGTGCCGCTCGAGCTCGAGGAGGCTGGCTTGGGGCGGCTCATCAGCGCCCACTTTGGCCTCCCGGAGCGAACCCCGGACCTGGATGGTTGGCGCAACTTGGTCCGGCGCATCCGGGAGCCCAAGCCGGCGCTGCCGGTCGTTGTGGTGGGCAAGTACGTCCAATTGCCGGATGCCTACCGCTCGATTCGCGAGGCGCTGGGCCATGCGGGGTTGGAGCACAATGTTCGGATCGTGATTGACTGGCTGGAAAGCGAGGAGCTGGAGCGAGGTAGGGGCTGGGAGCGGGTGAAAGCGGCGGCAGGGATCGTCGTGCCTGGCGGCTTCGGCCATCGCGGTGTCGAAGGCAAGATCGCCGCGGCGCGGTTTGCGCGGGAGCACGGTGTTCCGTACCTCGGCCTGTGTCTTGGGCTGCAAGTGATGGTCATCGACCTGGCGCGGATGGTGGTCGGCAACGACGAGCCGAACTCGACAGAGTTCGATCCGAACACCAAGTACCCCGTCATCGCCCTTCTGCCGGACCAGGTGGGCGTGACCGACAAAGGGGGCACGATGCGACTCGGCGCCTGGCCATGCCGCATCCTGCCGGGCACCCATGCTTACCGGTTGTATGGACGTGAAGTCGTCCACGAGCGACATCGCCACCGTTTTGAAGTCAATCCGGCCCTTCGTGGTCTGCTAGAGGAGGCGGGCCTGACCATCAGCGGCGTGTACACGGAGGGCGATCTGGTCGACATTGCAGAGCTGGCCGACCATCCGTTCATGGTCGGTTGCCAGTTTCACCCCGAGTTCAAGAGTCGGCCGTTGGCCCCGCACCCCCTCTTTGTCGGCTTCGTCGGTGCCGCCGTGCAGCACGCGCGCCAACACGACATGCTGGCTGAGGAGCAGACGAGCGGGCCGGCGCCGGAGTCCTCGCCGGCCCCTGCCGAGGAGCGCTGGTGACCGCAGAGAATGCCGGCCGGGATCTGGCCCTCCTGGCGGCGATGGTCGAGCAACTCGATTCCTTTCTGACGCGTCGCGAGGTCACGCGCCGTCTTGTCTTCGAGTGGCGGGGCCGACGGCTGGCGGCGACGATGAGCCTGGGGATCCTCTTGAACCTAACGGCTCGCCTGCGGGACCTAGCGCCATCGCTCCCGGCGGACCAGCAGGAGCGCCTGCAAGGGCTCCTCAGGCAGGTCGAGAAACTCCGAGAACTGCGAGCCGAGGACTACGCCGCTGCCCTGCGGCGCGAAGTCAAGAGCCACCTGGACTCCTGGTCCTGGTATCTCGAAAGCCTTTCCCGGGGCGAGCAGGCGGCGATCGACGACTACGGGAGCGAGGTCTGGATCCGTACGCGTCTGGCGCAGCTGCTCGACGAGGCGCAGCGCATCGGCCTGGAAGTCCAGGCTGAGGCGCGACGGCTGGCCGACTGCGATCGGCGGCTGCGCGACCTGGTCGAGCCACGGCCCGAAACCGGGGCCGACGGTGCGATGGACGCGGATACGAACGCCGATTCCTGGTGGCTGCAGGCGGCTCCCCGGTCCGGCCTGGCGGACTGATCGCCCGCCCGTCATCTGCTGGGTCGGGCGCCCAGAATCAGCCCGTAGGATGCCACCTCGCCCTGGCTTGACCTGGGAGGCGATTTCGTGGATAATCCTCCTAAACAATTTTCTAACCGCCCAACGGGCGGCTTGGCCTGGTCCTGCCGCTGGCCAGAGGGGCGAGCCGATTGGGACACGCCGACGGCCTGGCGAGCTACCCACAGTGAGGACGATATGACGGGAAGGAAGAGGCATCAGCGAGGGCGAACGATCGTTCTTGTCGGCGTCGTCGCTCTGGCCCTGTGCAGCGGGCTTCCGCCCGCCCAGGGGGCGCAAGCGGCGGAGGACTCGTACCGGATTGTCGTACTGGCCTTTCCGGACCTGGCTGGCGATGGCCCAAGAGCGCCGGGGTGTCTGGGATGCGACGGCCGCTTCGCGACGGCCGATGCCGTGCGCGGTCGAGAGGACGGCTTGGCAGCGGTGCAGGTAGTCCTGCGGGACGCGGACGGCGGGGAACTCGAGCGCGCCGTCTCCGAACCGCTGCCCAACGGCCGCCAGTCGGTGACGTTCGAAGTCGAGGCCAAGGGCGACTACTCCATCGAGATCGGTGCCGCGCCAGAAGGGTGGGCGCTATGCCCCGGCGGCAACCTTAAGGCCGCGCTGGCGCCGGAGGATTTCGATCCAGACACTCGGACGGCGCGGGTGCAGTTCGGCTTCTGGCATGGCTGCGAAGCTGCACCGGCGGCTGCAACGGCTGCCGTCACCGAAGCGCCGGTGCCAGAGGCTGCGACGGCTGCCAGCGCGGAAGCGGCAGCACCGGCGGCTGCAACGGCTGCTACCACGGAAGCGGCAGCGCCTGCAGTCAGGCCAACGGAGACAACGGTGGCTGTGGTCACCGAAGTGGTCACGCCTGCGGCTGTCACGGCCCCTGTGTCTCCGACGACCCAGGTCGAAGCCGCTGTCCCGACCGAAGCTGCCACCCAGCCGGCGGCTGGCGAGGCAGGGGGCTCGATTACGGGCATGGCCTTTTTCGACGCCAATCACGATGGCGTGCGGGCCAGCGATGAGAGTGGTGGCGGCGGGGTCGTGGTGACGCTCGAGGGTACCGACATGCCGCAGACCGTCACCACCACCGAGACCGGCGCATTCCGTTTCGACAATCTGGCGCCGGGGAGCTACGACATCGCGGTGACGGCGCCCGAAGGCTACATGCTGACCACGACCGGCCGGTACGTGGCGATTGCCGTGTCCGGCGATCAAGTCGTGGGTGTTGACTTCGGACTCGTGCCCCTGCAAGCCGCCGCGCCCGCTTCGGAGGTCGTTAGCCCGGCCTTGCCGGGGGCCGGTGCCACCTTGACGGGCGCGGGCCCCTGGTTGCTGGCTTTGGCCGCTGCCGCCGGTGTGCTGGGCGCACTCGGGGCCTTGGCCGAACGTCGTTGCAGGTGCATCTACCCCTCGTGTAGCAGAAAGGATAGCTGACATGCGTACTGTCCAGGTCACTCGTATGCTGACTCTCGTGATCCTTTGTGCCCTGTTCTTGGGCACGGCAGCCAGCGTGGCCGCCGCGCCAGCCGCCCAGGCGCCGAGCAGGATCATCAGTGTCGACGGCTACGTGGACGTCTCCGGGGACGCCGGCCTAGCCTGCCCGGGCTGCAACCTGGTGTTCGATGCCGCCGACCGCGACGCTTCGAAGCTCGGTCCCTTGCCCTCGTTCACCGTCGTGGTGCGCGACATTGCGGATCAGGAGCTGGCGCGCGGCACGACAACGCTCACCTCGGGTGCCTCGGCGACCGTCCAGCAGCTCCAGCTTACTGTGCCAGAGGCGGCCGAGTACCGCGTGCTCCTCGATGGTGCACCTGCCGGCTGGGAGCTGTGCCCCAATCAGCAGGCCGTGCTCACCCTGACGGACAATGACTTCACCCTCAATCGGGCGATGGTCTCCTTCTTCTTCTGGAAGGGTTGCGCCGCCCAGCCGACGGCCACGCTGACGCCAACCACGCCGGCCGTGACCACTCCGACGGCCACGACGGGTCCGGGCACACCCACGGCCACTCCCATGGTCGTGCCCACCGAGCAGCCGACAGCCGGACCCCCGCCGCCGGTGGGGCAGCCGAGGCCGCAGACGCTGGGCAACATTCACGGCCTGGTGTACGTGGACCTCAACGGCGATGGGCAACTGGCCCCCGACGAGCCGGGCTTGAACGATGTCGCGGTGCACCTCCGGGGCGGCGGCCTGGACTTGGTGCAGATCACCCCAGGGACAGGCCAGTACAGCTTCGACGGCCTGGGCGTGGGCGAGTATGACGTGTTCATCGACCCCGGACCGGAGTGGCAGGTCACCACCCCCAAGTTGTACGTGATTCGCGTCAGCGGGGGTACCGTCATGGGCTACGACTTCGGCCTACGGCGCGTTGGCGAACCTCTGCCGTCGGCGCCCGTCGCTCCGGGAGCGGGTGTCCGGCTGCCGGCTACCGGCGTGATGAACGTGGCTCCCTCGACGATGCTGGGTGCAGCGGCTGTGCTGTTTGGTGCCCTGGCGATGCTCGGTCTCGCGATGGAGCGCAGGCGCCCGCGTCGCTAGTTGTCACTCGTTTCTCGTCTGACGGGAAACGCTGGCGCGTCCAACCAAAGACAGATGGCGGATCGGCGGACAATCCGCTACCGAGGGTGGCTGGCCCGCGCATGGATGGCAGGCGGGCGGCAAGGGGGCAGTCGCGAGGGCTGCCCCCTTCGTTTGGGCGCTGACTGCCCCGTTCGTCCGCGCCTGCTCGCTCGTGGCGCCAGCCGCGTTCGGGCCTGCGCTCTAGCCAGGCAAACAGATGGCCTAGTGCCGCCCTGGCGTCCGGTGACTGTCCGGGGGGCGCGGCAGGACGTATCATCTCGACGGTGCATGGCGGCCCTCTCCCCTGCTTGCACCAGCCGTGCGATGTCTGCTTTCCGCAACCGGCCAGTGTCGGGTCGCGCACAGGCGCTCCTTCTCGGGCTCGCCGAGTGGCTGGCCCTCGGGCTCTCCCTGACCACCGTCGGGGCTGCCGGCCACGCCCGACCGACGCAGCTCGCGCCGCCGGCGGTGGTCGCGGCCACACCGGCGGCTGACCCAGCCAACGGTGCCCACACGGCCGACGTCGAAGCCCTGGCGTGGCAAGCGGTGGCGGACGGTGCGGGTACGTTCTTGGTGCAGCTGGCCGGCGGCCCGCCGCTCGCTGGCGCCGACGTGGCGCATATCCCTGCCGCGACTCACAGCCGCTCGGTGGCGCCGACCGCCTCCCTGGCGGCGCTCCTCGACGATCTGCAGCAGGAAGGCCACCTGCAAGCGGTCGAGGTCTTTGGCCACGCCGGCTGGCTGGCGGTGGTCGGTGACGAGGCGGCGCTGCGCGCGCTGCGTCAGGTACCGGCCGTGCTCGCCATCCGCGCCAACCACAGCCATCGACTGGGCGGCGCTGTCAGGCCTCCGGCTGGGGGTCTGCCGCCAATCGCGAGCTGGAATCTGGCTGCCGTGGGCGCCGTGCGGGCCTGGGAACGCCTTGCCGCGAGCGGCGAGGGCAGCATCGTGGCGACCATTGACACCGGCGCCGACTGGCGACACCCGGCGCTGGCCGATCAATACCGCGGCCGCGGCGGCCAGCATGCGTACAACTGGTTCGACGCCGTGGACCAAGAGGCTGGCGCCCGAGCACCGATCGATCCCCACGGTCATGGGACGGCCGTCCTGGGGCTCATCTTGGGGCGCGATGCTGCCTCCACCTATGGCGTTGCCCCGCGAGCCCAGTGGCTGGCGGTTCGCGCCTTCGACGCGAGCGGCGTGGCATCGGATGTAACGCTCCTGCGGGCGGCCGAATGGCTGCTGGCGCCGACGGACGAGCACGGGCATCGGCCACGTCCGGACCTGGCGCCTCACGTAGTGAACTGCTCCTGGACGCTGGAGAATCCGGCGGATCCGCTGTTCGAGCGGGTAGTTGCCGCCTGGCACGCGGCGGGCATCGTTCCGGTCTTCGCCGTTGGCAACAGCGTCTCCGCACCCGCCCCACCGGGCTCGGCGCTGGCGCCCGCCACGTACTCCTCGACCCTGGCCGTAGGCGCGTCGACGCCCGAAGGCAGCCCGTGGGTCTATTCCCGGCGCGGACCCGGGTGGTTCGGTGGTACGGTACCCGACCTGCTCGCACCGGGCGTCGCGGTGCGCTCCACGGCGCCTGGCGGCGGGGAGCAAGTGCTCGACGGCACTTCCATGGCCAGTGCCCAGGTGGCCGGGGCGGCCTGCTTGCTGCTCTCCGCTCGGCGTGACCTGACGGTGGAGGAGGTTCGGGCCCTCTTGTGCCACACCGCCCGCGACATCGCGCCCGCCGGCCCCGACCCGGAAAGCGGCTGTGGTCTTCTCGACGTCCACGAGGCTGCCTTGGCGGCGCTACGGGCCGGTCGCCTGAGCGGTTTGGTCCGCGATGGTAGCGACCGCCCCTTGGCGGGCGCTCGGCTGCTGGCGTGGCCGTCCGGCGAAGCCGGGACTAGCGCTGGGCTGCTGGCGCGGCCGTCCGGCGAGGCCGGGACTAGCGCTCGGCTGCTGGCGTGGCCGTCCGGCGAAGCCGGGACTGGCGCTGGGCTGCTGGCGCGGCCGTCCGGCGAGGCCGCGACACGCGCTTCGCCGCTTGCGCGGCCGTCGGGCGACGACGCAACGGTGGCTTGGAGCACCACCAGCGATGCCAAGGGCCGCTACTCGTTGGTCTTGCCGGCCGGCATGTGGCGTCTCAGCCTCGAATCGCCGCCCCTGCCCTACTGGCGGCGGACCGTGGGCATCGCCGCCGGCCAGACGACCTTACTGGACTGGCGTGTGTCGCCTGCCCAGAGTGGCGTCGTCGTGGGGCACGTGGCGGCTGCCGACGGCCGGGCTCCGATTGGCGCGCAGGTGAGGGCGGAGAACTGGCCGGCATCGACGTGGACGGCGGCCGATGGCCGCTATCGGCTGGAGCTGCCTGCGGGCCGGCACGTCCTGTCGTTCCAGGCCGACGGCTGCCGTAGCCTGACGACGACGGTACGCGTGTCCAGCGGGCTCGAGGTGCGCGCGGACGCGACGCTTTGGCCCGCGCCGCGCGTCCTGGTCGTCGATGCCGACGCCTGGCGGCAGGAGCGAGTGTTCCGCTATCTGACGCGGGCGCTGGACGATTTGGGCTATCCCCACGACGTGGCGACCGTGGACCACGTGGCCGACTGGGATCTCGGGCAGCTCGCCAGCTACGATGTCGTGATCTGGCTGCACCCCTACACCTCACCCGGTGAGCTGGACCGCCAGCGGGGCCATCCGGCTGTGACACGGGCGCTCGCGGCCTTCGTGTCCGCGGGCGGTCGGCTGCTCCTGAGCGGTCAGGAAGTGGGCCGGCGGGACGCACCGAGCCCCGGTGGCAATACGGCGGCGGCAGCATTCTATCGCGACATCCTGGGAGCGCGGCGCGTCGGACCGGCCTGGGGAGTGCGGCGGGCCATGGGCCTGGGTCTCTTGGATGGCTTGCACCTCGACCTCGCCGATCCCTTCGGGCATCCCAAGGGCGACCTTTTTCTGCCCGACGTGATTGAGCCTGCGGTCGCCGATGGTCGAGCCGTCCCGGTGTTGCGCTATGCGGACGGCGGCGTGGGCGGCTTGGCAGTCGATGACGGGACCGGTCGACGGCTGTTCCTGGCGTTTGGCCTGGAGAGCGCCGGCAGTCGAGTGGCCCTGGCCACACTGCTCGATTGGGTCCTGGCCTGGTTGGAGCCCGCGCAGCTTCGCCTCACCGCTGGGGACCCGACGTTGACGCTGGGCGAGAGCCGGCCGCTGCAGCTACAGGTCCTCGGGGGCCGATCGGCGATGCGCAGCGAACTGCGCCTGTCGCTCGCCTCGCTGTTGCAGCTCGTGGGCGATGGCCCGTCGGGCGAGCCCGCCGACGACCATGTACTGTGGTCGGGTACCCTGGCGCCCCAGGAACGCCTGGCCCTTCGGCCCCAGGTCCGGCTGCGAGGTGGAGTGGCGGGGGGCAGTGCGCTGCCCATTACCGCCACGCTGCTGGCCGCTGGCCATGTCCAGACGGCGACGCTTCGTCTGACGGCGCGAACACCGGACTTGCGCCCTTCCCGGTTGGCCGTGGAGCCGCCGCGGCTCGATCGGGGCGGTATGGTCACCGTCACGCTGCGCATCGCCAACAGTGGACCGGCCGATGCGGCCGATGCCGTGGCCAGCATCGTGCTGGCGGCAGACATGCGGGCCGTTACGACCTCCCTCGCATGTTCGGCCGGTGCTTGCAGTTGGCAAGGGACCGGGCAGGTGGTGGAGTGGTGCGGCGCGGTGGCCGCTGGTGAGACGGTGGAGGTGAAGTTCCGCGGTCTTCTGCCGCCAGGCATCGGTCAGCAGCATGCCTTCCAGGCGATGGTGACGGACCGGCAGGCAGGGCGAGTGGAACGCTGGGCCAGGGTGCTCGTAGGCGGCCCCAAGCTCGTCGCCTGGCCGCTTGAGCCCTGGGAAGCGACAGTGGCGGCCGGCGCGCCGATGACCCTGGGAATGCGGATTGCCAACCTTGGCCCGCTGCCGGCGCAGGTGCGAGCTGCGCTGGATGTGCCACCGGCCTTCACGCCGGTAAACGTGCCCAGCACCACCTACGACGATGCTTGCCAGAGCTTGCTGTGGCGTGGCGAGGTGCCGGCCGGTGGCCAGAGTGAGCTGGCCTTCGTTCTCGTGCCCGGCGCGGCGGCACGCGGGGACCACGCGTTCCTCGTCCGGCTTGTCGATGGCTTTGCTCCCGAGGTGCCCGTGGAGTGCGTCTGGCAGCGCCGCGTTCAGGCGCCGGATCTCGCTTCCTCCCGCCTGTTGCTCCTCGGGGCACGGCTGGTCTCCGGCGGCACAGCGTCGGTGAATCTGGTGCTGCGCAATGCCGGCGATCTCACCGCGCCCGTGGCAGTGCGGCTGCCCATGTTGCCGGCGATGGTCATCGATCCCACCACGGTGCGCGCCAGCGAGGGGCAGATAACCCTCGGCCCGGCACACCTGGACTGGTCGCCGACGCTGCCACCGTCAGCTGCGGGCTACCGCTGGCAAGCGGCTGCTGGTGGCGACGGTCTGGGCGTCGTCGGGTCGCCGGTGACCGGCGGAGGGATCGACCTGGGATTTGGCTTTCCTTTCGGCACCGAGGTTTACACAAGGACCTACCTCAGCCCAACCGGCCTGCTCACCTTCGCGTCGTCCGACGGGCCTGCGCCGACCGAAGGCAAGCTAGAGGAGTGGCGAGTGCCAGCCATAGCCGCTCATTACCGACCGGACGATCCACGGCCCATGCGCGTGGATCGGAGCGACGGCCTCTTCCGTGTCACGTGGGATACTGGGACAGCCGCCGTGCGGGCGGTTCTCGAGCGTGACGGCGTTTTCCGCATCGAGTACGGCCCAGGGGTGACGGTGTCCGGCGTGACGGTGGGCCTCACCGACGGTCAGGGCCAATCGCTCACGGTGCCCCTCGGCGGCTGGCGCCCGGGCGGCGGCGTGATCTTCCATCCGCCCGATGGCATTGCCTGGCTGGCCTTCGAGGCCCGATTGGGCCACGGTTGGCCGCCCAATGGCGATCTGACCCAGTCTGCCCAGGTGAAGGCCCCTGGGGAGGCGCGCGAACTCATGGCCAAAGCGGTGGTCGACCGTGTCAGCCTGTCGGCCAGTCGGCTCGTCGTGGAGCCGGCGCATGCCCTCGCCGGCGCCAAGAGTTGGGGCCAACTGGAGATCATCGTCCACGGCGACGCCGCTGCCCGGGATCTCGAGGCGCGGATCGACCTGCCGGCAGGCCTGAACCTCGTTCCGGACGCGGTGGCGGCTGACGTGGCCGTCGATTCGATCCACCACACGCTGACCTGGCGGGGCACGGGGGGCCCCGGCGCCTCGCACGTCGTGCGCTGGCAGGGAGTGGTGGTGGAGTCCGTCTTGCCGGGAGCCCAGTTGGTGACGCGGGCCAGCCTGCAGGCCAACGGTGTCGCGCCGCTGGAGCGCGGGGCGCTGCAGACCATCCAGGCCTCGGACTTCTCGGGTTCGCGGAAGGTGGCCTGGCGCAGCGTGGCCGCACCGGGTGAGGTCGTGTCGTTCAGCTTGCGGGTCGCCAATGCCGGCCGCCAGCCGGTGCTCGCGAGGGTCAGCGATGCCCTGCCCGACGGACTCGAGTTCATCCCCGGTGCTCTGCTGGCCACCGTCTCGCCGGCACCTCGCTGGGACGAGCGATCGCGGAGTCTCAGCTGGCAAGGCGCCGTCCCGCCCCAGAGTGCCGTCGAGATCGAGCTGGGCACTCGCTTCCGCGCCACCCAGGCGGTGACGAACGTCATGCGCATCGAGGACGAGATGGGCACGGCTGCTGCCTCGTGGGCCGAGGTGCGGCCGCTGGCTGGGCGGCTGTACCTGCCGCTGGTCGCCGGCCGAGCCAGAGAACCGTAGGTTCACTCGCGTCCTGACCAAAGCCCCCCGCATTCGAGCGCACCTCGCCGCCGGCCGAGCCAGAGAACCGTAAGTTCGCTCGCGGCCTAACCAAAGGCTCCCCGCATTCGAGCGCGCTTCTCCGCCGGCCGCTCGACGGACTGGAGCCAGACAGCCCCGCGCTTTGCCGCCGGCCGCGCGACGCGCTAGTGTTGGAGCGGTCTGGGGCGCCGCAACTGGTGGGGAGTACCCTAGGATGCCGATCTACGAATATCTCTGTCCCAAGTGCAACCGCATCTACGAGTTCATGGCCGCTACCACCCACGATGATCGATCGCCGAGGTGCCCACGTTGCGGCGGGGGCAACCTGGTCCGGCAACTCACCAGCTTCGCCTTCGTGCGCGGCGGAACGAATCCCCTGGCGGCGATCCCCAGGCGACCGGGCGAGGGTCCCGCCGCGCGGGACCTGGCTGGCCCCGAGCGCGACGGCGGCCTGTACTTCCTCTGGGATCACTGCGACTCGCCGCGCTAGGCGGGCTGGGTGCGGCGAAGTCCGGCCGACGTAACGAACGTGCGCCAGCGGCGTCCTACCTTGTGGCCGGCGGCGCGGAAAGGCGCCGGCTTCGCCCTGCGACAGGTTCTCGCGGCGAGCCTTGGCGGCGTCCCTGGGCGACGCGCGGTTCTTGGGGCGGTCCGGGCGACGGTGGAACTACGAAGGTCCCCGGCCTGCGGGGCCGGCGCCGCGCGTTTCGGCGGGTTGGCGCGGCCGCCAACCCGCTACCGTTGCCCGGCCGCGGCCGGCTGCCGCGCAATCGGGCCAGACTAGGCAGAGCTTCCTACCATGCACCATAAACCAGTGATCGGCCACAGGGGCCGCGCCGGCCTAACGGCACTCGGGCTCCTGGCGGTCGCTCTTGGCGGGCTATCGGCGACCAACGGGCTTATCTCACCGGCGCGAGCGATGGTGCCGGGCGGGCCACACGCCGACCGCTCGGTGTTCTGGCGGCCGAGCCTGCGGCCGACGCGACTGCTGACCACTCCGTGGGCGATCACCCTGTCTCTGCCCACGCGACTGCGCGTGGGAGGCGAAGTGGGCACCGTGACGGTGCAGCTCGCGGATCGGGACGGCCATCCGGTCCCAGACGGCAGCCCGGTGGATCTGTCGAGCAGCCTGGGCTTCCTCGATCGCCGTCGCCTGCTCACCGTAGCTGGCGTGGCGAGCACTTCCCTGCGCAGCGGCATGGTCGCCGGCACGGCGGTCGTGGTTGCCCGCTGCGGCGAGGTGAGCGCCACCGGCAGCGTGATCCTCGAGCCCACCGAGGCAGTGGCGTTAGGGTTGCTCGCGCCAGCGATGGCATCGGTCGCGGAGCCCGCGGAGGTCGCGGTGACGGCGCGAGATCGTTTCGACAACCTCATTCAAGAGGGCTTGACGATTACCTTCGGCGCCTCGAGCGGGGCCGTCGAGCCCCAGCAGCAGCCGCTGCGCGACGGCGTGGCCGTTGCCCAGTGGACGAATCGGGTGGCTGGCGTCGCCACGGTGACCGCGAGCTGGGGCAGCTTGCGAACGGCGGCGGACGTCTTGTTCCGTTCCGATCGGGCGACGCAGATCGAAGTGCGTGTCGATCCGCCGGCCGTTCCGGTGATCGACGGCGTGGCCACAGTGGAAGCAATCGCCCGGGATGCCTATGGCAACCTCGCCTTCCTGGACGCTCCGGTGACCTTTGAGGCGGCCGACGGCATCGTCGTCCCGGCGACCCGCGAACGCATGGACGGTGTGGCGCGGACGGCCTACCATGCCGGTCCTCGGGCCGGTACCGTGGTCCTGACAGCGCTAGCCGGTGGGCTGCGGGGGAGCACGACGGTGGCTGTCCGGCCGGCCGATCTGCGGCTGGCCTTGGCGGAGCTCGCCGGGCCGCGTGGCCCGATGGCCCGCAGCCAGACCTATCCCGGCGAGCCGGTGACCCTCACCCTGGTGGTTGCCAATGCCGGCATGGCCAAGGCGCGCGAGGTGCGCCTCGCCGCCGAGGTGCCCGAGCTCATGGCCGCTCGGCCGCTTCAGCCGCCCGAGGGCGCCCGTCTGCTCCAACCGCCGGCGGGTGAGATTCTCGGCCCACCGGCAGCGGCAAACGAGACGTTCGCCTGGCAGTTGCCGGACGTGGCCTCAGGGGAGGCGTTGACGCTCACGTTGGTGGGGCGAACGGAACGCAGCCACGCCTGGTCCGGCCTCGACACGCTGCCGGTCAGGGCGGCGGTGACCACAACGACCTCTGAGGCGTCGCCGTTCGACCTTCGGCGATCCGACTCGCTGCAGATCTACAGCGCCGACTTGCTGGCGACGGTAGCCGTCGATGGCCAAGCGAGTGCCATTCGACCAGGCGGTTGGCTTGTCTACGACATTGCCTTCGCCAACCTGCAGTCCCAGACGAAGGTCCACGACGTCGTGATCACCAGCACCCTGGGGGCTGGGCTGTCCTACGACCACTGGCAGCCGCAGATCGGTACGACCGTGCGGCCGATGGGCTCGTTCACCGACGCCAGTCGCGAGCTCGAGTGGGCCTTCGATGGCCCCTTCGGCGTCAGCCAGGGCATTCGACTCTGGCTGAACATCGACGAACGCCTCATGCCCGACACCCCGGTCGAGCACGAAGTGGCCATCGGCTCAGCCGTCCACGACGTAAACACCAGCAACAACCAGGACGCCATTGTGGTCCCGCTGCGGGGCACGAACCTGGTGGCCGAGCTGCACGCGCCCGCCACCATTGCGCCGGGTGAGGAGCTGGCCTATGAGGTTGTGGTCCGCAATGCCGTGGCGGCCGATTCGGCCTCCCAAGTCTTGGTCGAGATGACGGTGCCGGCTGCTTTGCGCCTCCTGCGGACGCATCCGCTGGGCGTCCTCCTGGCGGACGGTCGGGTCCAGTGGCGACTCGACGAGTTGGCCGCCGGTGGCGAGCGACGGTTCGAGGTGGTGTGTCAGGTACCGGAGGATGCGCCGCTGGGCGCCTTCTACCGCGGGCAGCTGGTCGTTCGGAGCGAGCCTGCCGACGCCTTCGCCGACGACAACGAAGCGCAGGCGTGGACGCGCGTGGTGGCGGGATCCCCGGCGAGCATCGTTCTCCAGCCGAGCACTTCGGCCATGCGAGCGTGCAGCGAGGACCAAGCCACCTTCAGCGCGGTGGTGCGCGATCGGGTCGGAAATCCGGTGGCGGACGGCACGCTGGTCGACTGGCGGGTATGGGGCGGCGGGCTGGCGGCCAGTCAATCGGCGACGGCCAGTGGTCTGGCCCAGACGGTGGTCACCGCTGGCCCGGCGTCCGGTCCGCTGACGGTTCGCGCGACGAGCGGCTCGGCTTCCGCCGAGCGCTCCATCGAGCTGCAACCAGGCCCGCCGACGAACGTTCAGGTCTCGCTCCGACCCGAGGTCGCCTATCCCGGCGACTGGCTCGCCGTCGATGTGGCGGTGCGTTCCTGGTGTGGCAACTCCGTGTCGGATGGCTGGCCGGTGGAGCTCGCAGCCGAGAACGCCACGTTTGGCGACGGGCTGCAGCGCATCAGCCTGGCTACCGTCGGCGGCCAGGTGGCCGAACGCTTGCGCGCTGGGCCCACCGCGGGCGCCCTTCGAGTGACGGCGCGGGCGGGCACCGTCGAGGGCCAAGGCCTGGCGCGCGTCGTGGCCCGACCGCTGCGGCCCGTTTACTTCCCGCTCGCGCTTGCTCCACGCCCCGGCACGGCTGGTCGCTAGCCAACGACGCGCCGGCGGCCGGGCGCGCCGGGTTCAGCTACGTTCCAGTGGCGGCGCGCAAAGGCTTGCGGCCCGCGTTGGCCTACGGTTCGGCGGCGGTGCCGACGGGCTGGCGCCCCCATTGAGCTACGTCTCGGCGGCGGTGCTGAGGGGCTCGCGCCCTGCCTGGCGCCTGGGCAGGAAGACGCGAGCGGCCGTGGCCAGTTCGTCGCGCGTGACGCCACCGCAGGCGTAGAGCGCGGCTCCGTAAGCGGCGGCGCCAAGGGCGGCCGTCGCTACGGCGGGCACCGAGAGCAGGCTCAGGACGGCCAGCAGCACTGCGGCCACGCTGGTGGCCAGGGCGGGGCGCCAGAGGAGGGCCAAGAGGGGCGCGTGGCCGAGATCGCGCAGCCGCCAGCGGAAGGGGACCAGCAAGACCAGTTCGGACAGAATGGTCACCACGGCGGCGCCGGAATACGAAAAGCGAGGGATGAGGATCAGGTTGGCGACGACGTTGAAACTGGCTGCCAGAGCGAACGACCAGGTGATCCAGCGCTGCCGGTCGACGGCGATGAGCACGTACTGGGTGAGGCCGTTGGCGAACGACAGGGGCAGGAACCAGATCATGATCTGCAGGGCGATGGCACCGTGGGGCAAGTACTGCCGGCCGGCTAACACCAGCACCAGTTCCTCGGCCAGAACGGTGGTGACGAGCGCCACCAGGAGCGCAATGGCAATCAACAGGCGGAGCCCGGCGTCGTAAGCCCGGCGGAGGCCGGCGGGGTCCGCCAGAGCGCGTCGACTCAGCAACGGGAAGAGCGCCATGGTGAAGTAGGCCGGGATGATCAACGTGGCGTCGACCCACTTGTAAGCGGCGGAGTACCAACCCACCACCGTGGAGCCCTTGATCTGATCCAAGAGCAGAACGTCGATCTTGAAGAACACCGTTTGGAGCAGGTGATTCAGCATCAAGGGCAGCGCTGCCGTGGTCATGGCGCCCATCGCCACCACCGAGACCGTTCGCGAGGCCGTGATGCCGGCCCGGATGGCCAGCACCCCAAGGATCGAGAAGGTGATCCAGTTGACGAGGATGGCGACGGCAGCCAGACCCACGAAGCCATAGCCGATGAGCAGGACCCACGCCCCGAGGGTCACCTTCGCCAGCGTCGAGACGATCGATACTCCGGCCGGAAGGACCATCCGTTCTCGGGCTTGGAACAGACTAGTGAGGGCCGCGTTCAGGTTCCCTGGGATGAGCGCCAGCGCCAAGAGACCGATCGCCCACAGGGTGTCGGTGGCCATCGGTGACCCGGTAAGCTGACGAACGGCCACGTAGCCTGCCAGGAGGGGCATGGCGAGGCACCACAACACCAGTCGCAGGAGCGACGTGTTGGTCAGATACAGGGCGCCTCGATCCGGCTGGCGGGCCACGTCCCGGGCGGTCAGCAGATTGAGCCCGAAGTTGGTGAAGATTTCTGCGAAGCCGATGACCACGATAGCGGTGTAGTACTTGCCCGCGTTGTCGGGTCCTAGGATGCGCAGCATTAGCATGGCGAAGGCGAAGTCGACCACCTTGGTGAGCAAGGCGGCGGCCATGGGCCCCAGGCTGTTCACCGCGACGCGACGGACCGGGTCGCCGTCGTCGGCGCTGACGAAGCGCACCCACAGCGCGTAAGCCATGGTGAGGAAGAGCAGCGTCAACCCCAGGAAGGTGCTGTACAGGCCCACCTTCACCGACAGGGGGGAGTAGGCCAGCCGCACCGTGGACAGCCCTTGCGGCACTGGCACGGCGCGCAGCATGCCGTCGGCGCGATAGACGGGGACCTCCACCTCGACCGGCCCCTTGGTCCCGACGGTGGTCACCCAGGCTCGCCAGCCAGGAAACCAGGCCTCCGAGAGGACCAGCATGGCGCCGGGGGTGGCACCGTAGACCTCGACCTCGAACCCGTTGGGCGTCTCGGTGTCGCTGCGTACCGTGATCGACGGTCGAAACACCTGGCGACCCGGCTCCAGTTCGCGCCACACGACCTTCTTGGGCGCTTCTTCGAGGAGCGCCACCTGGCTCGGATCGAAGGTCGCCAATCGGCCATGCAGGGAACCGGCGTCGGTGTGGACCTCCACCTGATTTACGAGCCAGGCGCGCGGCAGCGCCCGGAGGTTCTCATAGACGCGCGCGCTCGAGTCCTGGTAGACCAGTTTGAGCCAGCTTTCGGCCAGCGTCTCGGTGGTCACGATGTACCGGACTCCCAGGGCAGCGATCAGGGGGTGCGCCAAGGCGTCGACGTCCGGCAGATTCCCGATCCGGTTGTACGTGAGCATGCCCGCGGGGGGCCGCAGCGGCATGACGGTCTCGAGGCTGTCGACCGTCCAGCGCGGGATGATCGAGTCGTAGGCCCGCACGTCCGGAACGCCGAAACGCATCGCAGTGTTGGGCCACAGCACCTTGGCCGAACCATAACCGGCCACGCGACCCCATTTGACGCGGCACGCGTCCTGCAACCAGGCCACGGCGGCCGGCCGGACTTGGGCTAACTCTGCCGGCGCGGCTGGCTGAAAGCGATAGCTGACCAAGAGAAGGTCGATGGCGGTGACGAAGAGCATCAGCCTCGCAGCCGCGCGTTGGCGCTCGGGGCGTCCCAGGCTGCGGTGCAGGAGCACCAGGGCCACGCCGGAGAGGCTCAAGAACACGGCGAGGTGCGTGAAATTCCAGTACTGGTAGCTGGCGAAGGCTTCGAGGGTGGCGAAATGAGCCAGCGCGGCCTCTCGCGCACCCGGCAGGCGGCCGAGGACGGTCTCCGTCCAGTCGACCCAGACGCGAGGACGCCCGACGGCGAAGGCGAGCACCGTCAGCAGCATCGCGCCCAGGGCGGTCATCAAGGCACCTAGGGCGGCCAGGCGTCTTGCCACCCACGGATCGCGACTTGCCGCCTCCAGGCCCGTGCCGGCCAAGAGCACGACGGTCAGGGCGAAGGGGAAGATCCAGCGGAAGGGCGTGTGCAGTTGATCGGCCCCGGGCAACCACCGGAAGAGCAGGCGGTAGGTTGGCAGCCCGAAGACGAGGGACAGGCACCACAGGCCGAAGCCGGCCAGAAACCAGACGAACGGCTTGCGTCGGCCGGCCAGCAAGCCACCGACGGCCAGGCCGAAGGTCAGGATGCCCAGGTAGCAGGCCGCTTCCACGTAGTTCTTGGCGCCCCAGTCGACCCCCCACATGGCATCGCGCGGCAGCTTCCGGAGCTGGCCGCTCACGATGTCCCACACGGCATGATGGGCCGGATTGCCATAGGCGTCGGGAACCAGGAAGGTAAGCAGTTGACGCCAGCCGAAGGCGTAGCCAACGACGGTGTCGTAGCTCGCGGCCCCACTCCGCCAGTTGGTGCGCGCGAACTCCAGAAACGGGATGAGCTGGACTCCGGCGACCAGAGTGCCGGCCAAAGCTCCCAGGGACAGCCAAACCGCCAGGCGGAGCCCTGCCTGCCGATGGGCATGGCGCGTAACCAGAAGGATGCGGAACAGCCCGTAGGCCAGGGCCAAGAGAGCGGCATGGGCGAGGGCCTCGGCATGTCCGGCGAGACCGATCATGGCCCAGCTGAGACCGAGGAGGATCACCAGCGTCGCCGTGCGGCCGCGCGGCAGCCAGTGGCTCGCGCCCGGCCGACCGGCTTGCTGCGCCAACCACTCGATGACCGCGAGCAGCAGAGGTGTCCAAGCCATCCCTGCCTGGATCATCGGGAATACGCCGTTCGCAACCACCAGGCTGCTCGTCGACCACGCCAGGCCGATGATGGTGGCGGTGGAGCGTCGCCAACCCAGGGCCCGGCCGAGCGCGTACATCGCCAGGCCGGCCAGCCACAAGTGCAGAAGGGCGCTCCAGCCAAACGCTCGCTCGGCGCCCAACAGCAGGTGCAAGAGAAACGTCGGATAGAGCATCGAGTGCTGGGCTGCGGCGAGGAAGGGCATGCCGCCAGCCAACTGCGGGTTCCAGAGCGGCACGGCGTTGTGGCGGAGGGACTCGACGGCGTACTGCTTCCACACCAGATTCTGGAAGACCAGGTCGGACACCAGTCCG
This sequence comes from Anaerolineae bacterium, assembly GCA_034432155.1. GTDB lineage: Bacteria > Chloroflexota > Anaerolineae > Epilineales > Epilineaceae > DAOUCP01. The sequence continues at coordinate 25,266 of DAOUCP010000090.1, forward strand.
TTCTGCGGCGTTGTGATGCCGTGTCGCTCGAGCGAGTCGCGAAACAGCGGATCGACGACCAGGGCATCGAACGGCACGAGCGAGCGGCCTCCCAGCGTCACGGCAGCACACAGCGCCAAGGGAACGAGGAACAGGAGGAGCTCGCCCACCAGGATGCGGCGCGCCCACGCCTTGGCGTGGCCGGCAAGGCCGCGCCGGACGCTCGGCCAGTCGGCTCGCGTCCAAAGGTTGCGGCGGCGAAGCTGAGAAGGTGGTTGGCTCAAGGCGCTCCCGAGAGGCAGAGGATAACGGCCCTGTCGCGGCGACGCCAGTATGGACCGCTCACGCCCTCGCGCGAGGCAGAGGACAACGAAGCCGCCGCGGTGCCGTCTGTAGGGACCGCTCTCGCCCTCGCGCGAGGCAGAGGACAACGAAGCCGCCGCGGTGCCGTCCGTATGGCCCGCCTCGTCCTTCTTTGCGTTCTGGAGCGCCAGAGGACGAGAGCGCCCTTCCGACGACGGGGAAAGGAAACCACCACCCCAGGGGGTGGTGGTCGGTGGTTGCCCGAAACGGCGGCGGGCTGTTGCGCCCCGGCACCCTGGCGTGGCGTGCCGGGCAAGCCGGTGCCCGAACGCAGGGCCGTCTACTCGGCCTGGCGGTGCAAGGCCCGCATCAGGCGCGACTTACGACGAGCAGCATTGTTGCGATGGATGACGCCCTTCTGGGCCGCCCGGTCGAGTGCGCGGCACGCCCGCTGGATCACCTGTTCGGCCGTCGCCCGATCGCCGGCGGCGAGCGCCACGCGCGCCTTCTTGACGAAGGTGCGCGAGCGACTTCGGTACCAGCGATTCCGCGCATGACGCACGCGGTCCTGGCGAGCGCGCTTCTCCGCAGACTTAATGTTGGCCAAGGCGGGGTCTCCTTGCTTTCGATATTGCGTGCCCTGTCAAGCGGCTTGGGCGAGCGAGGATTATAGCCAGGGTGGGCGCACGGACCAAACAGGGCTGGGTTCCGGGGGCTCGCGGCTGCAGTTGGGTTGCGCTGACTGCGGATGCGCCCGCGGGAACGCGGTTAGGCCTGCGCCGCACCGGCGGCGGATGCGCCGCGGCCACCCCGCCGTGAGGGAAGAAGGGCCGGCCCGGACCCTCGCGGGGGTCCGGGC
>DAOUCP010000091.1:0-32260 GCA_034432155.1 Anaerolineae bacterium
AAAATCTGCCAGGCCCTTGAACGAAAGCACCTTCGTCATCGCCGCCGTCAACGTCGTCTTGCCATGGTCCACATGCCCGATCGTCCCCACGTTCAGGTGCGGCTTGTCCCGTACGAATTTCTGCTTGCCCATCTTGCCTCCTTCGTCTGGCTGCTGGCATATGTCTCGGCGTCAGTCACGTATTCTGCCGGCGGTCAGCTGCGCACGTTGCCGCCGGCAATGGCCGCCAGCCGTTTCTCTGGTACCGGCTCGTAGTGGTGGAACTCCATGGTGAACGTACCACGGCCCTGCGTCATCGAACGCAGGTCCGACGCGTAGCCGAACATCTCCGCCAGCGGCACAAGCGCCCGCACTGCCGCCACACCGCCGCTGCGTGACTCCATGGCCTCGATCTGACCGCGCCGGGCGTTGAGATTGCCGATCACGTCTCCCAGATAGGCCTCCGGCGCCACCACCTCGACGAACATCAGCGGCTCCAAGAGCAGGCACCCGCCGCGCGTCAGGCCCTCCCGCACTGCCAGGCCCGCGGCCGTCTTGAACGCCAGTTCGCTCGAATCCACGGGGTGGTACGAACCATCCACCAGTCGAATCGACACGTCCACCACCGGGAACCCAGCCAGCGGCCCACTCCCCAGCGCCTCCATGCAGCCTGCCTCGACCGCGGGCACGTATTCGGCCGGGATCACCCCCCCGCGAATGGCGGGCTCGAAGCGATTGCCTTCCCCGGGCGCTTGCGGCGCAAGATCGAGAACGACGTGTCCGTACTGGCCGCGGCCACCGCTCTGGCGCACGAAGCGACCCTCCACGCCCTGCACGGCTCGCGACAGCGTCTCGCGGTAGGACACCTGCGGCTTGCCAACCAGGGCCCGGACATTGAACTCGCGCACCATGCGCTCGACAATGACCTCCAGGTGCAGTTCGCCCATGCCGAAGATCAGTGTCTGCCCCGTCTCCGGATCGGCCCGCACCTGGAAGGTGGGATCCTCCTCGGCCAACCTGGCCAATGCGTCTACCATGCGGTCGCCGTCGGCGGCGGTTCGCGGTTCGATGGCTACGTGGATCACCGGTTCGGGAAACGAGATCGACTCCAGAATGACCGGGTGGTCCCGGCTACACAGGGTATCCCCCGTGCTGACAAACTTCGGCCCGACGATGGCGGCGATCTCTCCCGCCCGGATGGACTGGATGTCCTCGCGGGCGTTGGCGTGCATGCGAACCAGTCGGCCCAAGCGTTCGACCTTGCCGTTGCTGGCATTCAGGATCTTGTCGCCGCAGTTGGCGGTGCCCGAGTAACAACGGGCATACGCCAAGCGGCCGACGTACGGGTCGTACGCGATCTTGAATGCCAGGGCCGCGAAGGGGGCGCCCGGATCGGGCGGCAGCTGCACGGGCTGCCCCGTCTGCGGCACGGTGCCGACGATCGGCGGCACATCCAAGGGACTCGGCAGATAGTCGACCACGGCATCCAAGAGCGGCTGAATCCCCCGGTTGCGCAGGGCACTGCCGCACAGCACCGGCACCAATTGTCCGCCAATGGTGGCCCGGCGAAGGCCGGCTCGCAGTTCCGCGGCATCCACCGCCTCACCGCGCAGAAATCGCAACTCGAGAGCCTCGTCCGCCTCGGCGGCACGCTCGATCGCCGCTTCGCGCGCTGCCTCGGCCTCGGCCAACAGGTCGGCCGGGATGGCTGCCTCGACCGGCGCCTCGGCCGGATCGTCGCTCTCCCAGACAACCAGCCGCCACGCCACGAGGTCGATCACACCGCGGTAGCGCTCCTCGCTACCGACCGGGAGCTGCAGCACGACAGGATGGGCCTTCAGGCGCTCGCGGATCATGGTGACGGTGCGCGCCATATCCGCTCCGGGGCGGTCCATCTTGTTCACGAAGCAGATCCGTGGCACGCGGTAGCGATCGGCTTGATGCCATACCGTCTCCGACTGGGGCTCCACCCCGGCAACGGCATCGAACACCACCACGCCGCCATCCAGCACCCGCAACGATCGCTGCACCTCGACGGTGAAGTCGATGTGGCCCGGCGTATCGATGATGTTGATGCGATGGCCGCGCCAGTACGTCGTCGTTGCCGCCGCGGTAATGGTGATGCCGCGCTCGCGCTCCTGCGCCATCCAGTCCATGGTGGCCGTACCCTCGTGGACCTCGCCGATCCGGTAGGTGCGTCCGGTATAGAACAGGATGCGTTCCGTGGTCGTGGTCTTGCCGGCGTCGATATGCGCAATGAGCCCAATGTTGCGCGTCTTCGCCAGCTCTTCGAGCCCGATCGCCATGTCACACCCTGCCCACCGCCGTGCCTCTGTGGCCCACCGCTACCAGCGGAAATGGGCGAAGGCCTTGTTGGCTTCGGCCATGCGGTGGGTGTCCTCCTTCTTCTTGACGGTCGCACCGGTGTTGCGGCTGGCATCCAAGATCTCGGCCGCCAGGCGCTCGGCCATCGGCTTGCCGGAACGGCCCCGTACCGTGCCGATGAGCCAGCGCATCGCCAGTGCCTGGCGACGTTCGGGCCGAATGTCCACCGGCACCTGATAGGTGGAGCCACCCACGCGCCGCGGCTTCACCTCGAGCATGGGGGTCACGTTGCGGATCGCCAATTCGAAGACCTCCAGGCCGGGACGACTCGCTCGCTCTTCGACAAGGCGCAGCGCGTCATAGAAGACTCGCTCCGCGGTGGTCTTCTTGCCGTTGTGCATCAGCTTGTTGATGAAGCTGCCCGCCAACTCGCTGCCGTACACCGGATCTACTTGTACCTCGCGCCGAGGCGGTCGGTTTCGCCTGGGCATTTCCCTACTCCTTTGTCAGCCTAATCTCCGACCGTGGACGGTGTTTCCCTCTTGTCACGCGCACGGGCAATAACAATCCCGAGAGTCGGTACCAGCCTCAGCCCCACCGGAGCCACGGCCGACTCCCGGGATCGATCGCGGATTGACCCTCCGCCGACGGAGGGCCGCACCGGTTTGGGACGACCCACCTAGTGCGGTGAAGGAACCGATACGACGGTTATCTATTCACGATTTCTTCGGGCGCTTTGCCCCATACTTCGACCGGCCTCTGCGACGCGCATCCACGCCTGTCGAATCCAGCGCGCCCCGAACGATATGGTAGCGCACGCCAGGCAAATCCTTCACCCGGCCGCCGCGGATCAAGACAGCCGAGTGCTCTTGCAGGTTGTGCCCTTCGCCAGGGATGTAGGCCGTGACTTCCATGCCATTCGTCAGCCGCACGCGAGCGACCTTGCGCAGTGCCGAGTTCGGCTTCTTCGGTGTCTGCGTACGCACCTGTGTGCAGACACCGCGCTTCTGCGGCGAGCCTCCAGTGTCGGTCAGCTGGCGCCGAAAGGCGTTCAGCGAATACCGCAATGCCGGTGCCTTGGCTTTGCGGGTCTGCTTGCGTCGCCCGTTGCGAATCAGTTGGTTGATCGTTGGCACGTGCCCATCCTCCGCTCAGCGCGCCGAGGCGCAAGCTCTCAGTCTAGCCCATCGACGGCCCGGCGTCAAATCCGCGCGACGGGGCATCCTACCGGCAGGAGGCGCCACGATCCCTCACGGCCGGATACCCTGACCATCAGTCCAGGTCATCTTGCGGCCCGCGTTCGACCACCCGCTGCGTCGGCGACAGGCCCAACCCATAGGCATAGCGCGGCGGTCGTTCGTCCTCGAGAGCGCGTCCCAAGGCAATCGGATTGCCGTCCTGGTCGAGAACCTTCACGCCCAGGCCAAGGCTCTGCAACTCCTTGATCAAGACGCGGAAGCTCTCGGGAGCACCGGGATCGTGAATCTCCTCGCCTTTGACGATGGCCTCGTAGGCCTTGACGCGGCCGGTCACGTCATCCGACTTGATGGTCAGCATCTCCTGCAACGTGTGGGCCGCCCCGTACGCCTCGAGCGCCCAGACTTCCATCTCCCCGAAGCGCTGGCCGCCAAACTGCGCCTTGCCGCCCAGCGGTTGCTGGGTGACCAACGAGTAAGGGCCAGTCGATCGAGCATGAACCTTGTCCTCCACCAGATGAGCCAGCTTCATCATGTAGATGACGCCCACTGTCACCGGCTGATCGAAGCGTTCGCCCGTCTTGCCATCGTACAGCACATGCTTCCCGCTGATGGGCATCGGCCAACCCGTAAGCTCGGTGACCTTTTTGCCCGCCTCGACGAGCTCCGGGATGTCCATTGTCTCGGGATGCATGTCCGCCAGCTCTGGTCGGCCTTCGCGCATCTCCGTCAGCCACAGCCGCATGGCCAAACGGATGGCCGCCTGATTGGAAGCGCGCCGCTCGGCGACCGGCAGGCGATCCGTCTCCAGCTCCATGAAGGCAATGTCCTCGACACCGCGCTCCTTCAGCCAGGCCTTGGCAGCTTCGCGGCGGGCATAAGCTCGGTCGCGGCGAAGCAGCCGCCGGTTGACCTCCTGTCCCTCCAGGTAATCGTCCAGGTAGAGGAGGCAAACTTCCTCGTCGTCCTGAGCAGGGCGCGTGTCGACACCTTGCTCCGCCGCCCAGAGCCACGCTTGCTCCCGCACGTCGCGCCATGCCCGATCCACGATCCAGGCCCGGCTGAGCTCGGCCGCGATGTCGTTCTCCGTCGCGCCGTCGAACACCGGGCTCACCACCCGGAAGCCGAGTCGCGAGGCTGCGTATCCCAAGTGCGTTTCGAGGATTTGCCCGATGTTCATCCGGCCCGGCACCCCAAGCGGATTGAGGATGAGCTCCACCGTCCGGCCGTCGGCCAGAAAGGGCATGTCCTCGATGGGCACCACCTGGCTGATCACGCCCTTGTTGCCGTGGCGACCAGCCATCTTGTCGCCCTCGGTGATCTTGCGCTGCTGCGCCACGCTGATGCGCACCATCCGATCCACGCCCGCCGCCAACTCAATCGCATCGTTGCGATCGAAGGATCGCACGCTCACCACCTTGCCCCGTTCACCGTGCGGCAGCCGCAAGCTTGAGTCCTTCACCTCACGCGCCTTCTCGCCGAAGATGGCCCGCAAGAGCTTCTCTTCGGGCGTCAGGTCGGTCTCGCCTTTGGGTGTAATCTTGCCCACCAGGATGTCGTTGGGGCCCACCTCGGCACCAATGCGGACGATTCCTTCCTCGTCCAGGTCGCGCAGCGCCTCCTCGCCGACGTTGGGAATGTCGCGGGTGATCTCCTCCGGGCCGAGCTTGGTGTCCCGCGCCTCCGTCTCGTACTGGTCGATGTGAATCGAGCTGAACTTGTCCTCCCGCACCACGCTCTCGCTGATCAGGATGGCATCCTCGTAGTTGCCGCCTTCCCACGACATGAAAGCCACAAGCACGTTCTGCCCCAGTGCGAGTTCCCCGTTTTCAGTCGACGAGCAATCGGCGATCACCTGCCCAGCCTCCACCCAGTCGCCCTTGCTGACGATCGGACGTTGGTCGATCACCGTCGAGGAATTGGACCGCTTGTACCGTCGGAAACCGTAGACGCGTAGGCTTCCGTCCTCTTCCCGCACGATGCAGCGTTCGCCAGTCACGCTCACCACTTCGCCCGGCCGCTCCGCAATGACCACATGCCCGGAGTCCATAGCCACCGGCCACTCCATGGCGGTGCCTACCATCGGCGCTTCGGGTCGGACAAGGGGCACACCCTGGCGCAACATGTTGGACCCCATGAGTGCCCGGTTGGCATCGTCGTGCTCCAAGAAGGGAATGAGTGCCGCGCTGACGCTCACAATCTGCTTGGGGTCGACGTCGATGTACTCCACCTGCTCCGGCGACACGACCTGAAACCGATCTCGGCGGCGCACCGTGATCTGCGAGGCCACAAACTCAGCGAACTCGTTCAGCGGCGTGTTGGCCTGGGCCAGCGTGTAGTGATCCTCCTGATCGGCCGTCAGATAGACGACGTCGTCCGACACGAAGGGCACCACCGGCACCTGCTCGAGACCCAGCTTCGCCGCGGCGCGGGCCGCAGCCTCGGACACCCGTTCCCCTGCCCGCAGGACGATCCGGCCCTTGGCGTTCCGCACATCGACTCGTGGCACGCGGTTCTGCAAAGCCTCCGCCGTGCCCGGCACCATGGAGACCACCCGGCGGTAGGGCGTCTCAATGAAGCCGAACTCGTTCACTCGGGCGTACGTCGCCATGCTGCCGATCAAGCCAATGTTCGGGCCCTCCGGCGTCTCGATAGGGCAGATCCGCCCGTAGTGCGAGTGGTGCACGTCGCGGACGTCGAAACCGGCGCGCTCGCGCCTCAAGCCGCCTGGGCCAAGTGCCGACAAGCGGCGCTTGTGCGTCAGTTCGCTGAGCGGATTCGTCTGGTCCATGAACTGCGATAGCTGAGAGCCGCCAAAGAACTCCCGCGCTGCCGCCACTACCGGACGGATGTTGATGAGGCCGAGCGGTGTGATCTGCTCTGGGTCGCGGGTGCTCATCCGCTCGCGGACGACGCGCTCCATGCGCAGGAGGCCAACCCGCAACTGGTTCTGGATGAGTTCGCCGACCGTCTTGACCCGGCGGTTCCCCAGGTGATCGATATCATCCGCGCTGGCCTTGCCATTGTTGATCTGGATCATGTGGGCCACGACGCGGCACAGATCCTCTCGCGTCAAGGTCAGCGGCCGGGGCTCAGCCAGCGCTTGGCCAACGCCGCTGGGGACCAGATGCAGCTTGCGATCCAGCTTGTAGCGGCCCACGCGGCCAAGGTCGTAACGGCGGTCGTTGAACAACAGGCCGGTCAGGAAACTGCGGGCATTGTCCAACGTCGCCGGGTCACCGGGCCGCAGTTTGCGGTAGAGGTCGAGCAGCGCCTCTTCTTCGTTGGATGTCGGGTCCCGCTCCAGCGTTGTGGCGATGAACGGATGGTCGGGATCGCTGTCCAAGTCGGCGAAGATTGCGAGGAGCTCCTCCGTGTCGGAGTAGCCTATGGCGCGCAGCAGCGTGGTGACGGGGAACTTGCGCTTGCGATCCACCTTGACGCTGATCACGTCCCGCTTGCTGGTCTCGAACTCCAGCCACGCACCCCGATTGGGGATCAGCTTGGCGAAGGCCAGGTTGCGCCCCGTGGTACGATCCTCGTCGGCACTGAAATACACCCCCGGAGAGCGGATCAGCTGGCTGACCACGACGCGCTCCGCGCCGTTGATGACGAAGGTGCCGTTGTCGGTCATCATGGGAAAGTCGCCCATGAAGATCTCTTGCTCCTGGACCTCGTCCGTGGTGCGATTGACCAGGCGGACCGTCACCCAAAGCGGGGCGCTGAAGGTCATATCCATGTCGCGGCACTCGGCCACGCTGTACTTGGGTGTCTCAAAGCGATGGCCGAGGAAATGCAGCTCCAGCGCCCGGTTGAAACTGACGATCGGCGACAGCTCCCGCAGCAGCTCGGCGAGGCCGTCCTGCTTGAACCAATCGAACGACTCCAGCTGCACTGTGATCAGCGGTGGCGGCGGCTGCCGCCAGGCAATGCGCCCGTAGTCCCGGCGGTGTGGCCGCACCTGCGCCGGGCCAGCCCTGACCTCGGCACCCACAGCAGCAGTCGCCTGGCCGGTGGGTGCTGCGCGAACTCCGGTGGTCTTCATGGTGGGTGGCACTCCTTCGGTTCGGCGTCCCGAAATCATGTGAATCGTGGGGTTGGCCCGACCGCGGGCGGACGCAGCGGCCGGTGCGCGCCGAGGCGGGATGCCCCGTCGGGACGCCAAAGTACAATCTTACTTCAAGGCTCGCCGAAGCGCAAGCCGTCCGCGGTAGCAATCGCTCATGCCGCGAGCCACCGCCACACGCGACGGAAACGGCGATAGGCGCGCCGTTTTGGGAGGGTTGCCCATTCCGGTCACCGCCACGGGCGATGGAAACGGCCGGACACGAGCCTTGATCGGAGGAGGCGACGGCGGCGGTCACTCCGTCGGCCAACGAACTGGTATGGTATAATGCCGCACGGACGTCGCAGCGGCCCGGTAGGTCGGCCTGGCCGGTCTTCGAGCCGCGACGGGTCAAGGTCCGGACACCCACGGCGAGACGATGATTCTCACACCGCAGCCCGCTCGCAGCGCCGCCGTCGAGAAGGCCCCCGGCGGCGACGTCGCGGTGTTCATTGACTTCGAGAACATCTACATCTCCGTGCGCAACCGCTTCGAGACGAACCCCAACTTCGAATCGATTATGGAGACCTGCGAGCAGTATGGCCGGGTCACCATCGCTCGCGCTTACGCTGACTGGTATCGCTACCCCCGCATCACAAACGCCCTGTACGCGAACGCCATCGAGCCGATGTACGTTCCCACCTACCACTACGACCGCGAAGAGGGCCGCACCGGGCGGGCGATCAAGAACGCGGTCGACATGCACATCTGCATTGACATGATGCGCACGCTCTACGCCTTTCCGAACATCGGGACCTTCGTGCTCGTCACTGGCGACCGCGACTTCATTCCGCTCATCAATGCCATTCGCCAGCTCGGGCACCGCACTGTGGTGATCGGCGTGGCCGAGGCGACCGCAAGTCATTTGGCCCAGGCAGCGGACGAGTTCATCTACTACAGCCAGGTGGCAGAGGAGAGCCGACCGCCGGCAGCCGCAGACCGGGATCCTTACCAAGTGCTAGTGGAAGCGGTGCACTTGGCTCGCGATCGGGGTCACGTGTCGACCCTGGCCACCCTCAAACTCTTGATGCTGGAGCTCATGCCGTCGTTCGACGAGGGCAAGTACCTGGATACGTCCGGACGACCGTTCACCAAGTTCAAAGATTTCGTCAAGGAAGCGGAACGGCGAGGGCTGGTGCAGGTCTTTACGAGCGGCTCGGTGAACGAAGTGTTCTTCCCCGATGAAAACCCCTACGAGGTGAGCCACTTCGCGCCCGAACCGGCGGTGCAGGAGGATGAGCTGCCACGGGGCGAGGCAGAACTCGAGGAAGGCGAGGAGGTCCAGCTTACCGCCAAGGACTGGGCGGTCTTCGAAGAGGCAATGCGTCAGTTCGACGAACCGGCGCTCTTTATCCAGATCTACGACATGCTGCGAGGTCTTCGCAACAAAGAGATCATCGACCTTTCCAACCAGGCCATTAAACACATGATCAAGCTGGCCATCAATCACGGCATGCTCCTCCGGACCACGCGGGGCTCACACGCTTACTACCGCATCAATCCGGATCGACCGTTCGCCCCGCCAGCCGACGAGGCGAGCTGATGCTCGAGCTACATGGGTCCGTGGACGGTGGCACTCCGACATCCGACATCGCGTCCGACCGAAGGAGGCGGCACAGGTGAACAAGCTAGGCTGGCGACCAGCTCCGTCCGTCATCGCACTCGGGTTGCTGTGCAGTCTGCTCGTGGCCCAGGCCTCGCAACCCGCCACCGCCGGTCCGCTGGGACCGGTCGTCCGCACTTGCCCACCTTGTGAACGGCTGGCCAACGCGTTCCTCCGCTCCGACGTCAGCCCTCTCGGGGCCTGGGTGCTGGGCACCACCGGCGGCGATCCCGATACGCCCCTCGACGACGACAAATCCCTCCTCTATGGGTTCACCGCGGCCGGCGACAGCACCGTCGGCAGCGGCTACACGACCATTCGGATCGTGGGCCGAGCGACCACTCTCGACCTCGTACCTCGCGGCGCGCTGCGGCAGACGGCCAGTGCCCAGAGCGTGACGACGGTCTGGACAGCAGCGCCGGCGTATGCGGTGTTCGTCACAGAGACGCTCCGCCTGCGGGCGAATCCCTTCAGCGGCCGGGAGGACGCAGCCGAGGTCAGCTACGAGATTCGCAACGCCGACTCGCAGCCCTTGTCCGTTGGCGTTCGGGCCTTACTCGACGTGAAGCTGGGCAACAACGATGGCGCCCCGTACTTCGTCCCCGGTCTGGGAACCATCCACACCGAGACGGAGTTCGTGGCCGATCAGGTGCCCGCCTTCTGGGTGGCCTTCGAGTCGCCCACGTATGACCCGCGCCTGCTGCGCGCCGTGGGCGTGCTGCGCGGCTTCGACGCCTCCTCGCCCGATCGCTTCCTGATCGCCGACTGGGTGCGCATCCAGACAAATGACTGGACGTACCAGGTCCAGCCCACAGCGCCGGTCACCAAGGATAGCGCCGTCGCGCTCTACTGGGATCCCGTTCCCCTGGCGCCGGGCGAGGTGCGCCGCCTGGCGACGATCTACGGCACGGCCAGCCTGCAGGGTGGTAGTGCCTTCCTCACCGCTCCCATCCAGGCCAGCTGCGGGACGACCGTCACCGCGGCCCTGTTCGTGAACAACTTCGACCTCTCTCCGCTGACGGGCGGTGAAGCAACCATCGTGCTGCCGCGCGGTGTATCGCTGGCGAGTGGCGAGACGGCGACCAAGGCGATGGCCGAGATCACGCCGGGCAGCAGCGGCTCGGCCCAGTGGCTTCTGGCGATCGAGCCAGCCACGCAGGGCACTCTGAGCCTTGCGGCCATAGCCACATTCGACGCCCAGAAGCGGTTTGAGGCCACGGCAGAGATAACGGTGGAGTGCCAGCAACCCACGCCAACAGCCACCATTTCGGCAACCGTCACCAGCGAACCAAGTCCGACGGCGACGGTGGCACCCACGGCCGAGGTCACCGCAACGGCGACGGTGACCCCGACGACCGAGATCACGGCAACGGCGACGCTTAGCCCTACCGTGGAGGTGACGCCGACCGTTACCGCGACGGCAACCATCACCGCCACCTTCACGCCGGTCGTGCCCACTGCCACCTTCACCCCCGTCGCGACCGCAACGCAGTCGCCGCCCCCCACCCCCGTGGCCGGTGGTCCGCAAGTCTGTCCCTTTATCTTGAGTCGGGTGCCAGCGGCAGTGATCGCCCGGGCCCTGGACCAGCCGCATCTGGTCTTCGGCTACGGCCAGCTTGCGAATCCGTCCGCCCCGGCGTCACCGTACAACAGCCCGCGGCGTTGGCTTTCGCTGTGGAGTGTCTCACGGCCATACGACCCGGTGCACAACTCCGTCGTCTACAAGGCCGGCTGCCCATGAGGGGCAGATGGGGCCGGCTCTGAGCGGCTCGCCGCAGGCCGGCGGCGACTAGGCGTGCTCCGTTCGATCCGGCATGGCCGACTGCTCTTCGCAGCCACTGCCCGTCCACCTCAAGGTGTCGGGCATCACCACGCCCCAAGACGCCCGCCTGGCCGCGGAGCTAGGCGCGAGCAGTGTAGCCTGCGTTTTCCTGGCCGCGAGCCCGCGCTACGTGACGGTGAGCCAGGCGCGAGCCCTGCGCGCCGCCCTGCCGTCGTCGGTGAGCTTGGTGGGCATCTTCGCCAACACTCCGCCAGCGGTCGTGCGTGCGGTCGCCATCCAGGCGCACGTCGATCTTGTCCAGCTCTTCGGGAGCGAGCCACGATCGGTGGTGGAGGCCATGCAGCCCCGGGCCTTCAAGGCGGCCAGTATCACCTCGGCCGAGGAACTGGAGGCCTTCAGCCGGGCGTACCTCGTCCGCCGGCCTCGCCCCGAGCCGCCGGCTCTCATGGTCCACCTGGCGGGCCCCATGGCGACGGCTTGGGATGCGGCGTCCGAGGTCGCACGGCGAGTGCCTATCCTGCTATCCTCGCCGCGGCTCGATGCCGAGACCGTTGGCAGCGCCATCGCTGCCGTCCGCCCGTGGGGTGTGGACGTCTGGGAGGCAGTGGAGTCCTCGCCGGGGCATCTCGATGCGGCGGCCCTGGAGGCCTTTGTCACCGCCTTGCGTGCCATGCCGCCTGGGACCTGAGGCCCAGTGGCTGGGGCACGACTTGGAGCGTTCGACTGATGACGGCGGATGGCTGGCCCCTGACGCGCAGCGGCTGGCCAATCCCTGCGGGCGGCTGGCGGCCGGCTCTGTGCGGTCCTGGCCGCGGAGCGTCGCGGCGGCGCGTGGCGCTCGGGCGGCGAGGGTACTCGCTGCGGCAATGATGGCACGCCAATTGCTGAGGTGCGTCCCCGGACGCCGTTCCCTGGCGTGTACGACCAAGTGGCGGCGAAGAACGCTGCCGGGCACCGGCTCCTGGGCGGCTGCCTGGGTCGAAGCGCCTGACACGTGCTACACTACGTCCTGGCGTCCGTGGGACGATCGCGGCCAAGGGCTTCGCCAGCGTCCCGCCGCACCGAGGGTGCGGAAAGATCGTTCGTTTCGCAGCGCCGCTCCTTGGCCGGCGCACGAACCCATGCAGACTGGGAGGAGAACCTGATGCCCAATCAAGTTGACAGCAGGCGAAGGCGGTGGTCCATTGTCGTGGTGGCGGCTCTGGTGGTGCTGACGAGCACGGCCGGATGCGACCGGTTGCGACGCACGGCCTCGCCGGGAGAAGTGACACAGGCGCAGCAGGTCGTGGACTACGGACCGTGTCTGCCGATGTACAGCCGAGCAGTGCTGTCGGCGGCCATGGATCGCGAGGGCACGAAGGTCCTCTTCGTGTCCGGGCAGCGGCCCGACTTCATTGACGAAGCAGCCTGGGGTGCCGACGATCGCGCCCTCTACCTGATGGAGTTTCCGGCGGACGGCGCGCCGACACTGCGGGCCATCGCTCGGTCGTGGCAGGCAACGGACGAGATTCCGGCCTACGCGACGCCGAGTGACGAGTACACACGATCTCCCGTCCCGATACCGGAGAACATGCTGGACGTGCAGCTCGACGAGAGCGGCACGCGGTTCGTGTTGGGCGTCACCCGAGGCGGTGTCTACGGCCGCTATGCCAAGTTGTACACCGGGACAGTGCCCACCGAGGCGGGCAGGCTGCTGAGCCCCGAGGATGGGTTGACGGTGATCCCGATCAACGACTACCAAGGCACCGAGGGCGTGACCAGTTTCACCATCTCCCCGGATGGGTCCAAGGTTGCCGCTGTCGTAGGATCGCAAGGTGAGATCCGGATCTACGATCTCGTCGCCTCCCAGTTGACGGTCTACGACCGCGGTGCCGATGGCAAGACCGTGGTCCGCCACGACCTGCCGCCGGCCATGACCAGCATCGACCAGCAGCGTCGGCCGGCGGTGGCCAGCAACGGTACCCTCTACCTGCGCTGGGCGCCGCAGGCTGACCGCCTGGCCGTCAGCATGGATCTCGGCATTGCCAACACGAGCCTGGCGATTCTCAATATCGCCACCGGAGAGATGAGCGTCGTTGCGCGCTTCCAGGACCGCACCGTCCCACACGTGGCGTGGGCCAGCGATGGTCAGTCGCTCTTCGTGATGGTCACCAGGCTGAGTGGGCCGCAGACGTTCGGCGACACCGAGATTCGGCGACTGGCCGCCACCGAGAACGGTCGCCACGTGGCGCAGGGCGGTGTGCTCAGTCGACCGCTGGGCTATCGGGGCGAGCCGGGGGCCCTCGTGTCATTCGGCGACGACGAGCACTTTGTCTTCGTGTGGGATGCTGCCCTGTACCGCCTCGACATGCCGGGCGGCGTTCCGGCTCAGGCGACCTACGTGCCGCTCACGCCATCGCTGTTCCGCGTCCAGTACGTGCATCCCTCGCTGGCTTTCTCCAAGGAGCGCGTGATCTTCGTGGCCTCGGACGATTTCAGCAGCCGGCTGGCGGAGCGCTCGTACGCCTTGCACGACGATTGCCCGATCACCGCCACCGGCGTGGCGACGGCAACGCCATCCGAGCCGGGAGCCGCGGCTCCGGTCGAGCCGACCGCGGCCGTCCCAGCGGCACCGCCTGGCGGCACACCCGCCGGCGAGGTCGCACCGACGACCGGCGCTGGCGTGCCGACGGAAGCGCCAACCGAAGAGGGAGCGACGGCGGAGCCCGAAACGCAGGCTCCTCCGGCGCAGCCGACGGCTGCCCAGGCCGCCCCCGTGGCGACGGGCGGCACGCCGTAACCACCAGCGACTGTCAACGCGCCGTCCCGATCCGCGATCGGCTTCGCCTGCCAAGGGGTGAGGATCGGCCGCGGATCGGCGGCGCTGGCCTGGCTTTCAGGGCGCTGCTCGCCAGGGCGGTGCCTGGCTGGCCACGAGCAACATGAGCTCGCGGGGCGCGGAGTCGCCACCCCCTTCCGGCGGCTGGATCGCCCACAGCCAGGCCCAGCCGTTGCCCACCAGACGCAGCTCGAGGCTCGGCCCGGTGAGCGGTCGGGGAGGCACCACGTCCAACGACAGCCATCGGTCGTGCGGCAATTGGGCAAGCGGTCGTCGTCCGTGGGCCACCGTCCGGCCGCCGGCCCACAGCCGCATTTCAAGGTCACCTGGGCCCGAGGCCCGCGCCACGGCGATGTGCAGGCGGGCGATCCGACCCCGCGGGATGGCGAGCGGCTGACGAAAGACCGGGCTCTGGGGATCGAGACGGACCAGCGCTGCGGGCGGAGCTTCGATGCGCCGCACCTCCAAGGCTTCCGTGGGCAGGCCATATGCCGCGTAGGCGCGGGGCATCCAGACGCCGAAGATCGCCCCGTTCAGAGCCAGCAAGGACATCCAGACGCCGGCCGTCAGAGGTGGGCGCCGCCGGCCCTGGGCCATGAGCAGGCCAGCGCTGGCCAACACGCTCATGGCGACCAACGCTGGGAATAGGAATCGGCCCTGCGGCTCGGGACGTGCCAGCAGGTTCTTCCCGGCAGCCGCCAAGGCCGAGAGCACCGCCACACCAGCCACCGCCAGACCGCGGCGCTCGGCCGCCGGGAATGAGCGGCGGCCGACCCATAGGCCACAGCCGGCGGCGCTTGCCAAGAGGACGCCGCTCAGAGGCACAACGGCCGGCGGAAGCAGATTCTGCCAGCCGAAGAATGCCCACAGTGAGTGCAGCGTTGCCTGCCCGTGGGTGACAAACGTGCGGCCCTCGGTCAGACGGGGGTCGATCGATAGGACACGCGCCAAGAGCTCGCCAAGCTGCCATCGGATCTCCGCCACGAGCCCGGTGCGGCCAGCACTCCAGGCGAGAGCCAACAGGACCACGCCGGAAAGGGCCATCCAGCGCCGGTGCTGGGCCACCGGCCAACCAAGAGGCACGCCGGAACGCCGGCGCAGCACCCAGATGGCCACCACGGCCCATGCCGGCGCCAAGCCGATGACGGTGAGCTTGACGAGGAGTCCTGCCCAGAGGCCAAGTAGCGCTCCAGCCAGGGCCCGTCGGGCGTCCCGCGGCCGCACCACGGCGCGCAGGAGCGCATAGACCACCAGGGCACCGCACACGCTGGCCAATCCGTCGTTCGAGATGGCGTGGGCGATGAATTGGAACTGCGGCCAGACGGCCAGCAGGCCAGCGGCTAGGAAGCCCTGCGCTCGAGCGTGGGCCGAGGTCATGCGACCTGCCGACCAGGCGAAGCACAAGGTGATCAAGCCCAGGAAGCCAGAGAAGGTGCGCAAGACACGCACACCAGCGGCCGTCGCGTCATGGCCCGGATGAACGAAGGCGGCCACGGCGAAGGGGAAGAAGGCATTCTCGGGCGGCAGCGGCGCCAACGGCAGGCCGGTCAGCCGCAGGCCCCACGCCGGCCACAGGTAGTAAGCCGGCGGTTGCACTGCTTCGTACGTGTCGATACGCGTGGGCCGTCGGCCGGTCGCAAGAACCTGGGCGTAGCGCACGTGCCACGGTTCGTCCGGCGCTTCCCAAGGCGGGACGGCCTCGACGACCAGGGCACCGAGCGCTAAATAGGCGAACAGGGGGACGAGCGCCCCCAGCCGGACCGGCCAGCGAATCACGGCCGGCATTCTCACCGCGGCGCAGCCTGGCGTCAACGTGACGGGCGAGCTAGGGGGGTCCACCTTGCCGGCGGGCGGCCGCGCCCTATAATGCCGCCTGCCGCGCCCCGAGCAACGCGACAGCCCAGCCATGACCGCTTACATCCTTCGTCGGCTCATGCTTCTGCCGGTCATCGTGTTCGGCGTATCGCTGCTCGTGTTCGCCATGTTGACCCAGGTCACGCCAACGCAACGGGCCGCCCTGTACGTCTCGGACGTGCCCAAGAACCCCCGCCAGCTCGAGGCGACCATCGCCAAGTATGGTCTGGCCGATCCGGTGCCCAAGCAGTATGTCCGATGGCTGCGTTCGGTGGCGCGCGGCGACCTTGGTTTCTCCAAGACGGGAAAGCAGCGAGTCACCGACCTCATCCGAGCCCGCCTGCCGGCGACGGTCGAGCTGGCGCTGTGGGCCATCGTGCCCATTGTGACCCTGGGTGTCGCCCTGGGGACACGGGCGGCACTCCACCACAATCGGGCCCTGGATCACGTGCTGCGGGTGTTCAGCATCATCGCCACCAGCACGCCGGCCTTCGTGGCTGGTCTGCTGCTGCTCCTCTATCTCGCCGGCAAGCTGCACTGGTTCCCCATCGATGGCCGGCTGTCGACACCGTTCAAGCGCCTCGTCGCCGGAAGCGAGTGGCACTCCGTTACCGGTCTCTACACCGTCGACGCACTGCTCAATCGGCGCCCCGACGTTTGGCTGGACGCCGTGCATCACCTGGTGCTGCCCGTGCTGACGTTGTCGTACATCTCCTTCGCCGTCCTGGTGCGGGTCACACGCTCGAGCATGCTGGAGACTCTGCGCCAGGACTACGTGCGCACCGCCAGAGCCAAGGGGGTAGGACCAGGCGACGTCATTGGCCGGCATGCGCGCCGCAATGCGCTTCTGCCCGTCGTAACGATCAGCGGCGCCATCCTGGTCGGCCTGCTCAATGGCGCCGCCATTACCGAGACGGTATACAACTGGCCAGGTATTGGCCAGGCCACGGTTCAGGCCGCCACCAACCTCGACGTGGTGACCATTCTCGGTCTTGGACTCTTTACGGCATCGATGCTCATCGTCTGCAACTTGATCGTGGACATCCTGTACGCCGTGCTCGATCCACGGGTGCGGCTCAGCTGAAGAACAAGCCGAGGCCATCATGGTGAAGCACGCCGCGCCGCCGACCTGGGGTTGGACCTCGGCGTGGGGCTGGAACCGGCAAGCCAGTCCCGAGTGGTGGTATGGCGGTCGAGCCGCCCGCCGTCCCGGCTCCGCCGTCGCAGGCTTTTCTGGGCGGCTGTCCCCTGTGTGAGGAGGTAGGATGATGAACGCGCAGGCTCGCATCTGGCTGACCCGGCTCGCCGTGGCAGCGCTCGCTCTTGCCCTTGTCGCTTGCGCCCGGCCACAGGCCAGTCCTGTCCCTGGCGCCGGCGAAGAGACCGCCCCCGCCCAGACTGCCACCGGTGCGGGCGGGCCATCCCGCGTTGCCGCGGACACCTTCGTTCAGGTCTCGATCGGGGAACCGGAGAGTCTCGACCCTGCTTGGAGTTACGAGACCACAGGCTCGGCGATTGAGGCCAACATCTATGACTCGCTGGTCGCCTTCGAGCGAGAGAAGCCCGACTCGTTCGTTCCAGCGTTGGCGACCGAGTGGCGGCTGTCCGACGATCGACGGACATACACCTTCACCATCCGCCAGGGAGTGCAGTTCCACGAAGGCGGCACCCTGGAGCCTCATGACATCGCGTACGCGCTGCAGCGCGCCCTCTTGCAGGATCGTGTCGACGGACCCATGTGGCTCTTCCTTGAACCCATGCTCGGTGTGAGCGCCATCCAGAGCCTGGCGCTGGAAAAGGCCGGCCTGTCGGAAACGGTCGAGGAAGGGCAGGAACCGCCAAGCCTGGAGGACGTCCCGGCCGACATCCAACGGCAGGTCTGTGAGGCTGTCATGGACGCAGTGACGGCCGACGACGAGGCCGGGACGGTGACCATCCGGCTTCAGCAACCGACCCCGTGGTTCCTTCAGCTCCTGGCCCAGCCCTGGGCGGCAGCCCTGGACCGGGAATGGATGGTGGACCAGGGCGACTGGGACGGATCCTGCGACACCTGGACGCAGTGGCACGACCCGGCCGCAGAGGAGAGCATCCTCTATGATCGGGCCAATGGCACGGGCCCCTACCGGCTCGGCAGCTGGCTCAAGGGGCAGGAGATCACCCTGGAAGCCAACGAGGCCTACTGGCGAACCGAGCCGATCTGGCCGGGAGGGCCCTCTGGGCCAGCCCGGCTCAAGCACGTCGTGTTTCAGAAGGCCGCCGAATGGGGCACCCGGTTCGCCAAGCTCAGCGCCGGCGAGGCCGACACCGTGGTGGTGCCGCGGTCCGAGATCAACCAGCTGGAGCCGTACGTCCACACCGAGTACGTGGGCGGCGATGAATCGGCGCCGTCGACGGTGGTGCACGAAGACGGAACGCTCAAGCTCTTCCGGGGCTACCCCCTGGTGACGAACACGGCGGCCATGTTCACCTTCGCCATCAATCCGGACAGCGAGTTCATTGGTTCGGGCACCCTTGACGGGAACGGAATCCCGCCCGATTTCTTCGGCGACATCCATGTCCGGAAGGGCATGAGCTACTGCTTCGACTGGGACACGTACATCGCCGAAGCGCTGCAGGGAGAAGCGATTCTGGCTCGCGGCCCGATCATCCAGGGATTGCATGGCTACCGCGAGGACTCGCCCATCTACACCTACGACCTCGAGAAGTGTGGCCAAGAGCTTGCCCAAGCCTGGGATGGCAAGCTCAAGGATGTCGGCTTCCGTTTCACTGTCGCATACAACGAAGGAAACGACACCCGCAAGAAGGCGGCCGAGATTCTGGCGGAGAACTTGGCGCTGGTGGATGACCGGTATCGGCTGGAGGTGGTCAGCCTCGAGTGGCCGTCGTTCCTAGACGCTCGGCGTGGCATGCGCCTACCCATCTCGATCAGTGGCTGGCAGGAGGATTACCACGATGCCAGCAACTGGGTCCATCCGTACATGCACAGCCAGGGGGCGTACGCTCGGGCGCAAGGCTTCCCGCCCGCCATGGCGGCCCAGTTCGATGGTCTCATCGACGCGGCTCTTCTCGAGGCTGACGGCGCGAAGCGGGACGAGATGTATGCCCAGCTTCAGAATCTGGCGATCGAGAATGCCATTGCCATCTTTCTCCACCAGGACACCGGACGGTTTTATGTCAACCGCGCCGTGTCCGGGTACTACAACAACCCGCTGGCGCCCGGGCTGTGGTACTACGCCCTATCCAAGTCCTAGGCGGAGCGTCCGTCGCCAAGCTTCGAAGTCCTCGGGCGGGGCATCGCCCGGTGCCCCGCCCAAGGGCGACCGCAGTGCAGAGCGCAGGCCCTTGCC
The DNA here is from genome assembly GCA_034432155.1 of Anaerolineae bacterium. GTDB lineage: Bacteria > Chloroflexota > Anaerolineae > Epilineales > Epilineaceae > DAOUCP01. The sequence continues at coordinate 19,011 of DAOUCP010000091.1, forward strand.
AATGAGCCACCCGCCAGACCTGCCAGATCAGGAAGCGCCGGGGCGCCGGCATCCTGATCCGCTGGGCAGTGCCGTAACGGACGGGGAGGCTGCCTTGCCCATCGGCGGCTCACCTCGTCGCCCGCCTCCGACAGGCTGGCGTCGCGTTGGTCGCGGCATTCTCACCAATCCCAGCTCGCTCCTTGGGGCGGTGCTCTTGACCCTCTTCGTGCTGGTGGCCGTGGCGGCCCCCATCCTGGCGCCATGTCCCGTGGCCCAGGATGCGCGTCAGCGCGTCTACTGTGGCGCCACACCCTACCGCGTACCGAAGTACGGCTTCGCACCGCAACCACTACCGCCCAGTCGACAGCACCCCTTCGGCACGACGCCCGAGCAGTACGACATCTTCTACGGCGTCGTCTGGGGCACGCGCACCGCCTTCAAGGTGGGCATCGTCATTACGTTCGCCGCCCTGGCCATCGGACTGGTGCTCGGGTCCGTGGCGGCTTATTACGGCGGCTGGACCGATGAGCTGGTGATGCGCGTGGTCGAGGTCTTCATGGCCTTCCCGTTTCTACTGGCGGCCATCACCCTGGCAACCGTACTGCGCTCCAATCCGCGCTTCGGGCAGACCACGCTGCCGGCCATGCTGGCCCTCATTGCCTTCGGCTGGACCGGCTATGCCAGGCTGGTCCGAGCGGACGTGCTCTCGGTGAAGCAGCGTGACTACATCTGGTCGGCCCGCAGTCTGGGAGCCAGCGATCGCTGGATCATCTTGCGGCACATCTTGCCCAATTCGATCTATCCGGTGATTGTCGTGGCGTCGCTCGACATCGGCACGTACGTGCTTTCCTTCGCTGCCTTGTCGTTCTTCCGACTGGGGGTGCCGCAAGGCTATGCCGACTGGGGCCAGATGATCTCCAGCGCTCGCGACCGGATGCCAACGCTGGCGCAGGACTGGTACATCGTCGTCTTCCCTGGAGTGGCGATTGTGTTGTTCTCGCTCGCCTGGAACCTCATCGGCGATGCCGTCCGGGACCTCTTCGACCCGCGGCTCCGCCACGGCAAGTGCTGAGCCCGCCCTGCCGAGCGGCAGACCTACTCGCCGACGGCATCCAGTTCGGCACAGGCCAGCCGCCAACAGCTCGCCGCCACCAGAGCCGTCAGTCCCAGGCCGATGGCTAGCCCCAGGCCCCACACCAGGTGCTGGCGAGCCAGCATGGGAAAACCGGAGACGGCGGCCGGTGTGGCCAGAGCGACGGTGACGATGAAACCGTACGCGCCGTAGAGAACCAGACTCAGGCAGCTCACATCCGGGGTCAGCATCTCATGCGGTGTGTCCCAGCCCAAGTTGGGTCGGGCCGCACCCAGGGCCAGGGCGATCGCTTGCGTTCCCAGGCCCGCTACGGCCACCACGAAGCCGGCATACAGGATGGCCCAGGGGTGCAACTCGGCCAGCAGTCCGGCAAGGAAGGGGCCGCCAAGTAGCCGCGCATTGCTAAAGATCCGGGCCCCCTCCAACACCACCACCAGGCCCCAGGCCAGAGCCACGTACGGCAAGTAGCCGATCACGAACTTGCCCGCCAGCAAGTGCCGCTTGGCAACGGGCGAGCTCTTCAGAATCCAGTAGGCTTGCCCCTCGGTTGAGAACGCCGTCAGCCCGAAGCGGGCCATGATGGTCGCGCTGATCGCGCCCGCCACCGCGGCCGACAGCATCGTCAGCGCCGTGCTGGCCACCGTGAGCGGGCGGTCGGCGCCGCCAATCCGAATCGGGTACAGAAGCTGCTGCAGAATGAAGAAGACACCGATGGCCAGTGGGGAGAGCACCTGCGCCATGTTCGTCAGGTCGCGGGGAATGATGCGAAAGTCCTTCTCCACGATGGCGGCTGCGGCACGGGGCAAGAAGCGCATGAGCCCTCGCGGCTGACTGAGTGCCTCGGCACGGTCGAAACGGGTCCACGGCAATCGGCCATTCCGCTGGCCACGCCCACTGGACGATTGCAGGCGCAACCAGCCCTCGTAGTAAAGCCGGTTGGCCCCCAGCCACATGGGCACCAGGGCCAGCGTCGAAACGACGCTGCTGAGAGCGAACCAGCGCACTGTGGCGCGCAAGTCACCTCGTCCGGCGGCCACGATGGCCCGGGTCAGCCACTCCGCAGGCGAGAGCGGGTTGCGGAGCCGCGACAGGATGGCCAACAAGTCCTCGACGGTGAGTGCCTCCTGCAACTGCCGGGCGCTGCCGGCGACGAGGGCCACCGAGAGGGTCATGGCGACCACGATCAGGCCGATGATTTCGGCTAGCCGGTGCGCTGGCACGCGGCGGACGATGATGGTGACCGCCAGCGCGCCAACCGCGGCCGGCAGCACTGGCATGACTGCCAGAGCAATGGCCGAGGCCAGGTAGTAAGGCCAATCGGCCTTCATGGCCAGTCCGTAGCCAACGAGCGGCACAAGGGTGACCGCAGTGACGAGGAGCAGGGTTGGGGTCAGGCCGCCAAGCAGCTTGGATAGGAACACCGCTCGTCTGGGCACCGGCGCGGCCAGGAGGAGATCCAGGTCGCGACTGAGGAATAGCGCCGCCAGCGCTACGGTGAAGCTCACCAGCACGTGCAGCACAAGACCGCCCGTCAGAGCGGTCGCGACCACCACGTCCGCCCGCGTCGGATCCGGCGGCGGCAGCCGGGAGAAGAAGAAGGCCAGTGCGTAGCTCATCAGCAAGCCAACGAGCGACAGGAAGGCCAATGCCAGACCAACCAGGACGTAAGTGAAGCGCCGCCAGCGCGCGCCGCGCAGGAAACTGACGACGGCGATGCGCCAGCGCGCTCGGACCAACCACCAGGTGGCGTACAACAGGGGCGGATCGGACTCTGGGGGGCGCGAGGCCCTTGCCCTCCCCATGGCCGCGCCGCTCAGCGCAGGACCTCCGCGATCTCAGCTACCGAGGGACCACCCGTCAAGGCGAGGAAGATGTCTTCCAGGGTGCCTTCCCGATGCGCCTGCTGGTGAAGCTCCTCGACCGTCCCCAGGGCAATCAGCCGCCCCGCGTCGATAATACCGATGCGGTCACACAGCCGCTCTGCAACCTCCAGGATGTGCGTCGAGAGAAACACCGCCGCGCCCCGGGCCACCAGTTGGCGCAGGATGTCGCGTAGCAGCCGCGCACTTCGCGGGTCCAGGCCGACGGTCGGTTCGTCCAGGATGAGCACCTCGGGGTCATGCACCAGGGCAGCCGCCAGCAGTGTCTTCTGCCGCATGCCGTGGGAGTATCCCTCGATGAGGTCGTCGGCTCGGTCGCCGAGCTCAAAGAGCGGCAAGATCTCGGCCAGGCGTCGCCGGACCACCTCCGGCGGCACTTCGTACAGGCCGGCGACAAAGTGGATGAACTCGCGTCCCGTCAGCTTCGTGTAGAGGTATGGCGTGTCCGGCAGATAGGCAATGCGCCGTCGCGCGGCGAGCGAGTCAGACGCCATGTCGTACCCGGCCACCCGGACGACACCCGACGTCGGCCGCAGCAGCCTGGTCAGCATCCGGATGGTTGTCGTCTTGCCAGCGCCATTCGGACCCAGGAAACCGAAGATCTCTCCGTGCGCCACCTGGAGGTCCAAATGGTCCACGGCCCGCACGGGGCCGAAGTCCCGCGTCAACTGGCGCGTCTCGATGGCCCAGCTGGAGGCCACGGCTCCATCCGCTCGGGCATCGCACCCCAGGTTGTCCGCCAGCACACGGCCTACCGCCGTGACGAGGGGCCCGGTCTCTCCCGACGTTGGCCGGGGCTTCCCACTGCCTCCTGGGCTAACCGCCGATCTCTCAGGCGACCTGCGCCTTGCGCCCACGGCCGAACCACTGCCGCCACTCACGGTTCTCCCAGACGACGAGCAGCTGAGCGGCGTTGAAGATCGAGGAATAGGTGCCGCTCACGATCCCCACGATCAACCAGAACACGAACTGGCGCAGGTGACCGTGACTAAACGCCAGGACCGCAACCAGGGTAAAGACTGCGGTGAGCTGGGTGTTGAGGGACCGCACGAGCGTCTGGACGATCGAGTGGTTCACGACGCGCTCGAACGGCACGCCCCGCATGCGGCCCAGGTTCTCGCGAATGCGGTCGAACACCACGATGGTGTCGTGGACCGAGAAGCCAATGATGGTCAGAAGCGCCGTCAGGAACAGCGCATTGACCTGCCAGCCTAGGAAGTGCCCGGTGATGGCCGCCAGGCCAACCACCACCAGCACATCATGCAGCATGGCGATGATCGCCGTCGTCCCGTAACGAAACGGGTGCGGCACAGCGTAAAAGGCCAGGCTTAGGTAGAGAAGAATGCCCAGCGCCGCCATGACGACGGCAATGCTGGCATTGCGGGTCACGAGCTGTCCGACGGAGGCGCCCACCGACTCGAAGCGCAACTCGGTGAAGTCGCCAAATCGCTCGCGCATCGCCTTCGAGAGATCCTCCTTGCGTGAAGCGCCGCCACTCGCCGACTCCACGGCTTGCGACCGAATCTGATGGGTCAGCTGGCCGGTCGCCGGATTGCGGGCCTCGACCACCGAGACGTCGCCGACACCCACCTGGTCGTAGATCTCCCGCAGCGCCTCTTCCGTGACTTTGCTGGGATCGGCGAACTGCACCTCGTAGAGGGCACCCCCGGTGAAGTCAATCGACCGCGGCAGGCCCCAAAGCGCGAGAGCCACCAGGCCGGGAACGATGACGAGCGCGGACAGCAGGAACCACCAATAACGGTGCTTGACGATTGAGTACACGGACCCCCCCGCGAGGAGCTGGTTGCAGAGACCGGCGGATTCTAGCACACCATCTGGGCCGCCACAAGCCGTTCGGCCCCGGTGGCCTGGCGTTCATCCCGCTGACGGCGTTGCGGATTCACGGCCGGCCAGAATGCGCACCAGCCCCTGCAAGATGTCGGAGTCGGTCAGGATACCGGCGATTCGGACGTCGTCGACCACGGGCAAGGCACCAATCCGATTCTCGAACATCCGGTTGGCGGCTTCGGCGATGGTCGCTTCGGGATCGATCACGATCGGGTTGGGCACCATGATCTCCTCGACCAGCACGCGCTCCATGACCTCCCGAACTTCGTAGGGCTCGAGGGGCTCGAATCGGGAGGGCCACACCTCCACCACGTCACCCCAAGTCACAATCCCCACCAGCCGGTGAGCGCTGTCCACCACCAGTAGCCGTCGCACCTCGTCTCGCTGCATCAGCGTCCGGGCGGCAGCCACCGACGCATGCCGGCTAATGGTGATGGGGTCCGTGGTCATCCAGTCGCGTACGAGTGGGATCGTCACCGATGTCAGCCTCCCAGCCACCTTGGCCCGAACGCGGACCGACCTGGCGCGAGCCCAGGGCGGCCCTAGAAACCAAACAGCCGCCGCAGCCGATCGCTCTCCGTGGCGCCACGTTGGTCCGTCTCGCGCAAGACGATGCGGTTGCTCACGAACAGCAACGTCCGTGTGACGGTGATCGCTGTGAACAGCGAGACAATCACGCCCAGCGCGAGCGTCACCGCGAATCCCTTGACAATGCTGGCACCGAACTGACTGCCGAACCAGAACAGGATGACACACGTGATGATGGTCGAGAAATTGCTGTCGCGAATGCTCGGCCAGGCACGCGAGAAGCCGGTATCGATGGCGGCCAGGATGCGCTTCCCGGCTCGCAGTTCCTCCTTCAGGCGCTCGAAGATCAGGATATTCGCATCCACCGCCATGCCGACCGAAAGAATGAAGCCGGCGATGCCTGCCAGCGTCAGCGTTACCGGGATCATGCGGAACAGCGTCAGAACCATAAGAACGTAGAGACACAACGCTAGATCCGCCAAGAAGCCGGGGAAGCGATAATAGACCAGCATGAACAGCACGACCACCAGCAAGCCAACCAGGCCGCCCCTCACCGCGTCGTCTACGAATTCACGACCCAACGTGGGGCCCACGAGCGTCTCGCCAACAATGTCCAGGGCGACGGGCAACGCACCGGAGCGCAACTGCGCCACGAGGGATTCCGCCTCTGGGCGCGTGAAGTTGCCGGAGATCTCACCCGAGTCGGCAATGGCATCCCGGACCACCGGCGCCGAGATGATCACCCCATCCAGGGCGATGGCCATCACCTCGTCGATGTGGCCCTTGGTGAAGCGTTGCATGCGCGACCCACCCTCGGTGGACAGCACGAAATTCACCGCCGGTTTGTTGAACTGATCGAGTCCCACCGCCGCCTGGCTCAGGTAGTCGCCAGTGACGACGGTCGGGAAGATCCACTCCTCGCGGCCGGCCGTCTCGGTCACACCGGCGGTCGCCGTCACCGTGGCCGTCGGCACTACGGTTCCGGCCGGTGGTGTACCCCCGGCGCCTTCGGTGGCCGTCAGGGAAGCGGTGGCCGTCACCGGCGCCGTCGGCGCCACCGTGCTGGTGGCTGGAATTGCCTCGCCCGTACTGACGCCCGTGGCACCGCCGACCGATTGCGTTGCCGTAAGGGCGGCTGTCGCGGCTGCGACCGCCCCCGGCGTCGTGGCCGTGCCTTCCGGCGCCGTGGCCGCAGCCGTAGGTGCCGTCGCGCCGACCGTCGGCGAGGTGGCCGCACCTGTGGGTGCCGCAGCTACGCCCGGCGGCGTCGTGGCTGCGCTTGTGCCTGTCGTGGCCGCACCCGTCGGTGCCGCCTCGGCCCCCGTCCGTAGCGTTTCGGTCACCACCTTCCGCACCGGCTTCTGCTCGGCTGGGTCGAGCTCATCGAACAGCTTGCCACTGGTCCGCCAGCTGGTCAGCACTTTGTCGCCAGGCCGGAGCGGTGGCTCGCCCGGTCGTTCGGCGGCATAGATAAACTCCAGAAGCGCTGTCTGGCCCACGGTGCGCTTGGCCAAGTCCGGATCGGAGACGCCTGGCAGCTCGACCACCACCTTGTCGCTGCCCTGCGTCTGCACCAAGGGCTCGGTAACGCCCAGGGCGTTGACGCGGGTCTCGATGATGCTGGCCGCACGGTCCAGGTCACCCGGCTTCATGCGGGAGGCACTTTGCGGATTTACCTGCATCAGAATCTGCAGCCCGCCCTGCAGGTCAAGTCCCAGCCGGAGGTTCAGGCGCCGCTGCGCCGGTTCGCCCTGCCAGCTCATCCAACTGGATAGCCACCGGGCGTGCTGAAACCCGGGACGCACCAGGTCCAGATTCACGTACGCGCCCAGTACGGCTAGCACTAGAATCAGGGCGACAAAAAGCGGCAGGCGCTCCTTCACAGCGATCTCCTCGCGATAGAACGGCGGATGGGCGGCAGGCGTGCAACGAGCCGCGATTATACTGGCAACTTCGAGAACCGGTCAAGACGGGACAGCCAAGCGGGCAACTCGCATTCGCCGGTCGTTCGTGGCATTCTTAGCCGCGGCGGGTCGTTCGCGGATCCTTGCCCGTACCTGGCGAGGGTGCGGGCCAGCAAAGGTGGTGGACGAAATGGAGCGAGACACCGGCACCTTTCGTGTCAAGGCAGGCATGGCGGCCATGCTCAAGGGCGGCGTGATCATGGATGTGACGACCGCCGAGCAGGCCCGTATTGCCGAGGACGCGGGCGCCGTTGCGGTGATGGCGCTGGAGCGCGTGCCCGCCGACATCCGCGCCCAAGGTGGGGTAGCCCGGATGGCGGATCCGGAGAAGATCCTGGAGATCATGGAGGCAGTGACCATCCCGGTCATGGCCAAGTGCCGAATCGGCCATTTCGTGGAGGCTCAGATTCTGCAGGAGCTCGGCGTCGACTACATCGACGAGAGTGAAGTCCTCACGCCGGCAGACGAGACGCACCACATCGACAAGCATGCCTTCCGGGTGCCCTTTGTGTGCGGCTGCCGCGACCTGGGGGAGGCCTTGCGCCGCCTGGGTGAGGGGGCAGCCATGATTCGCACCAAGGGGGAAGCCGGCACGGGCGACATTGTCGAGGCGGTTCGCCACGCCCGCGCCGTTCAGAGCGAAATCCGTCGCCTGACCACGCTGCGGCCCGACGAACTCATGGCCGCTGCCAAGGCGCTCGCCGCCCCCGTCGAGCTTGTCCGCGAGAACGCGAGCACCGGGCGCCTGCCCGTCGTGAACTTTGCCGCCGGCGGGGTTGCGACGCCAGCCGATGCAGCCCTCATGATGCAGCTTGGCATGGACGGCGTATTCGTGGGGTCGGGGATCTTCAAGAGCTCGGACCCGGCAGCCCGGGCTGGCGCGATTGTGCGGGCGGTGGCCGCCTACGACGACCCAGCCGTCTTGGCTGCCGTGAGTCGGGGGTTGGGCGAGGCCATGGTGGGGCGCCAGGTGGCCGAAGTACCTGACGCCGAGCGGCTCGCCACCCGGGGTTGGTGACGCCAATCGGTGTGCTCGCCCTCCAGGGGGACGTGAGCGAGCACGAACAGGCGCTGCGCGAGGTGGGAGCCTCGCCCGTGCGAGTGCGTCGGCCGGCCGATCTCGACCGCCTGGTAGGCCTCATTCTACCTGGTGGCGAGTCAACCACCATCGGCTGCCTGGCCGCGGAGGCAGGCCTGCTGGAAGCGGTGGCCGCCTTTGCCGCCCAGGGCTATCCCCTATGGGGCACATGCGCCGGGCTCATCCTGCTGGCCGCCGATCCTGGCCGGTCCCAGCCGAGCCTGGGCCTGCTGGATGTGGCCGTACAGCGCAACGCATTCGGTCGCCAGGTAGACTCCTTCGAGCTGGATCTCGAGATTCGGGAACTGGCCGGCGGACCGTTTCGGGCCGTCTTCATCCGCGCTCCAGCAGTCGTCCGACTGGGCGGTGGCGTCCGGTCGTTGGCAGAGCTGCCCGGCGGCCCGGTGGTGGCGGTGCGCCAGGCGAACATCCTGGCGACGTCGTTTCATCCGGAGCTGACCTCTGATCGGCGACTGCACCGCTACTTCCTCGGCATGCTGCCGGCGGCCGTTCGGCAATCCGCAGAACGGGGGCTTTCGCCCCTCGGCCGGAAGTCACCTTGAGCGGCCTGGCTCAGAAACGAGCGAGCCCCGGTCGGCTGGCCGGGACTCGAGCTCGCATCACAGGAAGGGTGGGCAAATCGGTTCTTGGCAAAGAGGGTGTGGTTTCGAGCTATCCTTTCGCCCACCAGCATACCCTGCCCGCGTCAGGGATTCGTCAACGGATCATCACGAGTCCGCCACCAGGGCCGTGATCTTGACCTCGGCCAGGGGCACCAGCGGATCATTCGAACGCACCAGGAACGACTTGACGATCTGCTTCCCCTGCTCACCATACGTTCTCGGATCGTAGCTGAACTGGACCGAGGTCGACTCGCCAGGCGCAAGCGTGTCCTTGCCGATGGCCGCCGCGGAGCAGCCGCACGTCGCGTCGACGCCCTGAATGACCAGAATGCCTTGTCCGATGTTCGATACCGTGAACACCCGCTCGGTGACTTCCTGTCCGGGAATGGTGCCCAGGTCTAAGGTGAAGTCGTTGGCGGCACTGATTTCGTTCACCCAAATCCGCGGTTGGCCCGGTTCCACAGGGACCTGCTCGAGCGGAACGGGCGCCGAGGAACCCCGAAATGGCGTCGCCAGCGTGGCGCTTTGTGGCACGGCCGCCGTCGGCAGCGGCGCCGCCGCTGTCTCCCCTGGCGCCACAGCAGGCAAGCTGGCGGCCGCTGTCGAAGACGCCGGGCGCGCCGCCTTGTGGTTGCGGCTGGCCATCAGCCTGCCGACCCCGAAGCCAGCCACCAGCACAAGGATCACCACCGCCGCCATGGCGAGCTGGCGGAACGGCGGCGTCTCCTTCTTCTTCCCACGTGTGGTTCGATTCATCCGTGTTGTTCTCCCTTTCTCCGCCGCGGCCGCCCTCGGCCGCGGCCCAGGCACTGCTGGCGGCCAAGTCTAGGAAAGGGGCGTCCCAGCGACAAGCGCGACAGCCCTGCGACCACCTGGCCGTCGGCGTCCGGGCGGTTCCGACGGCTGGCAGCGCAGGGCTGCCGGCTATCTGTAGCCTCAGCAAGCCGCGTGCCATCGTCGCCTCGGGTGAGCTTGATGGGCGCTATACTTGGCGACGCAGGGGAATCGGTCGCGCTCGGGCGGAGCCTGCCTTCGTCCGGCGCCTTGGGACAGGAGTCGTCCCCATGGTCAGGATCCACCGTGTGACCACCCGGAGGGGTGACGAAGGGGGCACCGTTCTTGGCGATGGACGGACCGTGGCCAAGACGGACGCTCGCATCGAAGCGTGCGGCAGCGTGGACGAGGCGAACGCCAGCATTGGGCTGGCCCTGGCTGCCGCCTCGGACAGCGATTGGGCGACGCTCGCCGCCATCCGCGAGGTCCTCCAGGCCGTCCAGAACGACTTGTTCGATTTGGGAGCGGACCTGGCAGTGCCGATGCCGGACGGCGAGGCCATGGGTCAGCGGTTGCGAATCACTCCCCAGCATGTGGGGCGGCTCGAGACGGCCATCGCGAAGTGGAACGATGACCTCCCGCCACTCCGCTCCTTTGTGCTGCCGGGTGGCTCCCCATTCGCCGCCCATCTCCATCTGGCGCGCACCATCGTGCGGCGGGCAGAACGGCGCGTGGCCGCCCTGTGGTTGTCCGCGCCGCAGGCCACCAACCAGCTCACGCTGGTCTACTTGAACCGGCTCAGCGATCTGCTCTTCGTCCTGGCGCGCGTCGCCCAGCAGGCGAACGGCGACGAAATCACCTGGCAGCCCGGCGCATCGGCCGGGCAGTAGGCTTCCGCCGCCACTCCGCTGGGGTCGTCGCTGCCTTGGCCAGGCCAAGCTGGGCGAGGCGCTGCCCAACATTATGTCATTCCCGGTCCTCGCCGGCTCCCGCGGGCTAAGCTGGGCCGGGAGCGACTGGACGTTATGTCAATCTCGATGGCTACCGGATCTCGCAAGCTAGCGGTAGCGCCATCTCCTTGCCGCCATGGGCGCCAACTGGCAGCCGGCGAGCGCTGCCAGGCTGTCAGCCCACGTCGAGTCTCAGCTCCCTTGCCAGCTCGGCCATGACCGTTCCCAATTCGCCGTGGACGAGCACCCGAGCCAGACCGTCGTACGGTGTGGGATCGCGATTCACAATGGCCACCTCGGCACCGGCGGCGTGGCTTTGGGGCACCAGACCGGCCACCGGGTACACCTCCAGGGAGGAGCCCAGCACCAACAACCGATCGCTCTGGCGGACCTCGGCGATTGCTTCCTCGAAGGCCGGTGGCATGGCCTCTTCGAAGAGCACCACCCATGGTTTGATCAGCCCGCCGCACAGGGCACAGGTGGGAATCGCGTCTTTCTCCAGCTGCTGCCAGAAGAGCTCGGCGCTAGCGTCGGCGGCGCAGTCCAGGCAGTGGCATTGGGTATAGGTGCCGTGCACCTCGAGCACGCGCTGGGACCCGGCCCGGCGATGCAGACCGTCGATGTTCTGCGTGATCACCGCGGCCAGCCGACCACAGCTCTCCAGCGCCGCCAGAACGCGGTGACATAGGTTGGGTTGGGCTTCCGCCAGCCGGCCGAAGCGCCAGCGCCAGAAGGCGTAGAAGCTGTGCGGATCGGCACGCAAGCCGCTCACGGAAGCCAATCGTCGAGGATCGAACTGGCTCCAGAGGCCACCCTCGGGACTGCGGAAGTCAGGTATGCCGGACTCGGTGGACACGCCGGCACCGGTCAGCGCGACCACGCGCCGACCCGTGGTCACGAACTGCGCCAGACGCGCACCAGGGGTTGTCACGCCGCCCACCGCCCTTCACGCCATGGCGGACTGAAGCCATTGGCGAGCCAAGGCCAGGGCCTGGGCGGCGTTGGCCACCTCGCCCGCCGCCTGGGCCTCGCGGATGGCCCGCAGGAGTTGGCCGATCTGGGGTCCCGGCTCGATTCCCAGCTCGCGGGCCAGCTCGTCGCCGCGGACGAGAGGCGGGGGGGCGATCACTTCGCCGTGCTGATCGAACCAGGCGGCCAGCAACTGGCTGACAACCTCGGCCAGAGGGGAGGCCAGGATTTCACTCGGGCTGCCCTTGCCAATGGTGTCGGCCACGGCATGGAGAGCCACATCTACGCCAGCCTCCCCGGCACGCTCGTAGAAGCGGTAGATCGCCCGGCGCGACAGGCTGCCCGTCCTGGCCAGCCGCCGCGGCTGGGTATGCAGCCCAACCACAGTGGACAGATAGTTGCGTGCGGCGCAGCTCAGCCGTAGACGTGCGGCGAGTTGGGCCACCATCTCGACACCCCGGGTATCGTGACCGGAGAAACGAATGCGACCCGAAGGCTCGGCCACAACGCAGGCCGGTTTCCCAATGTCATGGAGCAGACCGGCCAGCCGAAGCAGAACGGATCGGTGAGGCGCCTCGCCTGCCGGCCGGTCCAACCAGGAAACGAGCTCGCGCGCGTACGGCGTGAGGACCGTCGCCCAGATACCGCGCACGAGACCGCCCGTGCCGCACGTCACGAACTGCTCGATGTCGGCGAGCGCCGCCACCACCGCCAGGCTGTGACGGTAGACGTCGAGCCGGTGCGGCGCCGACTGTTGCACCCCCTGGCCGGCCACCACCTCGGGCAGCACTCGCCCCAGCAACCCCAGGCGCTTCAAGAGACCGACGGCCTCTGCGGGCGCCGTGGTGGCGAGCAGCCGCAAGAGCTCGTCCCGAATGCGCTCCGGCGCCGGGCGGCTCAGGAGCTCGGCCCGCTGGCGAATGCGAGACGCCGTCGTTGGCTCGAGCTGGAAGCCCAATTCGGCCGCCAGCCGCGGGCCTCGCAGCAGACGCAGCGGATCGTCGTCGAACACCCCGTCGTGCGTCATCCGGATGGTGCGTGCCGTCAGGTCGGCGAGGCCGCCGGTGGGGTCCACGACAGCCGCAGAAAGCGGCGGCAGCGGCGCATCGATGGCCAGGGCCATGGCGTTGACGGTGTAGTCGCGGCGGCGCAGGTCGGCCTCTAGATCCACGCCGCCAAGTCCCGCCACGTCCAGGCAAACAAAGGGCCGCTCGCCTGGCCAAACGACCCGCGCCACGTCGGGAGCGCGGTGGAGGCCGACAAAGGAGCCAGAAGACCGGCTCGCCGCCGCCCTGGCGAAGTGCCAGGCGTCGCCGGCCACCACGATGTCGGTGTCGAGGGTGAAGCGACCGAGCAGGCTATCCCGCAGCCTGCCGCCGACGAGCCAAGTCGGAACGCCAAGCTCCGCCGACGTCCGACGGGCCACGTCCAGCGGATCGATCACCGCCGCTAGCCACCCCCCGGGGTTGCACCCCCCGTCGGACTGCCACCAGCCACCGCCGGTGTCGGGCTCGCGCCGGCCGCCGTCGGCGTCGCGAAGGCAGTCCGCTCCGCCACCGCC
>DAOUCP010000092.1:0-26802 GCA_034432155.1 Anaerolineae bacterium
GCCGAGCGGTCGGGTGGGCCGTGGCGCGGTGCGCCAGGCGTCGCCGAGCGATCGGGTGGGCCCTGGCGCGGTGCGCCGGGTGAGGCGCTGCGCCTGGGGCCGGGAGGCGTCGCCGACCGCTGCGGACGGCCGCGACCGGGTTCCAGCGGCGTACCGTGCCCCGGCGCTGTCACTTGCCCGGTACCACGAGGCGTCCGCCACCGCGTGGCTGACGTTGCCGTCGGCGTCGGAGTCGCCGCTGTCCCGGCCGCACCGCCGGGGACCGCTCCCTCAGGCTCCACGGTGCGCCTTGGGGAGCCTGCTGGGGGAAGATCCTGCTGCCCTGCGGCTGTGCCGGCCGGTGCCGTTACGTTTGGCACAGGCACCCGTGCGCCGCGAGACGCCGACGGGGCAGGCGTTGCCGGCGGAGGAGTCACATGCATCGGCGGGCGCGGCAGCTCCGGACGCAGTCGATGGATGGCATGACGCACCCTGTCGCGCACCGGGGGAACCGCCGCCACGCCGGCGACAGCCAGGGCGATCCCCCCCGCGGCCGCCACCCAGAGCACCAACGCGCTCGCCCCACCAGCCGCCAGCCGGGCCACCCAGCGTCGGCGTGCGGTCGTGTGCCCGAGGATGCGCGGCGCTACCGCGGCCCAGTCCGCCTGTCGGCTGGGCTCGGCTTGAGTCACGTACGTCCGAGTGCCGGCTAAGATCGCCTCAGCCTCGACCTGCGCCTTACGTAGGCGTGCCGCGCACTGGGGGCAGCCGGCCGCGTGGGCCTCGATCCGTGCTCGCTCGGCGGTTGGCAGCACATCGAGCGCGTAGTCCACGAGCGCTTCCAACGGCAAATGCATGGCCACCTCAGACCGTCTCACTCGGTTCCTCGGTCGCCTCACCGGCCAGCGCTTGGCGCATGGCCAGCACCGCCGCTCGCACGCGGGCCTGGGCGGTCCGCAAAGGCACACCGAGCACTTGTCCCAGCTCCGCGTAGCTCAAGCCCTCGACCGCCCGCAACACCAGCGCCTCGCGCTGCCGCTCGGTGAGGCTCGCCAAGGCGCGACCGATTCGGTCTCGCTCGTCCACGGCAACGAGTGCTGCCGCCAACTGGTGCTCCGTGGCCGGCTGGTGACCGGCCAGCCAGTCAACAATGCGCCGCATGCCGAGCCGCTGGCGGCGGGCGCGATCACGGCAGCGGTTCACAGTGATGGCGTGCAACCACGTGGCAAAGGCCGCCCGATCAGGATCGAAGCGATCCAGGTGGGTCAGGGCATACACCATCACATCCTGCATCACGTCCTCCGCCTCGGCAGCATCAGCCAGCAGGCCCCGCGCCAGCCGGAACACCCGGGTTCGGTGACGCTCGTAGATGAGCCGCAGCGCCGCCTCGTCCCCGGCACGGGCCTGGCGGAGCAGCTCAGCGCTCGGGGCGGGGTCGGAAGGGTGCTCGGCCACGCGCGGTGCTCATGGCTGATACGTACTGCTGCCTCGGAATGATGCGTGACGCCAGCGGGCGGCCAGGTGGGAGCCCCCAGTGGGCCATCCGCCGGGCGGCCAGGGTGCGCCCTACGGGGTATTCAGCCGCCCGAACCATGCGGCGTAGAGCACACTGGCTACGATCACCGTGATCAGAGCGACGGGCAGGCCACGCCTGAGCCACAAGAGAGGCGTGATCGGATTGCGCGTGCGCTCGCTGACACCCGCTACGATGACGTTGGCTGTCGCCCCGATGATCGTCGAATTGCCGCCAAGACCGGCGCCGATTGCCAGGGCCCACCAGAGGGCCGGTCCACCCCAGCCGGCAGCGATGACCTGCTGGATCACCGGGATCATGGTGATCACCACCGGGATGTTGTCCACCACGCCCGAGACGATCGCCACCCCCCACATCATCGCCAGGCCAACGATCAGCGGATTGGCATCACACATGCCGACGACCAGCTTGGCTAGCGCCTGCAGTACCCCGGCCGCCTCCAGCCCACCGACCATAACGAAGAGGCCGGCGAAGAATAGGAGCACGCCCCACTCCACCTCGCCCAGGACGGCGTTGATGTCCGGCCTCAGCCAGAGCAGCGCCAGTGCTGCGCCCGACAGGGCCACAAACGCCGGGGAGACACCGAGGGTGCCCTGCACGAAGAATAGGAGGATGGTGCCCGCCAAGACGATCAACAGTCTTCGCAACGACGCCCGGTCGCGGATCGTCTCGTCGGCGCGGAGGCGCCGCAGCAAGTCCGGGTTACTCTCACCCGCCCCAAGGTCGGCCCGAAAGGCCCACCGCACCGCTACCAGCGCCGCCAGCCAGACCACCAGCGTGATCGGCCCCAGGCTCACCAGGAATTGGGTGAAGCTGAATCGCGCCGCCGACGCGATGAGCACATTTGGCGGATCGCCGACGAGCGTCGCCACGCCGCCAATGTTGGCCAGAAGCGCTTCGGCCACCAGGTACGGCACCGCACTCAGGCCCAATACCTCGGCGATCATCACTGTCGCCGGCGCCATGAGAACAACGGTGGTGACATTGTCGAGAAACATCGACAGGACGCTGGCCGTGGCGCCCAGGAGTCCGAGCAGGAGCCAGGGTCGGCCGCCGGATATCTGCGCCGTTGTAATGGCCACGTACTCGAAGAAGCCTGTTCGCTCCAGCATGCGCACGATGATCATCATCCCCAACAGCAGACCGAGGGTATGGAAGTCGATGGCCGCGATGGCCTGCTCCTCGGTGTAGAAACCCATGAGGTGGCCGACCAGCATCATCGCCCCCGCGCCACACGCCGCGGCGATCACCCGGTGGACCCGATCGGCGAGGGTGGCCGTCAGCGTGACCGCGAAGATCAGGCAGACTACAACCTGGGGCACCATGACCGATCGGGCAGCCTAGCGCCGACCCGCCGGCGCAGATGAGGAATGTGGCGCTAACCACTCGCACAAGAGCGCCGTGCCAACGTCCGCCCGCGAGGCAATGCCCACCAGGCGGCCCTGGTCGTCCACGACGCAGATGTCGTTGACGCTCTGTCGCTGCAGCAACGCGGCCGCCAGCATCAGGCCCGTGCCGCGCTCCGCGGCCACTGGTTCGTGCATGATGAGCCGCACCGGAGTCTCGAGCTGCGCCGGCTCCGGCGCCGCCGGGTGTAAGTCGCCTAGGTGCGCCAGGAACTCGATGTCGTCGATGAGGGCCACGAAGTCCGGTAGAAACGCCTGGAGAACGTCGGCGATGGACACCATGCCGACGAGCACGCCGCGGTCATCGACCACCGGCAGCGTCCCGACCTGATGCCAAGCCATGCGCTTGGCAGCGTCGAGGACCGTTGCCGTGACCGGAATTGAGACCACTTCTGTCTTCATGCACTCCTCGATGGGCATAGCTCGCGTCTCTCCGTGGCCCAGTGTGGGGTTTGCGATTCTACGGGGAAGTCAACCTGCGCGCCAGCAGCGCACTCGATGGTCGCGGACGAGGCGGCAAGCCAAACGGGCTCGACCGATGACCTGCGGGCGTCGCGGCAGCGACGGCCACGTTGTAGACCGTCTCTGGACCCACGGTCACGGGTGGCCGCGCCCCTCCCCAACCTCGTCCGCCGGCCCGTCCCCGCCCACCTTGCCCATGGCGTCCTGCGTTGGCACACTGAGGCAGAACCAGACCAAGGAGGCAACGGTGCACCGAATGCTTCGCCCGACGTCGATGGCATGGCTGGCGGTCGTTGGCCTTGTGGCATCCCTGGCTGGCCCCGCCCGATCGGCTGACCCTGTGGGGCGCAGGGCCAGGGCCGGCTCAGCGGCCGGCCCCATCGCCCCGATGGCACAGGTTGTGCCAGGCAAGCCGATCACCCTGACCATCCTGCACACCAACGACGTCCACGCCCATGTCGACGAGTGGGTGACTGGCGGCATCACCGTTGGCGGCGTCGCCCGGTTGGCTACCGCCGTCCGAAGCATCCGCGCCAGTGGCGAGAATGTGCTGCTCCTCGATGCCGGCGATCAGTTCATGGGCACCTTGTTTTACACCGTCTACAAGTCCGAGATTCTGACGGCCACCATGAATGCTCTCGGTTACGATGCGATGGTCGTCGGCAATCACGAATTCGACGCTGGCCCCGACGAGCTGGCGCGCTTCATCAGCGGCGCCCACTTCCCGGTCTTAGGCGCCAACATCGAGGTGACCGCCGAGGATTCGCCCTTGGCCGGGCGTCTGGCGGCCACAGCGGTCATCACCATGGCCAACGAACCGGTAGGCCTGGTTGGCCTGACTACCGATGAGACGCCCAGCCTTTCCAGTTCCGGCCCGGACATCGAGTTTGGCGACCCCGTTTCGGCCGCGCGTCTGGCAGTGGCCGAGTTTGCCGAGCGGGGCATCGACAAGATCGTCGCCCTCACGCATCTCGGCTACACCAATGACATGGCCCTGGCTCGCGCCGTGCCCCAGCTGGACGTCATCGTCGGCGGACACAGCCACACCTTGTTGCGCAATCCCCCCGATGGCGCTGCTGGCCCCTACCCCACGGTGGTCGAGACCGCCAGCGGCGAGCGCACCCTCATCGTCAGCGCTGGTGAGTGGGGCCAGTATCTGGGCCACTTGGTGGTCACGTTCGACGGCCAGGGCCGTGTCCAACGCTTCGGTGGCAACCCCATTCGCCTCGACTCCGCAGTCGCCAAGGATCCCGAGCTGGAGGCGCTGGTGGCGCGTTACCGGGCACCGCTCGAGACGTACCGGCGACGGGTGATCGGCGAGTCGACGGTGGATCTACCCATCCGCGAGGGACAGGATCAGGTCTGCCGCGTTGGCGAGTGCCTGATCGGCAACCTGGTCGCCGACGCAGTGCGCGAGCGGGCGGAGTTCATGGACTGGGAGCACACCTACGTGAGCATCCTGAACGGTGGTAGTTTCCGAGCCGCCCTGGCTGCTGGGCCGATCACCCTGGGCGACGTCATGGAGGTTCTGCCGTTCGGCAACACTCTGGCCACCTTGGCCATCACCGGTACCTACCTCGTCCAGGCTCTCGAGAACGGTGTGGGCCGCTATCCCGAGCAATCCGGGCGGTTCCCGCAAGTGTCGGGCTTGCGCTTCGAGTGGCATCCGGATCAGCCGCCGGGCTCGCGGATTGCCGCCGTGCGTGTCTGGGACTGGGACTTTGAGCGTTGGTTGCCGCTCGACCCGAACGCCATCTACTGGGTGGCTACCAACGACTTCTTGCGTCGCGGCGGCGACGGTTACACCGTGTTTCGCGATTTCGCCATCGAGCCGTACGATTTCGGGCCGCCGTTGGATGAGGTTCTCATCGACTACATCCTCGAACACTCCCCGATCCATCCCCGCCTGGAGGGACGGATCCGACGCGCCCACTGGCAGCTCTTTGTGCCGCTGGCGCTTCAGAGCGGCGAGCCTGCCGCGCATCCGCCGATGACGGAGGACGAGTACGCTGTGCTGCGGACCACCATCCAGCATCAGTGGCCCATCACGTCGTCACTGCCCAGCCGCTTCGTGATCGCCGATCATACCGCGATGCCAGCCATGCTGTTCTACGACGAGGACGATCCGTACGAATACCTCGCGCAGGCCCTGCCAGGCCTGCAACGCGCGACGTACGGGGATTTCGTGGCCCGGAATGTCACCGCCACCAGACTCGAAGATCGCTTCGGCCTGCATCGGCCGGTCGTCCTGATCGCGGAGCGCGAGATCGAGGAGATCTTCGGCACCGAGCCTGGTGGCTGGGACGCATTCTACGAGCGCTATCCGGGCGCCCAGGGAATCATGAATGTGTCTCGACCCGGCATGAGCCCCGACGGCCGGCAGGCTCTCGTCTACCTCGGCAACCAGGCCCACTATCTGGCTGGCGCCGGCCACATGTTCCTCCTCGCCCGCACGAGCGACGGCTGGCGCGTGGCGGCCGGGGTCATGCTTTGGATCTCATAGCCGTGAGACCGGACTGGGACAGCTACTTCATCGAGATCGCGACGGTGGTCGCCAAACGATCCACCTGCGATCGCGCGCTGGTCGGGGCAGTGATGGTGCGTGACAAACGCATCCTGACCACCGGCTTCAACGGCTCGCCAAGCGGTCAGCCCCATTGCGACGAAGTCGGTCACTTGCTCCTCGAGGGTCACTGTGCCCGCACCCTTCACGCCGAGCTGAACGCCATCATCCAGGCGGCGCTGCATGGCATCTCGCTCGCCGGCGCCACGTGCTACCTCACCCACTTCCCGTGCCTGGGCTGCGCCAAGGCGATGGCCAACGCCGGCATCGTTCGTGTGGTCTATCGCGACGCGTATCGCATGGACCATTACGCCGTGGAGGTGATGGAACGGGCCGGTATCCAGATTGACCACTGGCAGGGCGAGTCGGCTGCGTGACGCCTGGCCGCATGGTGCGTCCTGGTTCTTGGGAATGACCGAGCATCGCCGTTGGCCAGCCGGGGCAACGCATCGGATAAGCTCCGCCGCCAGTGGCCGCCGAGACCTGGTTTTCCCGACCGGTGTGGCATGTGCTGGCCTCGCCGGGATGCTGGTCTCGCTGCTCCTGTCGCCAGCGGCCGCGGCCCGCCTGGCAAGCGTCGGCACCCGACCGGTGGCCGTGTTGACCGCGGCCGACGGTCGGTACGCTCGTGACCCGTCCGTGGTGCAGCTCCTGGACGCCATCGACTTCGACCGCTGCCAGCGCGACCTGCGCCGCCTGACCGGGGTGGAGAGCATCTGCGCCGGCCGCCGTTGTGGGACGATCACCAACCGCCTGACGGGTAGCGCCGACCTCGAACTGGCGATGGATTACGTGCTCGCCGAACTGCGCGATGGGGGGTACGCGCCCGAGATCGAGGCATGGCGTGCCCAGCAAGTGGCCGATCGGAATATGCTGGTTCGCAAGACAGGTGTCGTCTCCCCGACGGAGGAAGTGTTCGTCGTGGCTCACGTGGACGGCGTCGGCACCTGTCCGGGCCCGCGCTGTCCGGCGGCGGACGACAACGGCAGCGGTACCGTGGCCGCCCTGGAAGTGGCACGCGTCTTTGCCGAAGCCCTCTTTGCCCGCACGGTGGTGATCCTCTTCACCACGGGCGAAGAGCAGGGCATGGTGGGGGCCCATGCCTTCCTCGCTCGACACCCAGGAAACGAGTTGGCGGCCATCCACAGCCTGATCAATGTCGACATGCTGGGCTATGACGGCAATGGCGACAACGTGATGGAGCTCTACCATGGCGGCCACCGCCCCTCGGTGGAGCGGGCCCAGCGAATCGAGCGGACCATCGCGACCTATGTGCCCGGGCTCCGGCCGCGGCTGGATCCGGGCTGTGGCTGAGGCGATGTGATCCCCTTCCGTGAGAAGGGTGTGCCGGCCGTTTTGCAGATCGAAGACAAGACGGGCGACTTCAATCCCCAGTATCATCGGCAAGGAGACACGCTGGCCAACATGACCCTTGGCTACTGGCAGGATCACATCCGGGCGCTCACGGCGGCAGCCGCGGTGCTGGCGGAACCGGTGCCGCTTGTCCTCCCGAGTCCGACCGTCCCAGCCAGCGGCACACCGTCGCTGCCTGCCACTACCGCCACCAGCCCGCCAGCCAGCTCTACTGCCACCAGTACCAGCCCGCCAGCCAGCGCCACCGCCCGGCTGACGGAGGAGCCCACCTCCGCGGCCTCCCGCACGCCGTCGACAACGCACGAACCCACGACGGCGATCGCCACACCGTCCATGACCCAAGCGCCGACGACGACGCGCGGCGCGCCAACCGCCCGCGCCACGCCGACCGACGTGCGCCTGCTGCTGCCGGTGCTGCTCAGGCGGGAGTGACGCCCTCGAACAACGCTTGCAACTGCGCGGCACTGGCCGCGACGGCAAAGTGCTCGCCGACGCGCGCTGCGCCAGCCTGGCCCAGTGCTGCACGCCGGGCGGGATCGGCGAGCAGACTGGCCACGGCCTCGGCCAGCTGCATGGGTGATCGCGGCGGAACAAGGACGCCCACCCGGTCATCGACGAGCTCCGGAATGCCGGAGACCGTCGTGCTGATCACGGGCAGACCGGCCGCCATGGCCTCCATTAGGCTCACCGGGATGCCATCGCGGTCGCCGTCGGCGGCCACGATGCATGGCAGCACGGCCACGTCGCTCTCGCCCACCAGCCGGCGCAGCTCTGCCTGGGTGAGGGGCGGCAGGATGGTCACCCGATCTTGAAGCCGATGGTGGGCGATGCTCGCCTGCAGGGCGTGTTGCTCCGGGCCGTCGCCGACGATGCGCACCTGGCACGCCACGCCGCGGTCGCGCAGAATGGCCGCGGCCGTGACTAGGTCGGCGTGCCCCTTCTTGGCCACCAGCCGGCCGACCGACAGCACCGCCGGCGGATGGTGTGGTCGGCGCGGAACATTGGCCCACGGCCGGGGATCGATGCCGGCCCGCACCACGTGCACCTTCGCCGCCAACGCCTGGCCACACGTCGCGGCGAGGAACTGCCGGTTGTACTCCGAGATGGTGACCGCGAATGGTGCCTCGGCAAGGGTTTGGCAGAGCAGCACGGGCCGAACATACAGGTCGACGGCGTGACTCGTGAAGCTGAACGATGCGCCCAGGAGGCGAGCGGCAACCATGGCGGCCACGTTGGCACCGCCGGCGAAGTGAGCATGCAGGTGTGTGACGCCCCGACGGCGGGCGACCGGCGCCAGGGCGACCCCCCGTAGCCAACTTGCGAGCGCCAGCCGGTCGCCGCTTCGGGCAACGGTCCAGAGCGTCCCCAGCCATACCCTCGGCCGATGGCGTAGGGCATCCAGCTTGGCCCCACCGTGGGCCGGCAAGTGGCCAAGCGGCGGCACGTATGTCACTGCCGCCCGGAGGCGTGCGACGTCCTCGTGAACGGGCCGACCGGGCGGCCGGAGGGAGAATACGTGCAGCTGCAAACCTCGTTCCTCCAAGGCAAGCAATTCTTGGAGCACGAAGGTCTGATAGGGCGAAGGGAAACGATCGAGAACGTAGCCGATGGCCATGGCAGTAGCCAGCCGGCGCCTGGCAGCGGGGGTGCGCAGCACCGGCAAGGCCAGTCTAGCGCGAGGCCAGGGAAGCGGTCAAAGCCATGTGGCCTGCCGGGAGGCCGGACCCGTGGCGAGCGCACCGGAGGTCAGCCGACAGCTGCCGGATGCCCGCCTATAATGGCGGGCCATGGCCAGCTCCTCGCTGCAGCGCTGCCGGACGGAGCGTGCCGCGCTTGCTCTCGTGCTCGCATCCGCCCTGCTGCTGCGCCTTTGGGGTCTAGGCTACGATCTGCCGTACATCTATCATCCCGATGAGCCAGACAAGATCGCCATGGCCCAGCGGATGTTCCAGAGCGGCGACCTGAATCCGCATTACTTCCGCAAGCCAACCCTGGTCTGGTACCTGAATGCAGCGGCCTATGTACCGTACTACCTGGTGCAACGGGCCAGAGGCGAATGGGCGTCGCCGGCGGACCTGAAGCCGCCCGAAGTGCTGGCTATGGGGGTGGCCAAGACGGAGCAGCCCGGCACCGTCCTCTTGGGACGCTCCCTGACGGTGCTCGCCGGCTGTCTCGTCGTCGCGCTCACCTACCGGCTGGCGGTCCAGGCTGGAGCAACGTTCTTCTGGCCGCTCTTGGCGGCCATCTTGGTTGCCGTCTCGCCCACGGCCGTTCGGCACAGCCGGTACATCACCGTGGACATGTTCCTGACGGCAGCGGCGCTGGCCGGGGCACTGCTTGCCCTGCAGCTCTTCGATCGCGGTCGGCAACGCGATTATCTCCTCGCCGGCTTGGCCATCGGCGTGGCCGCAGCCTGCAAGTACCCCGGCGCCGTCTTCGGCATCGGCTTGGTGGCCGCCCATTTCCTGCGCCCGCACGGCGGCGGTTGGCGCGATCGCCGGCTGGCCATCGCTCTCTTGGCGGCTCCCTTGATGTTCGTCGTCTGCACGCCGTATGCCGTGCTGGACCATTCGGCCTTCCTCTTCGAGGCTCGCCACGAGTCCCGGCACTACACGAGTGTCGGCCATGCCGGCATGGAGGGTGACGCACCGCATTGGTACGCCAGCTATGCGCTGCGCGAGGAGGGCCTGGTCACCGTGGCGGGCGTCCTGGCCATCGGTGTGGCCGTCTGGCGGCGCGATCGGCGGCAACTCGCCCTGGCCACGGCGCCGGTCGTCTACCTGACGATCATCAGCCTGCTCGCGGTCCGCAACGATCGGACGCTCCTGCCGGCAATCCCGTTCCTGGTGGTGCTGGCCGCGGGGCTGGGCAGCGACCTGTGGCAACGCATAGGGACAAGGCTGCGGCCAATGCTGGAAACACAGGGTGGCGCCGGCAGGACCACAGCCGCCGTGCTGCTCCTGGGCGCAGTCGCCATCGGTCCACCCCTCGCGCGAACGTTGGGCGAGGCGCGACGCCTGCGTGCACCGGACAGTCGCGCGGTAGCCGCGGCGTGGATCGACCAGCACCTGCCGGCGGGCAGCACCGTGGCCATCGAGCCCTATGCGCCGTACGTCGATCCGCGACGGTTCCAGGTTCGGGCGACGAGGAGCCTGGCAGCGGTCGACGACGACTGGTTCCGCCAAAACAACGTCGACTTCGTGGTCGCCAGCGAGGGCATGTACGGCCGGTTCCTGCTGGAGCCCAGCCGCTACCCCGAGCAGGCGTCGCGCTACCAGCAGTTGTTCCGGCAGTGGCTTCTCTGGCGCACCTTCCGCCAGGGCGAGTTCGAGATCCGTCTGTACCAGGTCACGGAGCGGGAGCCGCCTCGGGCGCAGCCGCCCCGCTAGTCCCCGAGGTGGCGCTTTAGGAGCGCTCGCAGCTCGCGCCGATCAACCGGCCCCTCGATGCGGTTCACGATCCGCCCAGAGCCGTCCACGAGGTAGGTCCATGGCTCCGAGGGCAGCTGCCAGGCAGCGGCTGCCGGGGCAGGCCGCGAAGGATCCGCCGCATCGCGAGTCTCGACGTGCACGAAGTTCACTCGCCCCTGGTACTCGGCCTTGACGGCCTTGACTTCGGCCAGCGTCTCCCGGCAGGCCGCGGTCGGGCAGTGGCCAGGCGAGCCGAGAACAATCAGGGTAGGCCGGCCGCTGGCAATCGCCTCGGAAACCGAGAGCTGGTAGAGATCCGGATCGGGCTGTGGGTCGCTGCTCTGTGCCGCCCGCTCGGCCGGACTTCGCGCGTCGCCATCGGCTGGCGGACGGCCGCCAATGCGGGGCGCGGCGGTGCGGCCGGCAACATGGACCACCGCCTCGCCCGCCGCCGTCCAACCGTCACTCCGACTGGCGGTGACGTGCAGGATCCAGTCGCCAGAGGAATCGAAGTCGGTGTAGGTCACCCACGAGCCGCCGTCCGAGAACTCCGAGCCGAAGTACAGGGCCGGACCCTGGGCCACAGCGGAGCGCGCGCCGTCGGCACGAACCGCCAAGAGCTCCGCCTTTACCGTGACGTCGGAGCCCGTCAGCGTGCGGCCAGATCCGTCCCGCAGCCGGAACGCCACTCGTTCCTCGCCCAAGCTGAGCTCACGATTGGCGATGGCCACCTCAAGTGGGGCCTCCGATTCGTCGAGAACCGCTTCGGTGGCCGAGCTCACCGTGGGCGCGGGCGTGATGGTCGGCGGCAGCGGCGCGCAGGCCGCCCCCAGAGGGCTGAGAATCAGAACGAGCAGGCATCGGCTGGGGAATCGCATGACGGCGATACAATAGCCGGTGGTCGTGGCGACGGCAAGCCTGGGCCGGCGTGCCAACCGCGAGGCCCCGCCAATAACCTCGAGGCCCCGCGCGGACGTGCGGGGCCTCGCTTTTCCTGTAATCCAAACCCTGCCCACTCCGTCACACTGCAGCAGGCTGGGTCACGCTACCCTATCTTGTCGCCGCCTGTGGCAGCCAGCGCCTGCCGCGTCGCGGCGGCCGCCGCCGATCCTTTCCGGCAGCGCCGCTCGATCTATGGCCGGTTGGCACCCGCCGGCTGGGCGGTGGGCCGCGCCGTCGCGTGCCGCACCGTGGGACGGGCCGTCGGCCGCGCGGTGGGACGCGTCGTCGGCGGGCGGGCCGTCGTCGGTATCGCCTCGCTGGGTTGCGCCGTAGCTGAAGCGGTCGCCTCCGGAGTCGGCGTCTCTGCCTGGCCCGTCGGCGTCGGTGTCGGTGTCCATGTCGGCTGGATGGGCTTGTCCGTCAGCCAGTCCTTCAGCTGGTTGAGCTGGTAGTTCGACATCATGTGCACGCCCTCGCCATCCTTCAGCCGAACGTAAAACTGAGCCTCGCCGGGAACTTCGTCGCCCACCAGGACCGTCTTGGACGTTCCGTCCTCCGTACGGATGGTCACCGTCATGGCCGGAGTGGCAAAACCGTAGTCCTCGGGGTCAGCACCGGCCGGCACACTGCCGTACGTGTTCAGCTTGACGAACTCTTCCAGCGTGTCCTTCACGTCGCTCTTCGCCTTCTCGCCATTGACGTTCCAGCCGCCGAACACCTTGGTGAGCGTATAGGACCCCGTCTCGCCGACCACTGCGACCTCCTCGACAACGTCGAGCGTCAGGTCGGCCAAGGGCGCCGGTGTACCAGTCGGAGGCCCTTTTGCGACGTCGAAGGGCGTGACGTTGCGTTGCGAATACGCAAAGGCCAAGAGTACCAGGAAGATAGCCAGCAATACGAGGGTAGATCTCCAGTTCATGGTGCCTCCTCCAACCCGTTTCTGGTCCTAGCGACGCCGCCAGTAGACCCAGCCGCCAATGCCCAGCACCACCGCCGGCATGAGCACCGTGGTCGCGAAGAGCAGATAGAGCGGGTTGTTGGGCCGGTTGAGCGGTCGGTCATCGGCCGCCGTCGGGCGGATGGCAATGAGCTGCTCGTCTTGCGTCAACCAGTTGATGCTGTTCATGAACAGATCGCCATTGGCCACCTGTCCCGAGAACTGCCGCAGGACACCATCGGCCGCCAAACCGCCGGTGCCGAACACCACCAGCCGACCATACTTCTCGCCGCCGTCCCCAGCCACGGCCAGGGCAACGGGTCCCTTGGTGTCGGCCTCGTCGAGCCTCGGGGCACCACCAGGCTTGCTGAGGGACTCCAGATCGGTCTCCCCCCACGCGCTGGCGCTGCTCTCGATGAGCTTGGTCACCTGGAGTTCCACAGTGACGGGCGTGCCCACACTGAGCGATCGCGAGGCTGGGAAGACGCTGGTGTAGCCCTCCAGCTCCTTGGTGATGGTGTGGAACTGGTAGGCGTCCCCAGGGATCATCATCCAGGTGGGGGCGTTGAGAAGGGCCCGCTGGGGATCGACGACCAGGTCATTCGGAGTTCGAATCTCCCACGGCAGCAAGAGCGCGTCCAGGCCGTGCTCCCGGCCCGGATCCAAGAGCAGCAAGACGGCCCCACCTTTCTCGACGTACTGCCGGAGAAGCTTTGCCTCATCGGGACGGAACGCCCGCTGGGGTCCGGCGATCACCACCGCATCCACCTGTGGCACGGTGCTGGTGATGGCCAGCGTCTGGACGACATAGCCCTCCCGCTCCAGGCCTTGCTTCACGATGCCCAGACCGCGGCCATCGTCGCCCGCCAGATCGGTGGGCATCTCACCATGGCCGGTGGTGAAGCCGATGGTCCGGGTTACCGACTTGGTCGCTTTGAGGATCGCCTCACTGACCGATTGTTCGTCGAAACCCCAGACGACGGCATGTCGGCCACCCGCCTCGGCGACGATGCCACGCGACGGAGCGGCATTGTTGGTCCGCTCCTGGAGCGAGCGGTAGGCCAAGGGATCGTACTGCGGGACGAGCTTCTTGAACTCAACGGCACCGGGCTTGGCCTGCTGGTAACGCTCGATGAGCGTCTCCAGGTCCCGGAGGGTGCTCGGATTCTCCATATTGGGAACGATGGCCGTGAGCTGCACCGGCTTCGTTAGGCTGTTGAGGATCTGCTTGGTCTGGCGGGAGAGCGAGTACTGCTTGTTGGCCGTGAGGTCCCACACCCGATAGCGACGACTGCCCAAGAAGGCGACGACTGCCAGAATGCCCAGCACGGCGACGATGCTCAGAAGGACACTCGAGCCGTAGCGCGTGCGTCGGCCACGGAGCAGGGCCACGACTTCGTCGCTGCGCAGCAGCGGATAGGCCAGGAGGAACGCCACGCCGGCCACCGCCAGAGCCCAGGCGAGCCAGTTCGGGATGGTCGCTCCCTTCGTCAGCGCGGCGCCCCGCGGTGAGGCGAGCCAAGCGACCACTCCAGCCGCGGTGAGCAACAGGAGACCGAAAATCGACAGATACGGTGCGGTTGTCCGCAGCTTGTCACGCATCAGCGCCACCTCCGACTTTCCAGGGCGCGGGTTGCTAGATACAGCGCCCCGACCGTCAAGACGAGGAAGTAGATAACGTCCCGAGAGTCAATCAATCCGCGGCCGAAGTTCAGGTAGTGGTCCGACAGCCCCAGATACTTGAGAGCGCTGGCGGCTGCCGATTGGCCGGCCCACACGTCACCGATCAGCGGCAGGAACCAGAGCACCATCACCACCATGATGCCAAGGAAAGCAGCGACCACCTGGTTCTCGGTCACGGACGAGGTCAGAGTACCGATCGCCAACAGGGAGGCCCCCAGAAGAAGGATCCCCAGGTAGCTCGACAGCAGGGGACCGGTAGCGATGCCCTTGGTTGCCAGGCGAGCCATGATGGCCACGTGGAAGCCGGTAAGGGCAATCATGATGGCCAACACGATGAGGGCCGCCAGCCACTTGGCGATGACCACCTGCCACTCGCGGACCGGGGAGGTCATGAGGACCTCCAGCGTGCCGCTGCGCAGCTCCTCGGCCAGCAAGCGCATGGCCAAGAGCGGCGTGACGAACAGGAGCACAGTGCCCAGCAGGCTCAGCAGCGGCTCCATCTCCGCCTTGGCGGGGTACATCGGGCTGGACATACCGACGTACAGCCCGAAGGCCAGGCCGAAAAAGGCCAGGAAGGCTCCCGTCAGCACCCAGAAGACCGGCGAGACGATGTAGGCCTCGACCTCGCGCTTCATGATGGTCAACGTTCTAGGCATTGGCCACCTCCTCGGCTTCCGACTCGCGGCCCTCGGCCGCATCCTCTGCCGTCAGCTGCAGGAAGATATCCTCCAGGGTGAGACCCGACGGGCGCAGCTCCAAGAGCGGCCAGTCATGCTCGACGACCGCCTTGGCAATCTCGGCTCGAGTCCGGGCTTCCGGCTCCGTCATGACGTGGAAGGTGTTGCCGCCAGCGGCGGTGACCTCGCGCACGCCAGGTACGCCGCGCAGCGCCTGGGCCACCTTATTGCCGTCGATCGCGGCGTCGACCACCACCCGCACTTGCTCGCCACCAGCCAGTCGCCGCCCCAGTTCCTCGGGCATGTCCTCGGCGACGATGACGCCGTTGTTGATAATCAGCACCCGGTCACAGACTTGCTGCGCCTCCGGCAGGATGTGCGTCGACAGCACGACGGTGTGATCCCCACCCAGCTCACGGATGAGACGACGCACCTCGCGGATCTGGCGCGGATCCAGACCGATCGTCGGCTCATCCAGAATGATCACGTCCGGGTCATGGATGAGCGCCTGCGCGATCCCGACACGCTGCCGATAGCCCTTGGACAGGTGGCCGATGAGCTGATCGGCGTGATCCGTGATTGCCACCCGGTCCATTACCCGGTCCAGGGCTTCGCCCAGGCTCTTGACCTCCCGCAAGCGGGCCAGGAATGTCAAGTAGCCGGCGACGGTCATCTCCGGATAGAGGGGCATCGTCTCTGGCATGTAGCCGATCGCCTGCCGCGCGGCCAGCGAATCGTCGAGCACGTCATGCCCGGCGACCCGAACGGTGCCGGACGTCGGCGGCAAGAAGCCGGTTATGATCCGCATGGCGGTGGTCTTGCCGGCGCCGTTCGGTCCCAGGAAACCAAGGATCTCACCGCGCCGTGCCGTGAGGGAAACATCTCGCAAGGCAGGCGATGGTCCGTAGTACTTCGTGAGGTTCTCGACTTCGATCATCACGTCCGCGCCGTCATGTGCGGCGCTTCTTGCAGCCATAGGCCAACCTCCTACTTGCATGGCGCCACCGTGACCCGGCTGGCGACAGGAAAGAAACACCCCGCCAAGCCACTTGGCGCGACCAGGGCGGGGCGGCTATCG
This sequence comes from Anaerolineae bacterium, assembly GCA_034432155.1. Taxonomy (GTDB): domain Bacteria; phylum Chloroflexota; class Anaerolineae; order Epilineales; family Epilineaceae; genus DAOUCP01. The sequence goes on from DAOUCP010000092.1 coordinate 16,046, forward strand.
GACCGAAACATTATTGTAGTCCCGGGACGGACTGGCTGGCAAGAACGGGGCAATGGCAGCGACGGCTTGGCCTGACCGCCGGGTCACAGCAACGTTAACTTTTCGCCTCAGTTTGGCCTCCCCACCGCGACAGCTCGGGCGGCTGCACATCTCGTGGTCGTCGAGCTCTCGATGCCACCACCTCTTGTGTCGGACGCTTGTTCGGGCCGTATGCCGCGGCGAGCGACTTGCCGCCCGTCGCGGCGGCAGCGTAGAATGGCTTCACAAAGGCACGGGACACAGCGGGCCGGGTTCCGGAAGCGGTGGTGGGCCCGCCACACGAGGGCGCGGCACCCCGCACCGGAGACACCAAGCCGACTCCAGCCTGCCCCGCGCAGCCGGCGTGCCAGCTGCTGCTATCCCGTGTCGCACTCACCGCCGAGGTCCCTTTCGGCCCTGGGGAGCCGGAAGCGTCCGCGCAGCAGAACAGCCACGTAGGTGCTGAAGCGATGTCTACCAACCACGTGCCTGCCGAAGAGCCCACCATCGGGGCAAGGGAGGAGCCGGTGAGCCCCCACGAGCTCTGGCAGAGAGCCCTGCAGCAGTTGGAGCTCCAGTTGACGCAGAATACGTTCAACACCTGGTTGCGCGCCACCGAGGGTCTGGCGATGGACGACGGAATGCTGACCGTCTCCGTTCCCAACAACTACGCGCGCGATTGGCTGGGCAAACGCCTGCTGCCAACCATCCAGGAGACACTGCAGCGCCTCACCGGCCGCGACGTCGCATGCGCCTTCGTCGTCCGCCAAGCCACGGCCCGTCCCGGGCGCCCGGCTCCGCTCTTCGAAGGCACCGACGACGGCGAGTCGGCGGACCTGCCGCCCGTCCGCGGCTCACAACCCCTCAACCGCAAGTACACCTTCGACTCCTTCGTGGTCGGCGCCGGAAACCGGCTGGCCCATGCCGCAGCACAGGCCGTCGCCGAGCGAGCGAACTCGCGCTACAACCCGTTGTTCATTTACGGTGGCGCCGGACTCGGCAAGACCCATCTGTTGCACGCCATCGGCCACGCGGCACGCGCCCGCGGAGCACAGGTGATTCTCGTCTCCTCCGAGCGCTTCACCAACGATCTCATCGAGTCCATTCGCCGCGATACCACCGAGTCCTTTCGGGCAGCCTATCGTTGTGGCAGTATGCTCCTCATGGACGATGTCCACTTCCTCGCCGGCAAAGAGCGTACCCAGGAGGAGTTCTTCCACACCTTCAACGCCATCCATGACGCCGACGGTCAGCTCGTTCTCACCAGCGATCGGCTGCCGCAAGCGATCGCCACGCTCGAGGATCGGCTCCGCTCGCGCTTTCAGTGGGGCCTGCTGGTAGACATCCAGCCTCCCGATCTCGAGACGCGCATCGCGATCTTGCGGGCCAAGGCCGAGCGACGCGGGCAGCAGCTCCCGGACGACGTCATCGAGCTGATTGCCCAGGCGGTCGAGCAGAACATTCGTGAGCTGGAGGGCGCCCTCAACCGCGTGCTCATGTATGCCAACTGCAACCAGCTGCCGCTCGACGCTGCCACGGCTCGGCTGGCCCTTGCCGAGCTCATTGTCCACCGCGAGCCACCGTCGCTGCAACGCGTCCTTGAGGTTGTGGCTAGCCACTACCGCATTTCGGTTGAGGATCTGACAGGCCGCCGTCGCTCGGCGCGCATCGCCGAGCCACGTCAGGTCGCCATGTACCTCATGCGCGAGGAAGCCAGCGCCAGCTACCCAGCGATTGGTGCCATCCTCGGCCAGCGGGATCACACCACCGCACTGCACGGTTGTGAGAAGATCGCCCACCTCTTGGAGCAGGACTCCAAGCTGCGGCGCGACGTCCTGCACATCCGCGAGAAGCTCTACGCCGAAGCTCCCAAACGGTAGCTCATGTGGATAAGTCGCTCCGTTTTGGGGATAACTGCCCCGAAGTGGGGATAACTCTGTCCGTCCGGCGAGGGGCGCAAAGCGCCGTCCAGGCGCCATCGTCGCGCCCCACGCCCGCCGTTCGCGCCCTTCGGACCCTCACCCGAGTCTCCCGCAGTCCTGTCTTGTGCGCGTCCTTTCCACAGTTTTGCGCCAGCCGCTGCCGGCGGTCCGCGAGAGTGCATCCCACATCCTGTGGGCGGCCGGCGCTGTGCCCGACGAGATGCGTCCTCCGCGTCATCGGGGCGCGGGTTATCCGACCTATCCCCAGCCTCTACTCCTACGGCTCGTCTGTTCCTCTTGGATGGAGACAGTGGGCCAGCCTTCCCTAGCTCTATCGAGTGCGTCGCTCTGGGGAATTGGGGTGGGCCGGACCATGGACCTCGCGGCCCGCGCCGGATGCCGGGGCATCGAACTCGTGCTGGATCCTGAAGTACTGGCGCGGGGCAGCGCCTGGGTGGTGCGGCGCGCCAAGGACGCAGGTGTGTCCATTTCCAGCCTTCACCCGTTCCTGTACGAATTGCCAGGCCGCCTGGCACGCTTCAGCTCGCCGCGGATGCTGGTGCAGATCGCGAGCGACATCGGCTGCCCGGTGGTGACCGTCCATCCGCCAGCCATCCGTGACCGGGCTCATCCTCGGTGGGCGGCGTACTTGAACGCCATGGAGGAAGCGCAAGTGCTGGCAGCGCGAAGTGGTGTCCGTCTGTCTCTCGAGAATCCGCCGCTCTTCTCGAAGGCCGACGAGGCGAAAGTACTGGGCCGGATCGAGGATCTGGCGGGCTTCTGCGAGGAGCGGGGCTGGGAGATCACGCTGGATACCTCTCATGCTTGGAGTGCCGGCGACGACGTTCTCGCGGCCTGTCGGCGGGTGCTGGGCCGGCTGGTGAACGTGCACCTCTCGGACGTCCGAAGGCCGCCGCGGTGGCTGGATCATCCGTTGCTGGATAGCACCTGCCAGCACCATCAGGTGCCGGGCGAAGGAGTGCTGCCGCTCGAGGATCTCTTGCAGCTGCTACTGGCCCATGGCTACCGAGGGCCGCTCACGCTTGAGCTGAGCCCGATGGCGCTGGGTTGGCCGCTGCCGCGGGCCATTGCGCGGCGCCTGGCGGTGGCTGTGACGTGGGTCGAGGAGCGGCTGGCGCGCGACAGGGGGGCAAATCTCCGAGCCACCCCGTGACAGGACCGCCGGGCGTTGCCGCTGAAAGGAGCGGGCGACGGGCTGTAACTGCCGAGCTAGGCGGAGAGGTCGGCACCGGTGGCGGGATCACCGCTTCCGACAGGCGGGCTGCCCGCGGCTCGCGGGCGACGAGGCGCGAACTGGCTGTGATCCTCCTGCCAGGCTACGGGGCTGGGTGTCGCCGCGCCGTCGGCGCTCGCCGGCGGCGGGGAGAGAGAATCGGCGGCCGTCGGAAGGCGGGAGCCGGCCAGGCGAAAGAGATCGGCAATGGCGCGGGCCGTGGGTAGTTTGTCGGTCTGGACGACGACTGCGGTAGCGCCATCCTCGACGGCCCGCGCGACCTCCGCCGCCGAGGCGGGCGGGATGGCCACCGCCGTCGCGGACACAGCCAGAGCTGCACCCCCCAAACCACCAAGCACAATGCCGCCGCTTGCCGCCAGGAGCGGGCCAAGCGCGGCCAAGGGCGCCATCGTTGCCTGAGCAAACAGGGCCAGCGCCGCCCCGACGACAGCACCCGTGAGAGCGCCGCCGACGGCACCCCGGCGGCAGGGAAGCAGGACGGCCCGCTCCAGGTTCCGCTGCACCGTTGCGTCGGCATGCACCACGTGGACCGATCGCATGTCGAGTGGCGACTGCGCCAGCTGGCGGAGGACCTGCTCCGCGGCCGCCGGATCGTCGAACAGTCCGAGCACCACAGTCTTCATGGTTCACCCCTCCTCAGGCGGCGGCCGCTCGCGAAAGTCCTAGCGGCCGATGCGGATGGGCACAGCATGGGGCGGTCCGACGAAGTTGCCGTCGATCTTGACGAGAACCAGCCGGATCACGTAGTCGCCGGGCGGCAGGGAGGGTGCGTCGAGCACCTCGAGGTCGCCGTTCACGATCGGGCCAGCATGGGTGGTGCCGATGGTCAGCCACTCCGTAGGCTGCCGTCCGGCGCCTAGCTCCACCTTGTAGTAGCTGACCACCGCCGGATCGTACTGCACGGTACCCGTCAGCACGGTGCGGGCCGAAAGGACGCTGCCGGAAGCCAGATTCAGGTGATACTCGACATTCGTGCCAGCCAGAGGCATCCCTGCCTCCAGCAAGAGAGGGGCGGAGCCAGGAGCGTAGCCAGTAGCGAGGCTGCCCGGTGGCAGCGCCACGTCAGCCATGGGCGGCGTGCAAGCCTCATGGGGTGCCAGGGCCCCCCAGCCCACTTGGCGCGCCCAGTCGATGACCGACAGGCGTTCGTCCTCGTCGGTGGGCAACGGTAGGACAGCCACTGGCTGGGCTTTCTCGTCGCCTACGCCTGGCCCAGCAGGCAGACAGAGGTAGGCCGGGGCGGGGTCGAAGGGCAGGCGGCGGGGCGTACCGTCGGGGGGCGGGGACGGTGGAGGCACGGGATAGGCCACCGCCGACACGAGTTGCCACGCGTCGGGCACCGGCGCAGCAGCTTCGTCAGCGGACGTAGCACCCTCTGGGAGGCCCAGCATCGCCGCCGTGAACAGCTCGGTGTCCATCTCGGGACAGCCGGAGGCGATGCGGTTCAGGCTGGGCAAGCGACATACGGAACGCTCGAGGATGCCCTCGGGGCGCGGGAAGTCGGTGCTGACCTCGTAGCCCATGCGCTTGCGGGCATCGAAGACGGTGGCCTTGAGAGCGCGGTCGTACACCACACGCCGCATGAAGCCACCCCAAATGGGGGCCGCCCCGGTGACCCCACTCGATCGCACCATGGGGCTGTTGTCACTGTTGCCGGCCCAGACGCCTGTGACCAGGTAGGGCGTGAAGCCGATGGTCCAGTTGTCCCGGTACTGATCGGTGGTGCCCGTCTTCGCCGCAGCCGGAACACCGATGTGGAGCGGGCTCGTGGACCCGAAGGCGGGGGTGCGAGCCTCGTTGTCCGAGAGGATGTGGGTGAGGATGTACGCCGCTTTGGGATCGACGACCTCCTCGCCGCGCAGTGCCGTCTCGTCATCGGCCAAGCGGTACACGACGGTCCCTTGCCGATCCGTCACGGCCAGCACCGGGTGCACACCGACGTGGAGTCCGCCATTGGCGATGGTGGCAAATGCCTCGGTCATGTCGAGCAGGGTCACCTCGCCGCCGCCCAGGGTGAGCGATATGCCGTAGTGCTCCGGCGGCTGGCGAAGCCCCTTCACCCCCAGCCGATGCGCCAGTTCGATGGTCTTCTGAACGCCGCCCAATGGGTTCTCGGCGGAGCCCATCTGCCACAGGAGCTTGAGAGCCGGGATGTTGTAGGAGTTGGCGAGAGCGGTGCGCAGGCGCACCGGGCCGTGGAACGTTTCGTCGTAGTTCTTCGGTTCGTACAGTCCGTTGACGGTCCAGATCTTGAGCGGCGTGTCCCAGAGTACGGTCGAGGTAGGCATGCCATCGGCGAGTGCCGCGAGGTAGGTGATCGGTTTGATGGACGAGCCGGGTTGTCGCTCCCGCAAGGCGACGTTCACCTCGCCGTCGATGGACTCATCGGCGAAATCGGCGCTGCCTACCATGGCCAGGACTTGCCCGGTGCGCGGCTCGAGCGCCACCAAGGCCGCGTTGCTGAGGTTCTGACGCTCCCGCAAGCGGTCCACTTGCTCCTTCACCTGCTGCTGGGCGAGGTCCTGGAGCGACAGATCGAGGGTGGTAGTGATGCTCAGGCCACCCCGAGCCAGCCGCTCGGCGCCAAGCATGTCTTCCAGGACGTCCTGGACGTAGAAGACGAAGTGCGGCGCCAAGAACGAGTCACTCTCGACCTGGCGGTAGTGCAGCTCCGCCTTGCCAGCCTGCTCGGCCGCCGAGGGATCGACGAAGCCATCCTCGACCATCAGCCGCAGCACCAAGCGCTGGCGCTCCCGCACTTGGGTTTGCACATCGGGATCGGGATTCAGGGGGTCCAGCTGGGCAGGTGCCTTGGGAAGGCCGGCCAGCAAGGCGCTCTCGGCGAGATTCAGCTCACGGGCCGGCTTGCCGAAGATCGTCTGGGCGGCGGCCTCGATGCCGTACGCGAGATTCCCGTAGTAGATCTCGTTGAGGTACCACTCGAGAATCTGATCCTTGGACGCCTGCCGCGTCAGGACCAAGGCCAGGACGATCTCCTTGAGCTTGCGGCTGTAACTCCGGGTGCGCCGTTCCAGCTCGCTGAAGGCCACGTGGCGGACAAACTGCTGCGTGATGGTGCTGCCGCCACCGAGCGTCGGCTGGCCGATCAGCTCACCCACCACGGCCCGCAGGACGCCGCCGACGTCGGCTCCCGGATTGGTATAGAAGCTCTCGTCCTCGACGGCGATGGTGGCCTGGCGCAGAACAAGGGGAACCTCCGACAGCGGAATGTAGGTCCGGCGCTCGCCATGGGGGTTAAGTTCTCGCAGCAGCATGCCGTTGCGATCGTAGATGCGCGAGGTTTGCTGGATCTGGCGCCGGTCCAGGGATTGCAGCCGCTCAACGCCCTGCCGCAGTTCATCGGCCAGCGCAGCGTACACTATCGCTGCCGCGAGGCCGCCTGCGGCGGCTGCGGCCGCTGGGACGCCGACGAAAAGCACCGCTGCCAGGCTCGCCAGCCGTGGGCCGAGCGACGTGCGGCGGCGCAAGCGGAGTAGCCGGCGCTCCAGAAGGACGCGCTCCGTTAGAGGGAGGGCCACAGCCTCCATTATAGCCGGCGCCTGCCAGGCGGCGGCACCGCTATAATCGCGCCATGGCCGCGGAGCGTCCCGTCATCACCATCGTCGGCCTCGGGCCAGGCGACAAGAGCCATCTGACCGCGCGGGCGTCGGAGGTACTGGCCCAGAGTCACGAGATCTGGGTGCGCACCACACGACACCCGTCGATCCACTGTCTGCCGCCGCAGGCGGTGGTGCGGAGCTGTGACGACCTGTACGATGCGCTGCCGACCTTTGACGCCGTCTACGAGGCGATCGCGGAGCGGCTGGTGGCGGCCGCTGGCCATGCGCCGGTCGTCTATGCCGTGCCGGGCGATCCATGCGTTGGCGAGGCCACGGTCGATCGGCTTCGTCGGGCTGCCCGGGAGAGGGGCTGGCCGATCGAGGTCGTGCCGGGCGTTTCGTTTCTCACACCGGTGCTGGCGGCGCTAGAGTGGGATGCGCTGGACGGCCTGCAGGTCGCGGATGCGACCATCCTCGCAGCGCGTCATCACCCGGACATCGATCCCGACCGGCGAGCCTTGGTGGCCCAGCTCCATGGCCAGCTCCTGGCCGGGGACGTCAAGTTGGCGCTCCTAAACCAGTATCCTCCCGACCACCCGGTAACGCTCGTGGTGGGGGCGGGAACCGCCCAGCCGCGAAGGACCTCCCTGCCCCTGGCAGAGCTGGACAGGGTCAGCGAGTACGACGACCTGACCACGCTGGCGGTGCCGCCCTTGGGGCGGCCTGGCTCCTTGCAAAGCCTGGCGGAGGTGGTGGCTCGCCTGCGCGCGCCCGACGGCTGCCCCTGGGACCGGGAGCAGACCCACCAGAGCCTGCGCCCCTACTTGCTCGAGGAGGCCTACGAGGTGCTGTCGGCCATCGAGGCCGAGAACGACGCCGCGCTGGCCGAAGAGCTGGGGGACTTGCTGTTGCAGGTCGTGTTGCACGCCCAGCTCGCGGCGGAGGCAGGGGTCTTCCGCCTGGCGGACGTCATTGCCGCGATTACCCAGAAGATCATCCGGCGACACCCCCACGTGTTCGGCGCGGTCACGGCCGAGACGGCCGAGGAAGTGCTCGGCCGCTGGGATGCCGCCAAACTGGCCGAAGGTCGCAAGGCGGGCAAGGACCCCTTTGCGGACATCCCGGCCACGCTGCCGGCGCTAGCGCGTGCCCAGCTCGTGCAGCGCAAGGGGCAGGCGGCCGAGCGATGGGATGGCCTGGCGGACCCTCGGCTCTCGGAGTCCCTGGCGGCAATGCCGGATGATGCCGACGAGCGTACGAAGCGCATCGGCGCGGCGCTATGGGTCGTGGCGGCGATCGCGCGCGCGTGGCAGGTGGATGCCGAGATGGCCCTGCGGGATGAAACGGAGAACTGGCTGACCGCCATGCGGCGGCAGGCTACGGAGAAGGAGGGAGAGGATGACGAGGATCAAGACCATCCGCGCTCGGGAGGTGCTCGATTCGCGCGGCCAGCCGACAGTGGAGGCGCAGGTCCACTTGGAAGGCGGTGCTGTGGGCCGGGCCATGGTGCCATGCGGCAAGTCCACCGGAAAGGCGGAAGCGCATGAACTCCGGGACGGCGATGCCAAGCGCTACTGGCGCATGGGGGTGCTGTCGGCCATCCGGACGGTGGAGGAAGTCATTGCTCCCGCCGTCATGGGCCGGGACGCCTTGGACCAGCGAACGATCGACCAGGTATTGTGCGACCTGGACGGCACGGCGAACAAGGCGCGTCTCGGTGCCAACACGTGCCTGGCGGTGAGCCTGGCGACGGCCCACGCCGCCGCGGCGGCGCTCGCGCTGCCGCTGTATCGGTATCTGGGCGGCGTCAACGCCCATGTCCTCCCGGTGCCGCAACTCAATTTGCTGAACGGCGGCCAGCACGCCAGTGACTCGATCGACTTCCAGGAGTTCATGATCATGCCGGTCGGCGCTCCGAGCTACGGCGAGGGCCTACGCTGGGCGTGCGAGATCTACCATGCGCTATCCGGGCTCCTCACGAAGGCGCACTTCTCCACCCAGGTGGGCGACGAGGGCGGTTTCGCGCCCAGTCTGCCCAGCAACGAGGCAGCCATCGAGTGGCTGATCACAGCGGTCGGCGAGGCCGGCTACCGACTGCACCAGGATGTCGTGATCGCCCTGGACCCGGCCGCCTCCGCGCTGTGGGAGGATGGTCGCTACCATTTGAAGCGGCAGGGCCAGCGGCTCACGCGGGCCGAGATGGTTGCCCTGTGGGAGCGATGGTCGGATGCCTATCCCGTCTACTCCCTGGAGGATGGCATGGCGGAGGAAGACTGGGACGGTTGGCAGGCCCTGAGCGCGGCGATCGGCCAGCGGGTGCAACTGGTGGCCGACGATCTGGTGGTGACGCGCACCGATCGGCTGCGCGAGGCGATCTCGCGGAACTGTGCGAACAGCGTCCTCATCAAGCCCAACCAAGTCGGTACCCTCACCGAGACGCTGGATACCATTGCGGAGGCCCGCCGGGCCGGCTGGACGGTGGTCATCTCACACCGATCGGGCGAGACCGAGGACACCACCATTGCCGACCTGGCGGTGGCCACGAACGCTGGTCAGATCAAGTCGGGCGCGCCAGCCCGCTCTGAGCGGCTCGCCAAGTACAACCGCTTGCTCCGCATCGAGGCGGAGCTGGGCGAGGCGGCCGTGTATGCCGGTTGGAGCGCTCTGGCGCGGCGCAACTCGCCGCCCGGGGTCTGATCGACCACTGCCGCGCGTTCCTTGGTGGGCACCGAGCGGTGTGCTACAATCACGCGCGCTGTCCGCTTAGAGGGGACCCAGCTATGAAGGTAATCCTGACGAAGAACGTGCCCAAGCTGGGTGAGGTGGGCGACATCTGCGAGGTCGCATCCGGCTACGGCCGCAACTACCTGATCCCGCAGGGCATGGCGATTCTGGCAACCGCCGGTGCGCGACGCCAGGTCGACGATCTGAAGCGTACCGAGCGGCGGCGATTGGCGCGTCTGCGCTCGGACGCCGAGCAGCTCGCCGAGCGGATTGCCGGCACGCGGCTGGAGTTTTGGGCGCGGGTTGGCGAGACGGGGCGGCTGTACGGATCAATTACTGCGGCGGACATTGCCGAGGCGCTGGCGGCGCGGATCGGTGTCGAGATCGATCGTCGCAAGATCCATCTCGAGGAGCCGCTGCGGACGCTGGGCGAGCATGAGGTGATGGTCCATCTGCTGCCGCAGGTCGAAGCGTCCATCGTGGTGAATGTCGAAGCCGAGGCAGAGGCGACCTCTGCCGCGCGGAGCGAGCCCCAGGCCGCCGACCGCAAGGAAGACAGCGAGCGTACCGCCGCCTTCGAGGAAGAGCGACAGACAGAGGTCGAGGTTACGACGGGGGGCACAGGTGCCAGCCTGCCGGGTGACGAGGCCGGCGGTTCACCGCACGCTGCCGACGCGGCGGGCGAGAGCCAAGCGCCCGGCGGTATTGCCTGGGGAGGTCAAGCCGAGCCGTAGCCGATAGGGCCACGTGTCGATGGACACGTGGCCTTCTCGTTGTCGTGGCATAAGGAGGGGGCATGCAGGTGACCAGCATGGTGGTCGTTCAGCGCCTGGCCGCAGCCTGCAACTGCAGCGGCTGTGGCGCTCTGTATGACCCACGAGACATCTACGTCCTCGCTCGGCACGGGGACCGGAGCTGGGAGTTGGCGGCCGTCTGCCGGCAGTGTTGCACACTGACCTTCTTCCGAGCCTTCCTGGGCCACCGAGCTGCGGGGCACCGCTGGTCACCGCCCCGCGGCGAGTTCCTGGGCCACGAACAGCAGCGCTTCCTGGATATGCCGCCGGTCGATCAGGCCGACGTGCAGCAGGCCACCGAGTTCCTGGCGGCGTTCGACGGCGACTTCCAGCAGCTCTTCGAACGGCCGCGCCTCGGTTCCCCTTCCTGATGGCGGAGGCCAGGCAGCGACGGCTGGTCGCCGGCGTCCTGGCGGGTGGGGCGCTCCTGGTGGGGGCAGCGTTTGCCTGCTCGGTCCTCAGCGTCGGCTCGCCAGCGTTGCGG
>DAOUCP010000093.1:0-15420 GCA_034432155.1 Anaerolineae bacterium
GCTGGTGGCACTCGGAGCACGAAGCGCGCGCCGCTCGGGACATAATCCGGCACGTATCGCAGGCCGACCGGATTCGGTCGGTGGACATGGTGGACGGGTCCCGCGCGACGTTCTATTTCAGCCCGAGCGACCACCGTGCCCTGGTCCATCTGACGCTAAGCGGACCGCGGGACGAGCCCGCCCGCTTGCGCTGTTGGCTGACCGACGATCGCCAGAGCGCCCGGCCAGAGGAGACGGCCTGCGGGCGCGCTGCCGCCGATTGGTGGTTCCTCACCTGCGACCAACCGCTGGCCAACTACGACCGACTCGCCCTGTCGCTGGAGCCGGCACCGGCATCCACGGTGGAACTCCGACTCCGGCCCGACAGATCCCCTTAGGCACGGGCCCAGGGTGGCATGAGGGGCACGTCCCTCCTACGGCGACGGATCCCGCCAGGCGCCGGTGCACATCTCAGGGTCCGGAAGCTCTCGGCCGGAGGCCGGCCTGCTTGGGTGCTTGGCCAGCTCTCGTTATAATCTCGTAACGTGGAACCCGAAGTGACGCCGAAGCCCGAAGTCAGCTGGCCGCCCGCGCCGCAGCCGCCACGAACCACCCTCGAGCGGGACAGCATGGCTTGGCCGCCCGCACCCTGGGAGCGTTCGGCCACCGCCTGGCGCGACGACATCTCCTACGGCCCGGAGCCCTTCTACCCGGGGCAGGTCGAAGTCGCCTGGCCCGAGCGCGCTCCAGTGGGGATGCGCAAGTGGTCGGCTTGGATCCGCGAATTCGCCGACACGCTGCTCTTGGCTGGCCTGATCTTCCTGGGCATTCGCCTCTTGGTCCAGAACTTCCGGATCGAGGGCCACAGCATGGAGCCCACGCTCCACCCCAACCAGTACTTGCTGGTCAACAAACTGACCTACCGCCTGCTGGGCGACCCCCAGCGCGGGGACATCATCGTCTTCCAGGCCTGGAACGATGAGAAGGACTTCATCAAGCGCATCATCGCCGTGCCCGGCGACGAGATTGAAATCCGGGATGGTGGGGTCTACGTGAATGGCACGCGGGTGCAGGAACCTTACGTGGCCGGGCCAACCACCGATTCCTTGCCGCCTCGGCGATTGGGCAAGGACGAGTACTTCGTGATGGGCGACAACCGGGGCAACTCGAGCGACTCGCGGGCGTACGGCGCATTGCCGCGGGATCGCATTATCGGCAAGGCATGGCTCACCTATTGGCCGCCCAATCAGATTGGGCTCATTCGCGACAACCATGCCACCTTCGCCTCGACGCCGCCACCGGGCGGCTCGGTGATGCCCCAACCAGACGGCTGAGCCAAGGCAGTCGGCTCCCGGTTGCGGTCAGGCCGGTCGCAAACGGCCGTTGCCGCGTCCGGTCTGCTATCCTTCGGTCCTCAGCCTGACTGCCAATCGGTGGGCGCCGCATGCTCGACATCCGTCTCTTCCGCGAGCAACCAGACCTCGTTCGAGAAGCCCTGCGCAAACGTGGCGAAGACATAGCCATCGTGGACCACATCCGCGATGCCGATGCCGGCCGGCGCCGCATCCTGACCGAGCTGGAGTCGTTACGCGCCCAGCGCAACGAGGCTTCGCAGGCCATTGGCCAAGTCACCGATCCCGAGGAGCGCGAGGCCCGCATCGCCGCTAGCCGGTCGCTCAACGCCATTATCGCGCAGCTGGAGGCACAACTTGCTGTCACCGAGACGGAGTTGCGGTCCTTGGTGCTGCAGGTGCCGAATATCCCACGCCCGGAGGTGCCTATTGGTCGGGACGAGCGAGACAACGTCGTCGTTCGCTCCTGGGGCGATCAGCCGCAGTTCGACTTCGAGCCCCAGCCGCATTGGGAGCTGGGTACCCGACTGGGCATCATCGATTTCCAGCGCGGCAGCCGTATGAGTGGCAGTCGTTTCTATGTCCTTGCCGGCGCCGGGGCCCGCCTGCAGCGCGCCCTCATCGGCTGGATGCTCGACTTGCATACTGCGCGCGGCTACCTGGAGGTCTATCCGCCCTTCATGGTCCGTGAGACATGCATGTGGAATGCCGGCCAGCTGCCCAAGTTCGAGGACAACCTCTACCGTGACGTCGAGGATGATCTGTGGTGGATCCCGACGGCCGAGGTTCCGCTCACGAACTTGCACGCCGATGAGATTCTGGCCGGCGACAGCTTGCCGCGCCGCTACGTGAGCTATACGGCCTGCTTCCGACGCGAGAAGATGAGTGCTGGCCGCGATGTGCGCGGCATCAAGCGCGGTCATCAGTTCGACAAAGTCGAGCTCTACCAGTTCACAACGCCGGAGTCGTCGCCGGCCGCCCTGGACACCATGGTTGCCGATGCCGAAGCGGTCCTTCAGGGGCTGGGCATTCCCTACCGCGTCGTGGCCCTGTGCAGCGGCGATCTGGGCTTCGGCTCAACGATCACCTACGACCTCGAGGCCTGGGCTCCGGGGTGCGGCGAGTGGTTGGAGGTCAGCTCCCTCTCCGACTTCGGCAGCTTCCAGGCTCGCCGGGCTAGCATTCGCTTCCGCCGGCAACCGGGCGCGGCCACGGAATACGTCCACACCTTGAACGGCTCTGGCCTTGGCCTGCCGCGCACGCTGATCGCCGTCATGGAGTGCTATCAGCGTGCCGACGGCAGCATCGACATCCCGGAGGTGCTCCAGCCCCGCATGGGGTGCAGCGTGATCAGCGCTGCCGATGCTTCCCGCTTGACGCTTTGACGCCGGTGGCTCGGTCGAGGGTCGTCTACGTCTGCTCCGAGTGCGGAGCCAGTCAGCCCAAGTGGTCGGGCCGTTGCCCTACATGCCAGGCTTGGAACAGCCTGCGCCAGATGGCGCTCGGCGTGGAGGAAGGCGGAGGCAGGCCGGCCCGAACGCTGGCGAGCGTCCGGCTGGCCGAGATCGAGTCGCTCGCGGCCCACCGCATCGAAAGCCACATCGGCGAGCTGGATCGCGTGCTGGGCGGGGGGTTCGTGCCCGGCGGCGTCGTACTCCTAGCCGGGGAGCCTGGCATCGGCAAGAGCACCCTCACTCTGTGGGCCGCCGCCCAGATCGCTGGCGCGGACCAGCCTGTGCTGTACGTCGCGGCTGAGGAGTCGGCCGCCCAGATCCGGTTGCGCGCTGAGCGGCTAGGGCTCACCAGCGCCAACATCCAGGTGCTGGCCTCCACGGACGTTGGGGACATCCTGGGCAGCATCGAGGCCATCCGACCGCGAGCCGCGGTTGTCGATAGCATTCAGGCGGTAGCCGTAGCCGAGATCGACTCGCCCACCGGCTCGGTCTCTCAGGTGCGCGAGTCGGCTGCCCGCATGCAGCGTTTGGCCAATGCGACGGGCATGCCGCTGCTCTTGGTCGGCCATGTGACCAAGACGGGCACCGTCGCCGGGCCGCGCGTTCTCGAGCACATGGTCGACGTCGTTCTTGTCCTGGAGGGCGACCGCTACCACGTCCACCGCCTGCTGCGCAGCATGAAGAATCGCTTCGGCGCCACCGAGGAACTTGGGGTCTTCGAGATGGGCAGCCACGGTCTTCGTGAGGTGCCGGATCCCTCGGCCACCTTCCTGGCGGAACGAGCCATCGGCGCGCCGGGCTCGGCGGTGACCGTGGCCATGGAGGGCAGTCGTCCACTGCTGTGCGAAGTGCAGGCTCTGCTCGGCGAACGAGCCGTCGAGAATCCTCTGCGATCGGCCAACGGCGCCGACTACCGCCGCCTGGTGACGATCACTGCCGTGCTGGCCCACCGCACTGGCCGCAATGTCGCCGGCCGTGACGTATTCGTCAATGTCGTCGGCGGCCTGCGGGTTTACGAACCGGCAGCGGACCTGGCCATCGCAGCGGCCATTGCCTCCAGTATTGCGAACCGACCGCTGCCCGGCGACACCATCATCCTTGGTGAGATCGGGCTGTCCGGCGAGCTGCGCTCCGTCAGTCACCTCGAGCGGCGGCTGCTGGAAGGAGCCAAGTTGGGCTTCTGCCGGGCTGTGGTACCAACCCAGCGGGGCGCCAAGGCACCCTCGATCGAGGGTCTGCACGTCCACCAGGCCGGGAGGGTGGCTGGCGCCCTCGGCTTCTTGCTGCAAGGCGGCGAGCCCACGCCAGGGTGAGCGCTGCCTGCCGCCCGGCAGCGAAAGGCGACCTTTGCTCGCGCACCGCACGCTCTGGGGAGACCGCCGCGGTGGCGGGCGACCAGCCGCAAGAGCGGGCAGCACCGAGCCGCGGTGCCGCGCGACCAGCCGCAACAGCGGGCAGCACCGAGCCGCGCCCCTCGGTCAGCCAGAGCCAGATCCGATCGGTCCAGCGCTATCGAACACGCCCGGCAGAACGGCTCCACAGCTCGGGCAACGCGCGCCATTCAGACAGTAGGCGGTCACCTGAAAGCCGTCGCGGCGGATCAAGTCCTGCCCGCAACCGCTGCAACGCGTCGTAGACCCCTCACGGTCGAGCACGTTGCCGGTGTACACGTAGCGCAAGCCGCTCGCGAGAGCGATTTGCCGGGCCCGCTGCAGCGTCGCCAGGGGGGTGCGCGGCACGTCCCGCATGCGCCACGCGGGATGGAAGGCGGTGAAGTGCACCGGCACGTCAGGGCCCAGGTTCTCGGCCAGCCAAGCGCACTCCGCCGCCAGGTCAGGCTCCGCGTCGTTCTGGCCGGGGATCAGGAGCGTCGTCACCTCGAGCCAGACGTTCGTCTGCCGCGCCAGATGGACCAGGGTATCCAGGACAGGCTGCAAGTGGCCAAAGCACAGACGCTCGTAAAAGCTCTCGCGGATGGCCTTCAGGTCCACGTTGGCAGCCGTGATGTAACGGAAGAACTCCTCGCGAGGGCCCTCGCTGATGTAGCCGTTGGTCACCGCAACGGTGGCGATCCCCCGCTCCCGGCACGCGATGGCCGTGTCGAGGGCATACTCGGCAAAGATGGTTGGCTCGTTGTAGGTGAAGGCGACGCTGCGGCTACCCGTGTCGCCGGCCGCCCGGGCAATGGCCTCGGGCGAGGCGATTTGGCTGAGTCCCTCGGTACGCCGGCAGTGGGAGATGTTCCAGTTCTGGCAGAACCGGCAGCCCAGGTTGCAGCCGGCGGTGCCGAAGGAGAGCACCGCACTGCCAGGCAGGAAGTGGTACAGCGGCTTCTTTTCGATGGGATCGACACAGAAGCCGGTACTGCGGCCGTATGTGATGAGCCGCAAGGCGCCATTCTTGGCCTGGCGCACAAAGCAGAATCCATGCTGCCCATCCCGCAGGGCGCAGCGTCGCGGGCAAAGCTCACACACGATGCGCCCGTCCTCGGCCTGACGCCAGTAACGGGCAGTGTAGTCCGAAGCCACCGCAGCCATGTCGCGTTCTTGCTCGCAGAGGAGCCAGCCAGTGTCTTCCTGCCCGGCCCGTGTCAATCGTAGCCCCGGCGAACGGCTTCGGCAACAGCCAGCCTGCCCGGAACGTTTCCTGTGGCGCTCTGGGCACCGGAAGGCCACCCGTGGTTGCCGTCCAGGCCGTGCCGCATGTAGACTGCCAGTGGACGGCGGCTCGTCGCGGCCGGCCATCTGCTTTTCCGCCACCAACATCTGCGGAGTGACCACCATGGCCTTTCATGAGGCTGAGCATGCCTGTGCGGCGCGGCGGCGACAGTTCGACGGCTTTCCCCCGCCCGGCGCCAAGAAGCACTATCCGCCCGATCTGGAGCTTGATCCCATTCACCTGGACATCGACATCACCCTCGACCTCGAGCTAGAGGCCTGCTTCGGTACCGTGACCCACACCGTGGTGGCCCGTCGCACTGGGCCGACGGAATTCCGGCTGCACGGGATTGGGTTGGAGGGCCTCTCGATCAACGATCCCGACGGTCACGAACTCGATTGGCAGTACGACGGCCAGGAAATCGTGATCCGCTGGCGGCAGCCCGTGCCGCAGGACGAGAGGCGTCGGGCGGCAATTCACTACCGCGTCGAGAAGCCGCGGGCGGGCCTTTACTTCTCTCGTCCGACGCCAGCCTATCCGGACACGCCGTGGTGGGCAGCCACCGACCACGAGACCGAGCGCGCCCGCTACTGGCTGCCCTGTGTCGATTTGCCCAATGCCCGACCGCATCTCGACTTCCATATTCGCGCCGCCGAGCGCTTCACCATCCTGGCCAATGGCGAGCTCCAGAGCGAGGTCGCCCACGGCGACGGCACCAAGACCGCCCACTGGCGGCTGGACTTCCCGTGCCCTAGCTACCTCACGTGCTTCGTGGTCGGCGATCTGGTGCGCGCCGACGATGGCGACTTCGAGGGTCGCCCCATCGCCTATTTCGCCCCGCCGTCCTTCACCCCCGAGGACCTGCGTCGGTCCTTCGGTCGCACGCGAGACATGCTGGCCTGGATGACCGAGAAGCTCGGCCAGCCGTTCCCGTTCCCCAAGTACTTCCAGGTCGCCCTGCCAGGCTTCGGGGGAGCCATGGAGAACATCTCGCTGGTCAGCTGGGACGATGGCTTCGTGATGGACGAGAAGCTGGCTCAGGAATGGAACCGGCTGGTCGACGAAGTGAACCTTCACGAGATGGCCCACAGCTACTTCGGTGACGCCGTAGTGTGTCGCGACTATGCCCATGCATGGCTGAAGGAGTCCTGGGCGACGTACATGGAGCAGGTGTGGTTCGCCGATCGGGCAGGCCGCGACGAACAGCTGTATCAGTACTATCGCGATGCGCAGGCCTACTTTCAGGAAGCCGACGAGCGCTACCAACGCCCCATCGTGACGCGCGAGTTCGCGAGCTCCTGGGAGCTGTACGATGCCCACCTGTACCCGGGAGGTGCCTGCCGGCTGCACACGCTTTGCCAGGAGATTGGCGAGGCGACCTTCTGGACGGCGGTTCGCGACTACCTCCGACGCTATGCCGGGCAAGTCGTGGAGACGGATGACTTCCGCCGCGTGCTGGAGGAGCACTCTGGACGATCCCTGGGCCGCTTCTTCGACCAGTGGTTCTTCGGTAAGGGCTACCCGAAGATCAAGGTCACCTTCCGCTACGACAGCGATCGGCGGGAGGGAACGTTCGAGATCGAGCAAACCCAGGTCGACGAGAAAGCTGGCATCCCGGCATTCGAGCTGAAGACCGACGTCGGCTGGCTCATCGACGGTCAGCTGCACACCGCACCGGTGACCCTCACCGAGCGCCGACACGTCATCACCGTGCCCATGCCGCGGGATCCGGATCAAGTGCGCTTCGATCCCCATCATCGGATCTTGCACAAGCTCGAGTTCAACCCCGGCGATGGACGGCTGCGAACGCAGCTGAGGAGCGCCACCGACGTGCTGGGCCGGATCCTGGCGGCGGGCGAACTGGCCAAGACAGGCAACGGCGCCAATATCGCGGCCATCCGCGATGCCTACCGCGAGGAACCGTTCTGGGGCGCGCGCGTGGAGTTCGCGGCTGCCCTCGGCCGTGCTGGGAGTCAGGCGGCGATCGATGCCCTGGTAGATCTCGTCGCCTGGGAGCACGATCCGATGGTCCTGCGCTGGCTCCTCCGGTCGGCCGGTTCGTACCGCGACGAGCGGTTGGCAGCGGCGATCACCGACCGATTGGCGGACGATCTGCCATACGGCGCCCAGGCAGCGGCCCTGGAAACGCTGGGCAAACAACGGGCAGCGGGGCCGCTGGCGCTCCTCCAGGCGGCCGCCGAACGGGAAGGCTGGGGCGGCATTGTGCAGTCGGCCGCATTCCGGGGCTTGGCGCAATCACGGCAGCCAGAAGCCCTGCCCTTCCTCGAGGCAAGAATCGGCTACGGAGCCTTGGGCAATCGCGCCCGGCCGGCGGCAGTAGCGGCCCTTGGCACCTTGGCGGCCCACCAGGAGCGGCACCTGCGGGCAACGGCCATGGAACGCCTCTGCGATCTCTTGCGCGACCCGGTGCAGCGCGTTCGGTCGAGCGCCGTGACAGCGCTGGAGACGCTGGGCGAAGCGGGGGCGATCGAGGCTCTGGAACGCTATCGCGCCCAGCTGGCGTTGCAGGAGCAAGTGCGCGTCGATCGAGCCATCAGCAAGCTGCGGCGCGGCGAGGAGCCTCGGCTGTCGGCGCTCGAGAAGCAGCTGGAGGAAGCCCGCGGTGAAATGCGGCGACTGAGCGAGCGCCTCGAGAAGCTGGAGGGCCGCACCAGAGACCGGGAGGCCGGCTCTGCTACGGAGACTGCGGCCAAGCGCAAGAACGGCGGCCGGCGGGCCGGGAAGAAGGAACGTGGTTAGCCTTGGCCGCGCAGAGCGCCTGCCGGTAACCGCTCCTTGGCGGGTGACGAGCGGTCATGGCCATACTGCGCGCCGTTAACGTCGGCAAGTCCTTCGGCGCCAGTGACCTCTTCTCGGGGGTGACCGTCGCCATCCCCCGCCGGGCACGGATCGGGCTCGTCGGACCCAACGGATGCGGTAAGACAACCTTACTCCAAATCCTGGCAGGCCTCCTCAAGCCCGACGCGGGCCGCGTCCAGGTCGCCAAAGGCGTGCGGATCGGCACCTTGCCGCAAGAGGCGGCGGCCGCCTTCGCCGGCCGCGAGGCGACCTTGGGCGAGGTCATGCTCGAGTCCGTCGCGCCGCTGCGTGAGCAGGAGGCTGCGTTGGAGGAACTGGCCGCTAGCCTGAGTCGGGAGCCTGGCCTGTCGGAGACCTTGGAGCGCTACGGCCGTTTGCAGGAGGCGTTCGAGCGGGCTGGTGGCTACACCTACGGCGCCCGCATCCGGCACGTGTTGCTCGGGCTTGGCTTCCCTCCCAGCGCCATCGACCAGCCCATCGAACAGCTCAGCGGCGGCCAGAAGACGCGCGCCCTGTTGGCCGGCCTGCTCCTCGAGCAACCCGACCTCCTAATGCTGGACGAACCAACGAACCATCTGGAGGTGGAAGCCGTCGAGTGGCTGGAAGGCTACCTGAGCGCCCACCCCAGTGCCCTGCTCCTCGTGAGCCACGACCGCACCTTCCTGGACCGGGTGGTGGACACCATCTGGGAGTTGAGTCCCCGTGGGGTGGAGCTCTATCGCGGCAACTACACGGCCTACTTGGCGGCGCGGGAAGAGAGATGGCGCCGCCGACGGTACCAATACGAAGCCTTTCTCAGCCGCTCCCAGAAGGAGTTGGAGTTCATTCGGCGCACCATGGCTGCTCAGAACACCGGAGTGGCCATCGGTCGTCTGGCGCGCCTCAGCCGGGAAGTCGATGCCGTCCTGCTGGCTGGCCTGGCCGTGCTAGATGAGATCGACCGCGTCGGCTGGGCCCAAGCCACGGCCGGCCTGGCTCTCCGCCAACGAACGCGGCAGGTAGACGAGGTGGCCAGTCGCCTGGCGCAGGTGCCGGCGCCTCGACCGCCGCCCACGCCGTTCCGCATCTCTCTGCAGCCCCAGCGCCGGGGCGGCGATTGGGTGCTGCGGGCTCAGGATCTGACCGTTGGCTACCCCGATTGCCCGCTGCTGACCGTCCCCGAGCTGGCGGTGCAGCATGGCGAGCGCATCGCGATTCTAGGAGGCAATGGTACGGGCAAGACCACCTTGCTTCGCACGTTGCTGGGTGAGCTGGCACCACTCGGCGGACATGTCCGTCTGGGCGCGAATCTGGACATCGGCTACCTGCCACAGATTTCGGGCACGGCTGGCGGCGCAGGGACGGTGCTCGAGGCCGTCCTGGAGTGGCTCGGTGGCGATCGCCAGCGGGCCATGGGCTACCTGGCGGAGTTCCGGTTCGGCGGCGACATGGTGAACCAGCCGCTGGCGTCGCTCTCGGGGGGCGAACGGACACGACTCGCCCTGGCTCGGCTGGCTCTTGGCCGACCGAACTGCCTCTTCTTGGACGAACCCACGAATCACCTGGACCTGCCGAGCCAGGAGGTGCTCCAGGCTGCGCTGGCCAGTTTCTGTGGCACCATTGTGATGGTCAGTCATGACCGCTACCTCGTGGACCACCTGGCGACCCGCCTGTGGGTCATCGAAGCGGGCCGACTGGAGGTGCTCGCCAGCGGCGATCGCCGCTCCTCGAACCTGCGGGCATGGCGTCCGTCGAGGTCGGCACCGGCCGGCGGTTCGCCGAGCCAGGGCAAGACTCCCCTCGCCGCTGCCGATGGTCAAGTCCTGAGCAAGAACGAACGCTATCGGCTCCGGGTACGCTGCACCCAGCTAGAAACCCGAATCGCGCAGCTCGAGGCGGAGGCCAACCACCTCGCCGCGGAGCTGCAGGCTGCCAGCGAGTGCGGCAACCTCTCTGAGGTGGACCGCTTGAGCCGAGCGTACGGTGCGCTCACGGCGGAGATCGATGCCGCCTACCAGGAGTGGGCCGAAACTGCGGCAGTTATCGAAGGCTGAGCGGGCCAGCGGCTTTCTCTCGCCGGGCTAGCGCCCGTCGGCCAGGTCGTGGGACAGCGCTGACCCAAGTTGGCCGCGACGATGGCGATGTCTGCCAGGTTTACGCCGCCATCCCCATTCTGGTCGGCACAAGGTGGCCCATACGGCGGTGCACTCTTGTACAGAGCCGTCACTCGGGCGAGATCGCGAATGTCCACGCGACAATCCGGAATCACTTCGCCGGGCACCAAGGCCACCGGTTCGAGGTGGACGGTCTCGCCAGCCTCCACCACCACACCGTCGAGCCGCGCCGTCAGGCCGCAGCTGACAGAGGTGGTAACCACATAGCGCGCCGGCGGCAGGTCATCCAGGAAGAAGCGACCCGAGTCGCCCGTGGGAGCCAGTCGATCGCCCACCGCTACCAGCTCCCAGACCGCCGGCCGGCCCAGGAAGGTAACCCGTCCGGTGATCGCGCCCGTGGCGCGTGGACACTTGCTGGCGACCGAGACGGCCCGCAACGCACGACCGTGCACGCATGGCGTGTCCTCGACCTTGACGACTGTCAGCGACACGTACTGTCCGACGAGAGGCAGGAGGTCGACTTCGCCGGCCCGAATCAGCGGGCTAGACGAGCCGCGGCAGTCGACGACCGCGTAGCCGTCGCCGCGGCAGTTCCACTCTGCCCAACGGTACTGAAGCCACCCCTCGTACTCGAAGGTGGGATACGTCGGTGTTGGCAGTTGTGCCCTCGCATGCAGCAGCCGCCAGGGGCCATCGTGGCGGCGCGCCACCCACAGGGCGTGGGCTATGCTGCCGGCGTCGATGGCGGCCAGCGGTGCTTGTGGCTGGTCAAAGAACGGCGGGTGTGCCACGGCCACCGGCGTTTCTTCTTCGCCGCCGGTCGCGACGGCTAGCAATTGCCCTCCCGCTGGTCCCCGCTCCAGCCACACCATCAGCCCCTGCGCCCCGGGGCCGCCGGCCACCGCCAGGCTCTCGATGGTCCCCTCCCGCACTCGGTAGAGCACCCGCGCCGGCCGCCACTCTCCTTCTTCGGCCCGCAGTTCTGCCGTCTCGAGGGCCGTCCTGCCTTCGCCGGCCAGCCACGCCGCCCGTACCGTCGCCTGGCTGTCGGCCGCCACGGCAGGTCGGGCAGGTCGCGCCGCGCCCGCGCTCCGCGCCAGCTCGGCTGCCGGCCACCAGACATCGCCGCCCGGCGGCAAGCGACTGGCCCGAATGGCCGAACCCTCGGCGGCTGCCTCTTCCCAGAGCAGGTAGAGATCGCCGAGACGAGTGACGGACAGCGCCGGGTTGCGCTGCGGCAAGGCTCCCGCGGCAACGGGCACGCCGACGGACCAGCGGCCACCATACGGTCGCCTGGCGTACCGGAGTTGCGACGGCCCGCGGTGATCCACCCACACCAGGTGCACCGTGCCCCACGGATCGGCGGCCATCACCGGCTGCTGCGGTGCCGAGCGCCCCTCACCAAGCGGTATGCGGCCGGCCAACGTGCAGGACGTGCCATGGATCGGAATCAGGCAGTGCCATAGCTCGGACTGGCCAGACGAGACATCCAGCCAGGCGAGGTGCACATTGCCGATGGAATCCACGGCCACGGTTGGGCTGCTGCGTGTGCCTGCCCCGGGCGACGAAACGCGCACGGCTGCTGCCCAGCCCCCCCCGTCGGTCGGATAACGGCTGTACAGAACGTCGCGGCCACCGTAGCGGTCGTCGATCCAAACCGCGTGGAGGCTACCATCGGTGTCCACGGCAAGCTGGGCCTCCGCTTGCACCGTTGCTGCATCGGCCTCGGACACCGCTTCGGCGGCGCTCCACACCAGGCCCGTGGCGTCGACCGCAGCCGAATCACTGGCCGTCAGCCCCGCCCCCACGCCCGTCCCCGATGCCACGAGCAGCGCCAGCAGCAGCCACGCTCTCATCTTGCTCCGGACGAACGAGCGACCTGGCCCTCCGGGTGGTCCAGGCCGCCGCCAGATGCTTGGCCGAGGTTTCACCGTAGGTTATCGCGTACCGGTGGCCAACGGTCGCGGAGCCGTTGGCGTCCACAGGCTTCGGATTTCGATCTCCACCTGTTCGGGAGTAATGCTGCGGAGCCGCACACCGGGAGGCGCCTCCATCCGCAGCCGGACGCGGTGGCTACCGGCTCCACGACCAGCCACATCGGCGTAAACCGCAACATCGGCCGGCTGGATGCGCTCCAGCTCGGGCCGCGGTCCACTGAGCAGAACTCGCACCCGGGAGGGCGTGACAGTCGCCGTAAGACCGTTCGCCAGACTCCGTACCGTCACGGGCATGTCCAGGGTGGCCGTTCCCGGGAGCGGCTCTACCTCCACCGTCACCGTGACGCCAGCGGGCGCATTGAGCGCTGTCACCCCGTCCGGCAACTCCAAGGCGACGCGTTTCTCCAATCGGCCACTGGCTCCGGTGACATCCACCGGCGCCGTGGTCACCCGGCCCTGATCCTGCATCTGGCGCAGCAACTCGGGAGGACCGATCAGCTCCACCACCTCCGGCTCGGTGGTGAACGCGCCCACCACGTAACCGTCGGCCACGTCATTCATGCCTGTCACATCGGGATAGACCGCCACCGGCAGCGCACGCCGCTCCAACGTCGCCCAGACTTCGGCTTCCGCCGGCACGACGGCCACCCCGGCCAGCGGTCGCCCCGCTACGTCCAGTGCCTGGATCGGCACGCCGTGGAAACGCTGCTCCTCGCCGACGGACTCAATGGTCGACAGGCGGGCCACAAGGCGAACGACCCGAGACACCGCTGCCGAGGCGCCGCTTGCCGCCGCCCGCGTGGGCGAGACATTCGTGGCCACGAACCGGTAACCCGTCGGCACGGTTTCCGCCGGTTCGGCCACCACGGCGAACGTTCGGGTAACCGTCCGGGCAACCCGCAGCCTTACGGTATCCGGCTGAATGCCGCGAACCCGGATGCCGCGTCGGCTGCAGGATGCGCAGATGACTCGCAGTGGCAGGGTGTACTCGGCCTCACGCCCGGGCAGCAAATCGGCCTCTGCTCGGACCACGAAGCTGTTCGGTGTCAACTGCTCGAGTCCGTCTTGCAGGCCACGCACCCCCAGCCGCACTGTGGCTGGCACGATGTCGTAGGCTGACCAGCCGGTGGGCAAGGGGGGCGGTGTCACGGGGATGCCCTCGGCCGGCGGCACCGGGTAGGCGTTGACGGTCCGCATCGGGCGGTCGTTCTGGGTCGCGGCCAGCCACACCAGCACCGCCAGCAGGATGGCCAGGGCGAGCGACCCCGCCTGACTGAGCCACTCGCGGTGGGTCATGATCCCTCTTCCCGGCCGTGCCGGGCTGCTGGCACGCCGTCCGCCGGCGAACCATCACCGGACTTCTCGGCCGCGGCGTCCTGTCCCGCGTCGGCGCCGAGAGCCATGGTCCGTTGCGTCGTTGGCCCCTCGCCGGGCAGGTCAGCTTCACCCGCGTCCGCGGGCCCCGTGTCGGCAGCCTCGGAGGTGGCCGCACCACCGCCCAAGCGCCACCAGGAGCCGAATAGCCGACCCGCGGCAACACCCTGCCCGACGTAGTGCTGGTATAGGAGTCGCGACAGGGCCCCCTCGTCCAACGGCCGGTAGAGGACGCCGGCTCGCGCCAGGGAGATCGTGCCCGTCTCCTCGGAGACCACCACCGCTAGGGCATCGGTGGCCTCGCTGATGGCGCGCGCCGCCAGATGTCGCGTGCCGAGGGCGCGATCGGCGCGGCTGGGCTCGCCCAGCGGCAGGACCACGCCGGCCGCAAGAACCCGGCCACCGCGCAAGATGGCGGCGCCGTCATGGAGCGGGGTGTTGGGGTAGAAGATCTGGAGCAACAGGTCGACGCTGGCTTCGGCGTCAAGCCGGATGCCGCGCTCGACCAGGTCATCCAGGCCCGTCGAGCGCTCCAGCACAATCAGCCCGCCAATGCCAGCCTCGGACAAGCGCCGGGCTGCCACGGAGACGATGGACACCACGGCGCCTGCCGACGCGCTGTCCGTCGGCCGGCTGAGAACGAGGCCGGCCCGG
The DNA here is from genome assembly GCA_034432155.1 of Anaerolineae bacterium. GTDB lineage: Bacteria > Chloroflexota > Anaerolineae > Epilineales > Epilineaceae > DAOUCP01. The sequence goes on from DAOUCP010000093.1 coordinate 14,322, forward strand.
CCCAGGCGAGCCAGTGCGCGTCGCAGTTCGGGCTGGAAGATGACGGGCAGAGCCAGCAACGACACCGGGAGCAGGATCGAGACCAGCCAGGCGAAGGCGCGCAGCCGCAGGACCTGGCTGAATAGAAAGACGAACAGCAGCAGGACCAGGATTCCGCGGAGCAGTTGCACGGCGCGGGTGCCGCGGACGATGTACAGGAGCCCGTACGTCAGACCGGCGACGAGCGCAATGTCGAGCACGTCGACGGCGCTCATTGCGCCGAGGTAGGTGAGGACGTCCTGTGCCTGCTCCATTGGCTCCATGCGCGCAGCGGCGCTGCCGGGGCGAGGAGAAGAGTATAGGGCCCACCCGCCCCGCTGTCAACCGCCTGGAAACGGCTTGCCAGGCACGCGGCGAGCGCTCTGGGCTGAGAACCCGTGGGTTAGCCGAAACCGGCAGCCGCGGTGGTCAGAACGGTGGCCGCCAACCACGCGCGTCGCGCCACAAGCGGCCCATCGGCCCCCAGGGCAGCCGGCCGGGCAGCCAGCCACGGCCACTGTAAGAGCAGCAATAGGCTGAGCCCGCCGGCAGCCAGGGCCCGCTCCGATGTCACAAGGACGGTGACAGCGAACAGGTAGGACCCCACCAGCAGCCAGCGGCTGGCATCCTGGTCGCCCAAGGCCAGTCGACTCGCAGCGTGATGGGCCAACGTCAAGGCGAGGAGCAGGAGCAGCGGGAAGCGGTTCATCGTCAGCCAGGCCAGAAACTCGGCCAGCCAAGCCGTCTGGATGGCCTGGGCAGTTGGCAGGGAGCGGTCCCCACCCAGCGCAAGCCAGACCAAGGTCGAGGGCGCCAGGAAGCCGTGCAGACTGCGGCCCAGCGCCACCGCCGGCGGCGACCGCCACCGGTGGCGCACCCAGGCCAGCGAGAGCAGGAGCAGCCCCATGTACGCGCCAACGTCGCTGCCCAGCAGGACTGCCAGCAGCAGGCCAAGACCGCCAGCCAACAGCGCGTTGCGTGCCTCGCCATCGGCTCGCCAGCGCAGCGGCAGCATCGCCCACAGCCCTGCCAGCAACGGCACGGCACAAAACCAGGCGGCCGCCAGTCGGATCCATGCCGT
>DAOUCP010000094.1:0-9285 GCA_034432155.1 Anaerolineae bacterium
CCAGAGCGCCGGGTCCGTTTCCTGGAGCCGGGCGATCATTCGCCGCCGGGCAGCGGCATTGGAAGCGTGGGCGATCTCGGGGGCGTAGCGGGCAAAGAAGGCCTGCTCCATGAGCTTGATCTTGGCCCACGGCGGATTGCCCAGAACGACGTCGAAGCCGCCGCCGGCGCCGTCCGCTGCGGCGCGTGCCATCCCGCCGTCGGCGCTGTCCGCGGCCTCGTCTCCCCTCCGGCGGCCGAAGGCTCCGTCGTCCGCCTGGCCACCGGCCGGCCGCCCGGCGTGAGCAAGCACCTCCGGAAACTCGAGCCACCAGTGGAAGAAGCGCAGGTGGTGGGCGGCCGCTTGGACGACCTCCGCCGCCTCTGGTGACAGTTGGCCACGAAGAGCGTCGAGGACGTGCTCACTGGTGACGACCGGCTGGCCCGACGCGTAGCGCTGGAAGAAGGCTGCCAGCCACGTGTCGGCCGCCAGACGGTAGCGCTGCCAGTCGGGATCCTGGGCCAGCCGCTGGTAGAGCGCCTCTTTGGAGCGCACCTGCTCCGGCGTGTCGTCCGGCTTGGCCTCTAGCAACGCGATCCAGGACTTCCACGCTTCGAACGGCTCCGGCGGAAGCCCGCCGAAGAGCGGCAGCTGGCCCGTGCGCAGCTGGGCATTGCGCCGGGCGGCAGCGGCGGCCACCGCCCCCTCGTCGCCCTCCAGCGGCGCAAAGGCGCCATCCGGCAGCCCCCCTCGCAGCGGCCGCGGCTCGAGAAGCCCAAGCAGCGAATCGCCGCACCGCACGCGGTGCTCGAGAAAGGTAAGCGGTTTGCCCTCGGCGTGGGACTCCAGCCACAGCGCCACGCGAGCCAGCGTCACCGCCAGCGGGTTCTTGTCGACGGCGTAGATGCAGTGGGCCACCACTTCGCGCATCGCCGCCCGCTGCGCTTCCGGCGACGGCTCATCTTCGCCCGTTCGCAAGCGGGCGAGCTCCTTCGCCAGCAGCCGGGCGGCCGCCAGAAGGAAGTGGCCCGAGCCGCTGGCCGGGTCGAGCATCTTGATGCTCAGAAGCGCCTGCGCCCGCAGCTCGGGCGGCGCAGCGGCCAGTCGCTCGCGGAGCACCGGCTCCAGAGCACTCGTCACGAGCTCGTTCACCAACTCCGGCGGGGTGTAGTAGGAGCCCGTGGTCTTGCGCTCACTACCGGGAACGAATCCGAAGCGCGGTGGACCGACGGCCGGCCACTGGAGCGTCGGTTCCTCGTCGAGCAAGCTCTCGTACACCGAGCCCAGTTCCTCGGTGTCCAGAGCGCCATAGTTCACCGCCCGCGCCGGGGCGCCCGGGCTCTCCTGGTAGAAGGCCAGGTGCCAGAAGGCAGTCAGAAGGTCCCGATTGGCGATTCGGCCTTCGTCAAGGTCCATCGCCTCAAACAGCTCGCCGTTCAGCGGCGGCACACCCAATCGCGCCGAGAGCTTGGCGTCGGCCAGGATTCGCCACAACGCCCGCAGCGAATGCCAGAGGTCCACGTCGTCGCTCGGGGCCAGGCGATTCTCGGCCAGCCGGCGCAGGCGGCCTACCCCGTAGTGCTCCAGATACAGCCGATCGAGGCTGACGAGGCCCCGCTCTTCGGCCACCAGCAAGAACAACAAGCGATAGACAAGGCGCAGCAGCTGCTCGTAGAGCGCCTGCGGACCAGCTCGCTGCACCCAGTCCCGCAACGAATCGTTGGCCGGATGGGCCAAGAAGCCGTTCGCCAGCTCGGTCAGGCAGAGGGCCACCCCCTCGCGCAGGCGGTCGCGCACCCGGCCGCCCTGCTCCACCGACCACCGGTAGTACTGCTCGAGAAAGCAGGCATCCGCCGCCTCCCCGTCGCGCGGCAGCCGGCTGCGGTGCATCAGGCGATAGAGGAGCTGAAAGTCTTCGAACCGCTCCTCCTCCAGAATGGCCCCCAGATCGAACTCGATGTAGGCCTGGCGGCGCTGGAAGGTGGCGTCGCGCAACAGGCGGAGCAGCCGGCCGTTCGCCACCAGCCCCCACAATGCCTCGCTGCGGTTCAGGTACTCCTGGACGAGGGCGTGCGGCGAGAGGCGGGGCCGGCCGGAGGCAGCCACCCGCCCCAGATCGCTGCGGACGCCGACCAGGTGGACCGGCGGCGCGGTTTCAGCCTCGCCGGCGCGGTGGGAGATGGCAAAGGTGAGCCCGTCCAGGTTGTAGGCCCGCGGGTTGTATCGCAGCTCGTAGCCCAGGCTGCTTAGAAAGGGAATCATCCAACCGTCGCGGGTCAGCGAGGTGGCGGGGTCACTCTCCGGCAGGCGCGCCAGCCGACTCTGGAACACCTGCCAAAGGGCACGGGCTTCACTGAAGACGGTGGCAATCTCCTCAATGAGGCTACGCCGCGCTGGCAGACCGAAGTTCTCCGGCTGTTGACCGGGAAGCTGGCCGGTCAGGGCGCACTCGAAGACATCGGGACCCAAGAGCCCGCCTTCGAGCCGACCTCGGAAGCCGACTCTCATCGCCTGCCTCCGAGCGGCTGGCGCGCCGGCACCAGCCTCGCAACCCGCAGAGCGAGGCCTCCTGCCCTACTCATCGGTTGCCTCCCACCGGCTCGAGCGCCAGCAGACCCAGGACATCGACGGGATGCTGGGCCCGCACCGCCAGCCCTTCCGGCGAGCCACTGTCGGCTGCGCGCGCGACCCGCCGGTGCCTCTCGGCCAGCGCCGCCGCCCGTTCCTCGATCCGCTGTCGCAGGTCGGCCTCGTGCGCCGGGTAGTCGGCCAGCAACACCCGGATCCGGTCCCGCTTCGACGCCAGCGACAGATTGGCGTCGGGCTGCGCCGTGGCCAAGAGGCGCAGCGCCTCGTCGTCGGCCAGCCACTCGATCGGCGACACCCGATAGCCCATCACCCGCACCACCTCCGCGAACCACGGCGTATGGTTCGGTCGCTCGAGGAGGTAGCGGATGCGAAGCAGCCATAGGACGGTCGGCCGCTCGACCGCCCGGGTGGCGATGACGCCGGCCCGCGCGGCGGTGGCCTGGCCGTGGCGGGTCAATGCTTCCTCCAGCAGAAAGACCGCCAGGGCGGACACGAAGCGGTGGTTGCGGCCCACGTAGTCGGCGCCCTCCGGCGTTGGCGATGCAAAGCTGATCCGCCAGCAACCCTCCTTGCGCTCCGGCAAGGCAAAGCGCACCGCCTCCGGCAAAGCGGCCAGCACATCGGCACCGAGCGGCACCCGGTAGACACCGGCCTGCTTCTCGGCCTTGACCGGCAGGCCGAGCCGTTGGGCAGCGGTCAACACGAAATCCTCCACGTCGGACGGGCAGCCCAGGACCGCGTCCGCGGACGCAAGCTCGCGTTCCACCTCTTCGGGCCGCACGCCGAGGTGGGCGAAGAGGGCGCGGCTCGCCCGCTCGCGCTCGGCATACGCTTCCCAGATGCGGTGCAGGACCTCCACCTCGGGTGGTGGGCCGAAATCCAGCGTCAGTTGCCCATGCTCGGTCCGCATCCTGGCCAGCAGCAACGCCTTGAACACCGCCTCCATCACGCTCTGGCTGTCGACCGGCACCGGCACCGACGTCCCCAGTGCCCGGCGGATCTCGCGCGCCTTGCACACCAGGACGTTCAGCACCACGCCGTCGACGGGGTTGTCGCGGCCGTAGAGGCAGATGGCCTTCACCTGCGAGGCTGTCTGGCCGTAGCGGTCCACCCGCCCCTCCCGTTGCTCCAGACGGTTCGGGTTCCAGGGCAGATCGTAGTGCACGACGGCAGTGAACTTCTCCTGCAGATTGATACCCTCCGAGAGACAGTCGGTAGCCACCAGCACCCGCGACCGGCTGGGGTCGATCTCGTCGATCCGGGCCAGCCGCTCCTCGTCCGCCTGGCGGCCGGTGACGCATACCACCTGCGTTTCGGCGGGCAGCACCTCGGCCAGCGACCGGGCCACGTACTCCGCGGTGGCCACAAAGCGGCACCATACGATGGGCTGGTAGCCTTCGGCCAATAGCTCGTGGAGGATCGCAACGAGGCCGGTGAGCTTGGTATCGGCCTTCGAGGCCTGCACCTCAGCGGCAAGCTTGCCGAGTTCCCGCAGCCGCGCCCGCTCGTTTGGGGGCAGGCTTGCCTCCGCTTCCTCGATCGGCGGTGTCGGCTGTTCGTCGTCGGTGCGATCGTCGCTCGACTCGAAGACGTAGCCGCCGAAATCCAGCTCTTCTTCGTCCGCCGCCTCGGCCAGCCGCAACCGGCGCGCGGCCAGCGCTGCCTCGGCCGCGGCCGGGCTGGACATCACGCAGCGCAGCAACGAGAGCGCCGCCCAGTGGCGCACCCGCTGATGGCGCTCCGCAAGTGCCTCGCCGCTGCGGACAATCTCCGAGCAGAAGACATACGTTTGCTCGAACAGGCGCCGATAGAGGGGCGAGAGGGTGTAGGGGCAATCCTTGGCGAGGCGCTCGGGGAAGCATCGGCCCTCCCGCCATTCGGCCTCGATGTCGCGCCGCGTGCGCTGCACGAAGTGGGGCGCCAGCCGCCGGACTTGCTCGGGCGTAAAGCGGCCCGCCTCGTAGCTCGCAAACTCGGGATCCAGGAGCGCCAACAGGGAGCGAAAGGCGGTCTCGATGCCGCTGTGCGGCGTGGCAGTCGCCAGCACCAAGTGGCGGTGTGGGTCGCTGGCCAGATCGCGCAACAGGCGATGGCGCTGCTGCTGGGCAGCATGCGGCGAATCGGCAGCGCCGTGAGCCTCGTCCACGATGACCAGCTCCGGAGCATGGAGCAAGAACAGGTGACGGTTGCGATCGCTTTTCAGAAAGTCAATCGAGGCCACCTGAATCGGATAGTGCTCATAGATGGTCTTGGTGATGGGTTTGTCCCGCTCCAGGCGGGCGATGGTGCCGGAACGGATGACCACCGCTTCCAGGTTGAACTTCTGGGTCAGCTCCGCTTGCCATTGCTCGCACAGGTAGGGCGGACACAGGACTGCCAGGCGACGCACCTCGCCTCGATCCCAAAGCTCGCGCGCCACCAGGAGGGCCTCGATCGTCTTGCCGACGCCCACGTCATCGGCAATGAACAGTCGCACCGGTCGCAAACCAAGCGCCATCAGCAACGGCACGAACTGGTAGTCGCGGGGACGGATGGCAATCCGGCCCAACGACCGCAGCGGCGAGGCACCCTCGCGCAGCGTCAGCCGGGCAGCCTGCCAAAGGAGAAAGGCACCGGCGGCGTCGGAGACGTCGTCCGGGAGAGGCGGTGGAAAGCTGGCCGGCGCAAGCTGCTCGGTGGGCAAGTCGGCCGCGAGCAACGCAGACAGGTCGCGGCGCACCGCCACCGCTTGGTCGCTGGTGCCGGTGAGCGGACGCAGCCAGTAGACGCTTTCGTCCTCGTGGGGTAGGAGCACCCAATGGCGCTCCCGGAGCCGAACAATGGTGCCAGGATTCATCGCGCTCCGTTGTGGTAAGGCGAGAGCTCGCCAGCGGCGCCCACGTACGCCCCCAGCCTGCCGGGCTGTGCGGCCGGGACGACCATCCCCGGCCAGTTTCAAGGCGCAAGGGGGGCGCCTCGCGGCCGGATTGTACGTGGGAGGGCGGCTCCGAACCAGTGGGTGACAGCTCGCCGGCAGCTACGAACCGGTCGGCGGCGGCCGGGCGGCGGCGGAGAACCGGTCGTCGGGGGCCGGCATTTCGGCGCCAGCGCGCCACGGCCGCCCGTCGGACGCTGCCAGGTCAGCCCGCCAGGGCGAGCACACGCCCGGGGCCATTGCGGGCAGGAAGGGCGCGGTGGTATCGTTGTATGGTTATGGAGCCGCCACTTGGACCAACTGCCCGGCCGCAGATCGCCAGGAGCGACCGGCTGGCCTTCACCGTCCACGGCTTGACGGAGCGTTTGGCCGAGCATCCAGCCTTCGTGGCGCTCGAGGCCCGCGTGCAGAGCGCCCAGGTCGGTGAGGTGGTGAGCGGCCTGGTGCTGCCCGAAGCAGCACGCGCCTTTGCCCTGGCCACCCTGGCCGAGCGGCTTGCTCAACCGCTTCTGTGGATCACCGCCAAGGCCAATGCGGCGCGCGCCGTGGCCGACGCGCTGCGCGCCTACCTTCACACCGCCGACCGTGTCTTCCTGTTCCCGGCGCCCGACGTGCTGCCGTTCGAGCGCGCGCCGTGGGATCCGACGTGTCGCGAGCTGCGTCTCTCAGCCCTGATGGCGCTCCATGGCTGGCGCAGCGGCACCACGGCACCGCCGCCGATCCTGGTGGCTCCGTTGCGCGCTGTACTCGTGGGCACGCTATCGGTCTCCGACTTGGCTGCCAAGGTGCGGACGGTAACAGTCGGCCAGAGCCTCGACCTGTGGGGCTTTCTGCGGGAGCTACGGGGCCTGGGCTACGAGCCAGTTCACCAGGTCACCGAGGTGGGTCAGGTGGCCCATCGCGGCGGCATCGTCGATCTGTTCCCGCCGGGGGCTGCGGCGCCGATTCGCATCGAGTGGTTCGGCGACGAGGTGACCTCGCTGCGCGCCTTCGACCCGGCCAGTCAACGGTCCCAAGAGGAGATCGGAAGTCTCACCATCGGCCCCGCATCGGAGGCCCTCCCGGACCGAGGACCGGACGTCGCGCGCCAGATGGCAAAGCTCGCTACACGGCAACTGCATCCCCTCGCCGAGAGCGAGTTCGAGCGACACCGCGCCCACTTGGAAGCCGGCGAGCCCTTCGCCGGCATCGAGTTCTACGGCCCGCTGTTGCACCCCGGTCCAAGCTGCCTGGTGGATCACCTGCCGAGCGGATCCTGGGTGGCGCACGAAGATGCGAGCACCCTACGGGACCTGGCTGCCGGACAGGCCAGCCAGGCCGGCACACTTCGCCACGAGCAGATCGAGCGCGGCGAGTTGCCGTCGGATTGGCCAGGACAGCCCTTCTGTGACTGGCAGCACGTCGTGCACGGCCTCGAACAGTGCCGGCAGCTCGTCGTCGGGCCGCAAGGCCATTCGCCGCTCGGCGAGCTGCTCCGGCAGGCCTTCGCCTCTCCGCCTCGCTTCGCCGGCCGCGTCGACGAGGCCGTGCTGGCCACGCTCGAGATGGCGGAGGCCGGCAACGCCGTGGTTCTCGTGACGCGGCAGTCGCAGCGCGTCGCCGACCTGCTCGGCGAACTCGGCGTAGCGCTGGCGCCGACAAGCGAGCTCCGCCTGGCTCCATCCCAAGGCGGCATCGCGGTCGTGCACGGTGCACTCGCCACCGGCTGGACGCTGCGCGGCGACCAGGGGGAGACGGTGCTGCTGACCGACGGCGAGCTCTTCGGCTGGCAGATGCCCCGCTATCGACGCCCAGCCCGGCGGCCCGAATACGCCCGAGCCCTCGACTACTTCGCCGAGTACACCCCGGGCGACTATGTGGTTCACATCGAGCACGGCGTTGGCCTCTTCCGCGGCATTCACCGGCTGCAACTGAACGGCATCGAGCGCGATTACCTGGCCATCGAATACGCCCAAGGGGACATGCTCTATGTGCCGACGAACCAGGCCGACCGCGTGGCGCGCTACGTCGGCAGCAGCGAAGGAGCGCCGGAGGTCAACCGGCTTGGCTCCGCCGACTGGGAACGGGCGAGGAGCCGCGCCCAACGCGAGATTGAGACGATCGCCCGCGAGCTGCTGCAGCTTTACGCGCAGCGCGAGGTGGCCCGCCGCGCGCCTTTCCTGCCGGACACCGCCTGGCAGCTCGACATGGAGGCGGCCTTCCCCTACCTCGAGACCGAGGACCAACTGCGGGCCATCGAGGAGGTCAAGCGCGACATGGAGGGCGACCGGCCGATGGATCGGCTGGTGGTAGGCGATGTCGGCTTCGGCAAGACGGAGGTGGCCATCCGGGCGGCGTTCAAAGCGGTGATGGCCAGGCGTCAGGTAGCCGTGCTGGCGCCCACCACGGTACTCGCCCAGCAGCATTTCGAGACGTTCCGCGCCCGCCTGCGGGCGTTCCCCATTCGCATCGCCATGCTGTCGCGATTCCTGCGGTCCCGACAACAGCGCGAGGTGGTGCAGCAGGTAGCCGATGGCGACGTAGACATCGTGGTCGGCACGCATCGGCTTCTGTCCGCAGACGTGAAGTTCCGCGACCTGGGCCTCCTCATCGTCGACGAGGAACACCGCTTCGGGGTCCGCGACAAGGAGCGCATCCGCATCCTGCGCCGGGATGTGGACACCCTCACCCTGACGGCCACGCCGATTCCGCGCACCATGCATCTCGCCTTGTCAGGCCTGCGCGACCTGACGACGATCAGCACGCCGCCCGAGGAACGTCTGCCCGTGGTCACCCATGTCGGACCCTACGACGATGCCTTGGTGGCGCAGGCAATCCGTCGTGAACTGCAGCGCCGGGGCCAAGTCTTCTACGTCCACAACCGTGTCCAGGGCATTCAGCTCAAGGCTGCCCAGCTCAGGCGGCTGGTGCCCGAAGCGCGCGTCGGGATCGCCCACGGTCAGATGCACGAGGACGATCTGGCGGAGGCGATGCTGGAGTTTGTGTCCGGTCAGGTCGACGTGCTGGTGTGCACCAGCATCATCGAGAGTGGTCTCGACATCCCCAATGCCAACACCCTGATCGTCGAGCGGGCCGACCGGTTCGGGCTGGCCCAGCTCCATCAGCTGCGTGGTCGGGTCGGTCGCAGCACGCAGCGGGCCTACGCCTACTTCCTCCTGCCGTCAGGATACAGCCTCAGCGAAGAAGCCCGGCAGCGCATCGAGGCGCTCGCCGGCGCCACCGATCTGGGATCGGGTCTGCGGCTCGCCATGCACGACCTGGAGATCCGGGGGGCTGGGGAGATCCTGGGCACGCGGCAACACGGTCAAGTGGCAGCCATCGGACTGGACCTGTACACGCGGCTCTTGGCGGCGGCGATCACGCGGCTGCGAGCCGACGCCCACTCGTCGGTGGAGGATCTCGGCACCGAGCTCAGCCAGATCAGCCGTGGTTTGCCAACCGTCGACTTGCCGCTCGATGCCTACCTGCCCGAGAGCTACGTGTCCGATACCGCCGAGCGAACGCGGCTCTATCGGCGGATGGCCGGCGCGGCCAGCGAAGCCGTGGTGGCCGAGATCGCCGCCGAACTGCAGGACCGCTTCGGCCAACCGCCAGCCAGCGTCGAGAATCTGCTGGCCATCCTGCGTCTGCGGTCCCTCGCCCACCGCGCCGGAGCACGCTGCATTCAGCGCCAGGGGGATGCCGTGGCCATCCAATGGCCCGAGAGTCATCCCTTGCATCGCGTGGCCCTTAAGGCACAGCTGCCACCCTCGGCGCGCATCGGGCGCCACCAGATCGCCATGCCTCTCGACGGAGCAGCCGAG
>DAOUCP010000095.1:0-10568 GCA_034432155.1 Anaerolineae bacterium
GCGGCCGCCGCCCGCGGCCAGGCCCGCTCGGCCCGGCGGCGCAAACGAGCCACCAGCTCGCGCGCCGCAGCGATCTCGGCTGCCGCTTCCTCACGAGCTTCCTTCAGGATGACCGCCCTCTCGGTCCGCAAGCTAGCCACCGCCTCCTCCAGCCGGGTCGCCCACTCCTCGGCCTGGCGGCGCGCGTCCGCCGCTGCCTTGCGGTCGTCCACGGCTGCTGTGCGAGAGGTGCGGATCTCGGCCAGCAGCTCATCGATGGCCACCTCCTCGGCCGACAGACGCCGCCGTGCCGCCTCCACGATGTCGGCCGGCAAGCCGAGCCGGGCAGCAATGGCAATGGCGTTGGACCGCCCGGGCAGTCCGATGGTCAGCTCATAGGTCGGCCGCAGCGAGACGGGGTCGAACTCCACCGATGCGTTGGCCACGCCCGGCGTGGCGTGCGCATAGGCCTTCAGGCGCGAGTAGTGACTGGAAGCGACGGTCGCGATGCCACGTGCAGCCAGGCAATCGAGAATCGCTTCGGCCAGCGCTTCGCCCTCCACCGGATCGGTGCCCGCGCCCAGTTCGTCCAAGAGGACGAGCGACCGCTCTGTGGCCTCCTCCAGGATGCGCACGATGGTTGTCATGTGACCGGAGAAGGTGGACAGCGACTGCTCGATCGACTGCTCATCGCCAATGTCGGCAAAGACGGCGTCGAATACGCTGAGCTCGGCGCCATCCGCAGCCGGCACCTGCAGACCCGACTGCGCCATGAGCACGCACAAGCCGAGGGTCTTCAGAACCACCGTCTTGCCGCCGGTATTGGGCCCCGTGATCAACAGCTGCCGAAAGTCTTGGCCGATGCGCAGGTCCACGGGCACCACGACGTCGGGATCGAGCAGCGGATGGCGCGCTTGCGGTAGGATCGCTCGTGGCAGGCCATCGGTCAGAATGAGCGGCGTGACCGCGCGCAAGGCGTACCCGTACTGGGCGGCGGCGAAAGCCAGATCCAGCTCCGCCAAGGCCTGGACCGTTGCCAGCAGTTCCTCGGCATGCGAGCCGGCCCGCGCTGACAGCTCGCGCAGGATGCGTGCGACCTCCCGCTCTTCCTCGAGCTCCAGTTGGCGCAGCTCATTGCCCAGCTCGACGAGCGCCAAAGGCTCGACGAAGGCCGTGGCCCCGCTGTCCGACGTGTCATGCACAATGCCGGGCACCTTGGCCCGCCGCTCTTGGCGCACCGGAATCACATAGCGCCCGTCGCGCTGCGTCACCAGCGGTTCCTGGAGGCTTTCTCGCACCTCGGGGCGGGCGATCATCGTCTCCAGTCGCTTGAGCAACCGACCGTGCACCACGCGCAACTCGGCGCGAAGGCGACGCAGCGCCGGGCTGGCGTCGTCGAGCAGCCGACCCTCATCGTCGAGCGTCGCCCGGATGTCCTCGACCAATGACGGCGGCGCCACCAGTCGCTCCGCGATGAGCGCCAGCTGCGGCCAGCCACCCCGGTCCCGAATCAGGGCCCGTCGCGCTCGCTCCGCCGCCACCAGGCAATCCCGCAACTCCACCATCTCGGATGGCAAGAGGCAGCGGCCTCGCGCCGCGCCCTCAATCTCCGAGCGCACATCATGGGCTCCAGCCAGAGGCGCCGTGCCGTGTCGATCCAGGTACTGGCGCGCCTCCGTGGTCCGCGCCAGCCGGCGCCGCACTTCCTCGACGTCCGTGCACGGCTCCAAGTGCAAGGCCAGCTCGCGCCCACCGGAGAAGCTGGCATGCTCGGCCAGGCGCCGGCGCACCTTGTCGTACTCGAGCACATGCCGGGTCTTCGCAGCAACGTCCACCATGGCCCCAATGGTAGCGCTTCCGCACCTTAAGAACCGACTTGACAGAAAACCTTAAAGCCCGTAGCATGGAGCAGCACGTAGCAATGGGTGGCACGACATGGCGGACATTGGCCAGTACCTCACGGTTCAGGACGTCGCCGATCGCCTCGGAGTGAGCGTCTTCACGATCCGACGGTACATCCGGGCCGGCAAGCTGCGAGCGGTCAGACTGGAGGCCGCCTACCGAATCAGTCGCGAAGACATCGGGGAGTTCCTCAAGTCGCGTGAGATCCGTGGGCCGACCATCGCCGCCAGCCGGGAGCGCGCGGCTCCGGGTGCCACGCCGCCGGCAGCTCCGCCTGGGGGCGCTGCGGCCAGCGCCGCGAGCGGAACCGCTGCCCAGCCATCCAACGCATCGGCATCGGCTCGTAGCTAAGGAGGCAAGTCATGCGACGGCTCATGCTCATCGGAACGGTTCTGGCGCTTCTGGTCGTGCCGACCCTGGGCCGAACAATCCCGGCACAGGCCGCCCACGCCCAGCAGCAAGCGACTGTGCACGTGGTGCGCGCCGGCGAGACGTTGACAGCAATCGCCCGTGCCTACCATGTGACGGTGGAGGCCATTGCCCGGGCCAACAATCTGCTCAACCCGGACTGCATCTATGCCGGCCAGAGGCTGGTCATCCCGGCGGGAGCACCCTACGTGCCGCCGCCAGCCACGGGTGGTTGCGAGTACCTCGTCCAGCCCGGTGACACCCTTTCCAAGGTGGCCCAGCGCTATGGCACAACCGTCCAGGCCATCATGGCCGCCAACGGGCTCAGCAACCCGGACTACATCGCCATTGGGCAGAAGCTCATCATTCCGGGGTGCGTCGCGCCCGCGCCGCCGCCACCGCCCCCGCCACCGGCGCCCGTGCCGACCTGCGGTAGCACCTACATCGTCCAGCCGGGGGATACCCTGAGCCGCATCGCGGCCATGCACCACACGACGGTGCAGGCCGTGGCCCAGGCCAACGGTTTGCGTTATCCGTACCTGATCTTCCCCGGCCAGCGTCTGTTCATCCCCTGTGGCGGCCATCCGCCAGCGCCGCCACCAAAGCCCAAGCCAACGGCGGTGTCTCTGAAGCCAGCGGCCTGCCCGCGGGAGATTCAGATCGTTCGGCCATTGGAAGGTCAGCACGTGAGTGGCGTGGTGCAACTGATCGGGACGGCGTCCATTCCGAACTTCCAGTTCTACAAGCTGGAATACGCGATCGGTCACCTGCCGCTGGACAACAGCGCCTTCAAGAGCATCAACGAGGTGTACACAACACCGGTGGTAGACACGGTCCTGGGCGTCTGGTACGTCGGCAATATGCCCCAAGGACCGTACACCGTGCGCCTCACGGCGGTGGACAAGCGAGGTCAGTTCCCCAGGCCGTGTGACGTCCACATCTTCATCGACCCTTAGCGCTGCCGGCCACGCCACGAACATGACTTGCGGGTCCTCCTTGACCGACCGGGCGGAGGGCGGATGCGCTCCGCCCGGTCGTAGCCATCCGACGTCACCTGCGCTGGCCGCCTCGTGGTGGCTCGCAGGAGCCCTGGTCATGGCTGCAATGGCAACGTTGGCCCTAGTCGGCGCTAGCCTCGCCCAGCCGTCCCTGGGGCAAGCGGCCCTGGCCGCCCCTCCGTTGCCGTTGCGCAGCGACGCTGGACAGCTTGGGGGGATGGTGCGGGCCCTGCCGGGCGACAGCGCGCTACTTGTGGCCCGCCGTTGTGGCGTGTCGGTGGGGGCCCTCTTGCGCGGCAACGGCTTGTCGCCGGGCGCGTCGTTATGGCCTGGTCGCATCCTCTGGTTACCCTCGGGGTCGGTCTGTTCCGCCGAGCGGCCTCTGGACGACGAGCCTCGAGAGGCGTCGGCCAACGGGACCGAACGCCTGGCGGCGACTTCCGCCAGCGCCGGCCAGGCCGGGCCTGGCACCTTCACCGGTGACAGCAACGCGGCCGCCGACCGCCGCGCAGCGGACTACGAGCAGGGGCTCGATTCCACGCCGGCCAACGGCTTGGCAACTTCGGGAGCGAACCCGCTGCAGGAGCCCGCGGAAGGCACATACGTCGTCCGACCAGGCGACACCCTGTCGACGATTGCCGAGCGCTTCGGCACGACCGTCGCCGCCCTCCAGGCGTGGAACGACTTGGCCAGCGATCTCATCTGGGCAGGGCAGATTCTCGTGGTATCGGGCGACGCTGCGAACCCGTGGTCGAGCAGTAGCTCTTCCCTGGACGGCCTTATCGTGGTGGACGTGAGCGAGCAGCGGATGACGGTCTACGCCGGTGACCGCCTGCTCTGGAGCTTCGTTGTCTCGACCGGCATGACCGGTCATCCCACCCGTCGCGGCACCTTCCACGTGCTCGACAAGATCCCCAACGCCTGGTCCACGGCCTGGCAGCTGTGGATGCCGTACTGGCTTGGCATCTACTGGGCAGGCGGCTCCGAGAACGGCATTCACGCCCTGCCCGTGGCCAACGGGCAAACGCTGTGGGCTGGGCTACTCGGTAGTCCCGTCTCGTACGGCTGCATCGTGCTGGACACCGCCGACGCTGCCAGGCTCTACGAATGGGCTGCGATTGGCACGGCCGTCATCGTCCGGGACTAGCCCGCGCCGGCGCCACGGCCAGCGCCCCCCAGCGAGCGACTGCTATAATCGCGGCCGTGAAAGCCGTCGCCTTGCCGCATGCCAACCTCGTCCCCGCCGCCATCGGTCTCCTGGTCGTTGCGGCCGTCGCAACGTGCCTGAGCGCGTGCCGACAATCGGCCCCACCTAGCCCGTCAGGCCAGCGAGCGGAGGGCGAAGCCACAGCGGCGCAGGCATCTCCGCGGCCCGCAGCGCCTCGCGCGACGTCCACCCCCCTGTCAGCCGAGGACGCGCAGGCAGCCGCCGGCGCCGTGACAGCGGCGCGGGATGCCTTTGCGGCCGAGTTCGGTCTTTCCACCCGAGCCATCGAAGTGCTGGCCATCGAGCCGGTCACCTGGCCCGATTCGTCGCTCGGCTGCCCCAAGCCCGGGGAGTTCTACTTGCAGGTGCTGACGCCGGGCTTTCGCATTCGGCTGGCCTCGGGCGACCAGATTGCGACCTACCACACCGATCGCCGTCGGGACGGGAATGCTCATGTCGTGCGCTGCGATGATCCGTCGCCGCTCAACGTGTTCGGGCCTCTGCCGGAGCCGCGGCTGGACGACCTGACCGCACCGGCACTCGATCGAGCACGCCGCGATCTGGAGGCCCGTCTGGGGTCGGGCAGCAAGGTTCAGCTGCAGCAGCTGCGGGTGGCCGAGGTGGGGGAGCTCATTTGTCCCGGCACGCCGACGCCAGCCGCCAACGGGCCGGGTCGGGTGATTATCGAGCTTCTGCTCCAGGCCGGCGGCGAGACGCACCTCTATCGCGCCTGGGGTGACGAGGTGCAATACTGCGGCCTGGCCGGCCCAACCGCTCGCGACTAGCGCGAGCCGTACGCGCCGTTCTGGTCCAGCGGCAACCGATCGAGGACACGACACATCGACAGGCCGGCACGACGGGGCAGCGAGACGCTGCGTGCGACCGTGCAGCTCCCCGGAAGAGCATCGGCAGGTCGCCAAACGCCGAAGCGGCTTTGCGCCCTCAGACATCGGCGGCGCCGGCTGGCGATCCACCGGCAGCCAGCGAGACTGCCTCGCTGGCGGCCATGTCGATGACCTCCAGTTGGGCCATCGTCTGCCCGGCCCACGCATCCCGCGCCAAGTGCGCGACCAAGTCCACCCGCCCGGCCAGGCGCAACTCGCCAAGCCGCTCCGCTTGCCCGAAGGCAACCGCCGCCACGCCCTCCGGTCGCTCGTCGTTGGCGACACGGAAGCGCAGATGATCCGAGCCAACGACGCTCAGGCGGCTTACAACCACAGCACGCACCCAGAAGCGAGGCCGCGGATTACCGTGGCCGAACGGCGACAGGCCTTCCAGAGCATCGCAGGTGGCAAGGTCGACGAGGCGCAAGGGCAGCGGGGCGTCGACGAGCAAGCTGGGGCGAGTGTCCCGACCGGCGAGTTCGCGGCGAGCGGCCTCCCGGAGCCGCTCGGCCAGTTTTGGAACGTTGGTCGCCGCCAGGGCAAACCCAGCCGCCTGGCCATGACCGCCGAAGCGAGTCAAGAGGTCGGAAGCCGATTCCAGAAGGGCGGTGATGTCGAGGTCGGGAATGGACCGTGCCGAACCTCGGGCTCGCTCGCCATCGATGCGCACTACGGCCGCCGGTCGGTAGTGGCGGTCTACCAGACGCCCAGCGACCAGGCCCAGCACACCCAGCGGCAAATCCTCGTCGGCGAACCACAGTAGGCTGTCTTGTCCCTCCTTGGCAATCTGCGCTTCAGCGGCTTCGACGGCGCGCGCCGTGGCAGCGCGTCGCTCCCCGTTCCGATCGTCGAGCACACGCGCCAGCTGCTTTGCCCGGGCGACATCATGGGTGGTCAGAAGCTCGAGTGCCGCCTGGGCATCCGCCATGCGGCCGGCGGCATTGAGCCGGGGAACAAGCGCATACGCCAGGGCCGAAGCATCGACGCGCGCCAGCTCGAGGTTGGCCACCGCTGCCAGTGCCGCCACACCCGGTCGCTCGCCACGGCGCGCCTGCTCTAGCCCGCGATGCACGAGGTGGCGATTCTCACCAACCAGCGGCACCACGTCGCCAACTGTGCCCAGGGCCACCAGGTCCAGCAGCCGATCCTCGGCCAGCAAGCCAGCGCTGGCGGTCGTCGTCGCGGCTGCCTGGCGCAACAGGGCTTGCGCCAGCTTGAAGGCGACACCAGCGCCCGAGAGCTCGACAAAGCCATAGCGGGAGTCGGGCCGACGGGGATTGATCACCGCCAGCACAGCGGGCAGCTCGCCGGGCACGAGATGGTGGTCGGTGACAATGACGTCCATGCCAGCGCGCGTGGCCACACTCAGCGGCTCCACGTCGCGCACCCCGCAATCTACCGTCACCAGCAATCGCACCCCCTGGCCAGCCAGAGCCTCGAGGACGTGGGCGTGGAGCCCGTAGCCATGATCGTGACGGTTGGGAATGAAGGTATCGACGACGGCGCCCAGCGATCGAAGCGTCTCCTCCATCACCGCCACCGCCGTCACTCCGTCGGCATCGTAGTCGCCGTAGACAACAATCGGCTCTCGGGCGGCGATCGCTCGTCGCAGCCGATCGACGGCTCGATCCATATCGGCCAAGTCGAACGGATCGTCGTCCCCGGCAGCCCGGTCCAGGAACGCCCGGGCCGACGCGATATCGCCGACCCCCCGTCGGGCCAGCACCTCTGCCACCAGCGGGTGCACATTGCCGGCCGCGATGCGACGAGGATCAATTGCCGGCGGCGGAAACAGCCAACGGCGACGGGGCTGCAGGGGGACGGACACGACGCGTGGCATTATAAAGTCTCGCCGGGATCGGTAAAGCCGGCAGGCGCGATGCGCTTGACTGCCGGCTCCAGGCGCCGAGAATCGGGGCTCGACCGTCCGCGACATCAGACGGCGAGCGCAATCCATGGCTGCGGCCTTGGCGCGTGGGTCCGTCCCGACAGCGGCCGGCCACGTTGAGCAACGGCTCGGCGAGCGGTGCACGTCCTGCGCATCGCGAGACATGCCGCGGCCGGCGGCCGCCAACGTACACGATGCCAACCGGCGAAGGAGGCACAAGCCATGCACAAGGAAGTCGTGAACAAGATCTCTGACCTCGTGACCACGGCATTCGGCCTCGTGGCAGCCCTGGCCTGGAATGAGGCCATCCAAGGCTGGTTCGCAGCTCAGGAAAGGCTGCGAGCGGCCGGGCCTTGGGCCTACGCCGTGATCGTGACGATCATCGCCGTGCTGGCCACGACGTGGATTGGCCGGCTGGCCCAGCGAGTGACAGCGGCGGAGGCAGAGGGCTAAGCCAGCGCAGCGCCTGCGGCACCGCGCCTGGCTGAGAGCGTTGCTGTCGCAACGTTGGGCTCGCTCGGGCGGCCGTTTGGAGGGCGCAGGGCACTGCGGCCGGCTGGGCCACTGTGCCGGTGGGCATCCAGCCTGCGCTAGGACTTGTCCCAGGTCTCGCGAAGGCTCACCACGCGATTGAACACCAGCTTGCCCGGCGTGCTGTCTCGGGTGTCGACGCAGAAGTAGCCGAGTCGTTCAAACTGGTAGCGATCCCCCGGCTGGGCGCCACTCAGACTGGGCTCAACCAGGCAGCCCGTCAGCCGCTCGAGCGAGCGGGGATTCAGATGGCTGGTGAAGTCGAGCCCCTCCGGACAATCCTCGGGATCGGGAACGCGAAAGAGCCTGTCATACAGTCGGACCTCCGCCGGCACGGCGTGCCGGGCCGAGACCCAGTGGATCGTACCCTTCACCCGCGGCCCCTCGGCTGCCGCCCCGCCCCGCGTGGCCGGGTCGTACTGGCAGTGGATCTCCACCGCTCGACCGTCAGCGTCGCGCACCACGTCGCTACAGGTGACGATGTAGGCCCACCGCAGCCGCACGCGTCGTCCCGGAGCTAGTCGATGGTACTGCGGCGGCGGATCGTCTTCGTAGTCCGCCTGGTCGATGTACAGCTCTCGACAGAACGGCACCTGGCGGACGCCGGCGCTTGGTTGCTCGGGGTTGTTGACCGCCTCCAGCCATTCCACCTGGCTCTCGGGATAGTTGTCGATCACCAGCCGTAGCGGCCGAAGGACTGCCAGCGCTCGCGGTGCGTCTCGATTGAGCACCTGTCGCACATGGTGCTCGAGCAGGGCGAGCTCGATGGTGTTCTGCCGTTTGGCGACACCGACATCCTCGATGAAGGACCGGATCGCTTGCGGCGGGAAACCGCGGCGCCGCAAGCCGGACAACGTGGGCATGCGCGGGTCGTCCCAACCGTCCACGTGGCCTTCCTTCACCAACCGCAAGAGCTTCCGCTTGCTCATGACGGTGTAGCTCAGGTTGAAGCGCGCGAACTCGATTTGCCGGGGATGGTGTACCCCCAACTGTTCCAGGAACCAATCGTAAAGCGGGCGATGATCCTCAAACTCCAGGCTGCACAGGGAGTGGGTGATGCCCTCGATGGAGTCGGACTGGCCGTGGGCCCAGTCATAAGTGGGGTAGATGCACCAGCGATCCCCGGTTCGGTGGTGACGGGCATGGAGGATGCGATACATGACCGGATCCCGCAGATTGAGGTTGGCAGCCGCCATGTCGATCTTGGCGCGCAGCGTCCGCGCGCCATCGGGAAACTCGCCGGCCCGCATCCGGCGGAACAGATCGAGGTTCTCCTCGACGGTGCGGTTCCGGTAGGGGCTTTCCCTTCCCGCCTGGGTCAGGGTGCCCCGGTACTCGCGGATCTCCTCCGCGGATAGATCACATACATAGGCCTTGCCGGCCAGGATCAACTGCTCGGCCCAACGGTAGAGCTGCTCGAAGTAGTCGGAGGCATAGTAGAGGTGTTCGCCCCAGTCCCAGCCTAGCCAGCGAATGTCCTCCTTGATGGCCTCGACGTAGGCTTCTTCCTCTTTGAGGGGATTGGTGTCGTCGAACCGCAGGTGGCAGCGACCGCCGAACTCCTCGGCAACGCCGAAGTCGAGGCAGAAGGCCTTGGCATGTCCGATATGCAGGTAGCCGTTCGGTTCCGGCGGGAAGCGGGTGACAACAGTGCGGAAGCGGCCAGAACGCAGATCTTCGGCAATAGCGGCCCGCACAAAATCGAGCGGCCTTGCGGTACCCTCGCCGGTCGGCGACTCGGCAGGGGCCTCGTGAGCTGGCGGGGTGGACGGCGGAGTGTCCATGTGGTCCTTCGGCCATCCTCGCGCTCCCCCAAACGGTGCAGGCTGCGCAGGCGGACGGTGGCCATACTGTGCCACGGAGGCCGATGCCGGTGCAAGCAGGCCAGCCGCAGCCCGGACCACCCAACCAGTCCGTCACCCAGGATGGACAGCCGGCGACCGCCTGCCTAGACTGTGGCTCGAATAACGCCGCCAACCGGCCAGACGAACGCCCTGGGGCAGCGCATGCTCTCGCCGGCAGCCATGGCGATGCGCCGCCAGCGTGTGGGGTCCCCCGCTTGGCCGAACGCGATCGAGGAGCCATGAACAAGCGCCGCGCTGTGTCCCGATTCGTTCTTCTGCTGGGTGTCGTGCTGGTGGGCCTGGCCCTGGCCGG
Source organism: Anaerolineae bacterium (assembly GCA_034432155.1). Taxonomy (GTDB): domain Bacteria; phylum Chloroflexota; class Anaerolineae; order Epilineales; family Epilineaceae; genus DAOUCP01. Next base: position 9,955 of record DAOUCP010000095.1, read on the forward strand.
GCAAGACGTCGCCGGCGGCACGCCATCGACCAATGGGCTGCCCCGCCAGACGTCCGACGGCCAAGGTCCGGACGCCACCGTCGCAGCCATTCTGGAGTCCCTCGCCGGCCAACCGCCACACGCCAAACTGGCCCCCAGTCTGGCGGCGCTGGCATCCGGCACGAGCCAAACGTCACGCCAGCGCATTGCCATCGTGTCCCTGCAGCCGGTGGACATGCACGCCTATGCCAGGCGCTGGCACAGCTTGCGCTGGCCGGCCGGCGAATGGGTCACCCTGGTGGATGTGATGCCCGCGGACCTCCAGCGCATTGCCGCCCTGCCCCACGTCGCCTGGCTGGCGTCGGGCGAACTGCGGATCGGCGACGAGCCGCCCGGGAGTGCCGACTGGCAGGCGCTCGAAGATGCGATCGGCGATCGGACGGCCCGGTCCGCAGGAGGTTTTCGGCTCGTTCGTTCCGCCCTGGCTGCCGCCGCCGAGGGGGCAGGCTCGGCCGATCGACGGCTGTCCGGCCCGGGTGCCCCACTCGCGCCGGCCGGCCAGGCCGGGACCGCGCTCCCGGCTGCGGCGAGCTACGCGAGCGCGGCCCCTCCGCCGCCGGTCTCGTCCGACGCGC
>DAOUCP010000096.1:0-19118 GCA_034432155.1 Anaerolineae bacterium
TGACCAGTCCCGCTTGGCGCAGCACACGGAGGTGGGTCGAGATGTTGGACTGGGTCGTGCCCAGTTCGTCCACCAACTCACAGACGCACAGCTCCCCGCGGTCGTGCAGGAGGGCCAGCAATCGCAGCCGCAACGGGTCGGCCAAGGCCCTCAGGCGCTCGCACTGGGATTCCATACCGAGATCATACATCAACACATGCTCATATGTCAAGGTAATGGTTGTTGGTGCGCCTTGCGCCACCCGCGTTGGCCAGGACCGGTGCGATGCCACCAGGCGCAAGCAGAACAGCGTGAACGAGACGACCAGCAGGATGGCATCGCGAGCGCCTCTGACCGGCCGCCGGCGGTTGTGCACCGGCGCGAGGGCCGCGAGGCTGCCGGTCTTCTGCCGCTCCATCGCCAGGGCGTTCATCACCGCCACGTCCACGCTCGGCCCCACGGCCTCGGGCACTTGCGGCCGCGCAGCCCGAGGCCTGTCGTCCAGCCGCTGGCTCCCGGTCGATCGCGCAGCCAAAGCCACCGACGCGTGCGGGGCTGGGTCGGCGGCCGGCCAGCAAGGCCTGGATCGCCCTGCGGGCGTAGCGCTTGTTGGGGTCCACCCTGTCCGCCTGTTCGCTGTTGTCGCTCGCGCCGTGGTAGCGGAGCTTGAGCTGACCGTCGAGGATGAAGATCTCGGGGGTGGCCTGCGCGCCGTACTCGTCGGCGACCTTGTTGCCCGGGTCCTTGAGCACCGGGAAGGTCAGGCTGCGGGCGTGCATCCGCTCGCGAATCGAGGCCACCGTTTCACTTCTGTTCGAGTTGATGGTGTAGAAGGTCACGCTCTGCCCTTTGAACTCGTCGTAGAGCGCTTGGACTCGGCTTTCGTAATGTCGGCAAATCGGGCACTCGGCCGAGAACCAGAGCACCACGATCGCCTTCGATTGGCCGCGGTGGTCGGCCAGCCGGCGAGTCGTGCCGGACAGATCTTGGAGCGCGAAGTCGGGTGCTCTGGCGCCGATGGCCAGTTCTCCCGCCCGGGCGACTCCCAGCGCCAGCACCAGCCAACCGATCGCCCAGGTCTGCCGTCGAGTCATCGTCGGCCCTCCAAGAGCTGGTCCAGGCGCGCGGCCAGCGCTTCGGGTGGCCACACGCCGAGTTTCTCCTCGATCACCGCCCCGATGGGGCTGAGCAGGAAGGTGGTCGGTTTGACCCGCACGCCGTAGCGCTCAACCAAGGTCCAGTCGATTCGGTCGGGGTCCAGCGAGATATCCACGAACACGACCCCGGCCGCGTACCGCGGCCGCAGGTCGGCGAGAATGCGATCCATCGCTTGGCACGGGATGCAGCTACTGGAGCGGAAACTGAGCACCACGGGCAGGCCTGCGGCCTTGGCCCGGGCCAGCGCCTGCCGCGGCGTCTCGAAGACCTGCGTCTTCACCATCGCGGCGCGCTCCAGGCCGAGCGACTGCCACAGCGGCACGGTCACCGGACGGCCGTCCTCGCCGAACGGGTCGGTCAGCACCGGCGCGTCGAAGAACGGCGACGGGTCGGCATGGCAGTCGCCGCAGCCATTGGCGCCCCAGGCGCGCTCTTTCGCGGCCACGTTGTGGCTGAAGGTCCAGCGCAGGGGCTGCGCCTGCGGGTGCGCGGCGGAGCGCAACTCGCCGTCGACCAGCTCCCAGACGGCCTGACCCTTGACGTAGGCCGGCCGGACATCGGCGAACCGACCGCCGGACAGCGTCACCGTCAACGCGTCCAGCATCGCCCGAATCTCGGCCGGGGTGTTCGCCTCGGGCTTGCCATCGCCGTTGTCGTCGGCGATCCGATCGGCAACCTGGTCGAAGGCGCGCTTCGTCTCGGCCAGGAACAGCGGGACGATGGCCTCGCCGGCGCGGTTGCCCCACCACGCCGGATAGAGGGTGTTGCCGGCGTACAGCTTGCCGTCGTCGAGCCGGAAGTAGGCGGGCTTCCAGTCGAAGCTCTCGCCGTACTTCTTGGCCTCCGGCGCCGTCGGCAGGCCGAGGGGCGTCCCGGTCAGCGTGTCGACGGTCTGCACCGCAGTGACCTTGGTGTCGCGCACGTGGCAGGTCACGCAGGCGATCTTCTGCAGGTGGTCGGCCGGCAGGTCAGGGTGCGCCGCCGGCCCGGCGCCCAGCCACCCGTTCGCATGGCAGGCGGCGCAACTGACGTCGTCACGGTCCAGATCGTCGCGGACATGGACTTCGTTCGAGCGACCTTTGGCGATCTGGTGGTCAGGCCCCGACGGGTGGCAATCGATGCAATGCAGCCCTGCGGCGGTATGCACGTCCTCTTGTCGGCCGTCCCAGACATGCCCGCGCTTCTTGACCTCCGCTTCGGCGTGGCACAAGAGGCAGTTGGCATCGGTCGGCTTGGCCAACGCGAGCTGCAGGTGGCCGCCTGCGACTTTCGCCTGATCATAGGACAACGAGGGTGTCTCACCCGCCTTGACCGACCCCGTGACGGTCGCCAGCCCGGCGCCCGCGGTGGCGGCCCAGCGGAAATTGGCGGCCTTCAGCTGCGCGGCACGCGCCGCGGCATCGTAGTTCGGAATGTGGCACATCAGGCAGTCGATCTCAAGCACGCCGGACCGCGGCCAGTCGGCACCGTAGTAGTCGCCGTCGAGGCTTGTCGCCAGCTCCGGGTGCGCGGTCTGGCGCGCCTCGTAGGGCTGTCCGTCGCGGTCCCGTTCCAAGATCCCGCCGCCGGCGTGGCACACCCCGCAGACTTGGGCGTACTGGTACGGCGTGAAGCCGATCTCGGCGGTGCTGGCGACCTGCTTCTTGGTCAGCCCGAGGTACGACATGTGGATCTGGCGTCCGGCCTGGCCATCGGACAAGATCCACGGTTTGCCCTCGGCCACGCCGTAATCGTCGCGGATCTTGTCGGCCCCCATCTGGAAGTGGTAGGCGCCAGCGATGGCCTCGTAGTCGTGGCACCCGCCGCAGGTTTGCCTTGGGCTGTACGGCTTGGCGTCCGCGGCGGCGGGGTCCATCGCGTTGCCCGCTGCATCCAGCAGCGGCACCGCCGGGTGCGGCGCGGCGCCGTCTTGTGCCCAGCAGACCAGATTGACGGCCAGAGCCAGAGACAGCACGACCAAATGGGACTTCATGGACTGCGCGATCCCTTCAGGCCGAGGCGCTCACGCCGCCGCCATCGCCGCCTTGACTGCCTCGACGGTCTGGTCCACCTGCTCCGGCGGCAGCTCGAAATCCTTCGTCTTCTCGATGCCGAGCTCGGTCACTTGGAGGTAGATGTCCGGCCGCAGCCCCTGCTTCTCCAGGCCGGCTCGAGCACAGGCCACCGGGCAGCCGTCGATCACCACCCGGAATGGCACTTCGGCTGCGCCCTTCACCAATCGCTCGATCCCCGCGGCAATGCCCACCGCGCACGAGCCGGTCCCGACGCCCTCCTGATGCAGCCGAATCGCCGCCTGGTTGGCCAACTGCCCGACGTTCGACATCCCCGAGCAGCTCAGCAGCATGACCTGCCGGCCCATCACGTTGCAGCAACTCATCGCAGACTCCTCATCCGTTCACGCCGTCCAGACTAGATAGAACGCCACGGCCACCAACACCCAGCCACTGGCCCGCTGCAGCCGTTCGAGCGCTGGTCCGAGCCGCTGTAGCCGGGTCGCCGCCCCGGCCGCGCAGCCGATCAGCAGCAGCGGCAGGCCGTGGCCGAGGGCGTAGGCTAGAAGCAGCACCGCGCCGAGCCACGGCGAGCCCTGGGCCGCGGCGGCCGACAGGATGACCGCCAGGACCGGTGTGGCGCACGGACTGGCGACCAGTCCGAAGAGCATCCCCAGCACCAGCGCCCCGAGCATGCCGCCGGCCTCGGGCCGGTACCGCATCCGCGGCGCGATGGTCGCGAAGTTGAGCGTCACCAGCCCGGCCCAGCTCAGCCCGAAGAACAAGCAGACCGCCGCCACGAGGTAGTGCCAGGTCGACTTGGACAGCCCCAGCACGCGGCCGACGGTCCCGAACGCCAGGCCGATGACCGCGTAGGTCAGCCCGAGCCCGAGCACGAACGAAGCGGCGATGGCCGGCGCCCGCCAGCGACTGCGGCGTGTGCCCTCGGCGCCGATCAACCCCAAGACCACTGGAATCGTGGGCCACGCGCAGGGGTTGAACCCCGTCAAAGCCCCGCCCGCGAAGGACAGCAAGAAGACCAGCGGCGAGAGGCCGCTGAGCTGGGCGTCGAGACTGGCGGCCAGAGTCTCCAACATCAGCGGCTCGCCACCTGGTCGAGCCGGGCGGTCAGCTCGGCTGGCTCCCAGACCCCGAGTTTGGTCTCGATCACCGTGCCGTCACCGGCCAGCAGGATCGTCGTCGGCTTGACCCGGATCTGGTACTGCTCGCACAAGGCCATGTCCGGCGTGTCTGGCTCCAGCGAGATGTCGACGAAGGCGACGCGCCCCTCGTACTTCGGCCGGATCTCGGCCAGGATGTCGCCCATCGCCTTGCACGGGATGCACGAGCTGGAACGGAAGCTGAGCAGCGCCGGTCGGCCTTCCGCCCGTGCGGCGGCAATAGCCTGCTCCGCAGGGGTTCCGGCCCTGCTCGGTGCCGCCGGGGCAGCCTCATCCTGCGCCTTGTCGCCACCGCCCTTGAGGGCCAGGACGGCCACGAAGGCCAGCCCAACGGCCAGCAGCGGCAGATGGTTGCGGTGCATGTCAGCCCTCCAACCAGGCTTTGACCTCGGCCGGCGAGGGCACCCTGCCCTTACACTTCACCACCCCGTCGATCGCCAACGCGGGGGTGAACATTACGCCCGCCTTGGCGATCTCCATCGGCTCGCGGACGTGCTCGACGGTCACCTCGAGGCCGAGTTCCGCCGCCGCCTGCACCGCGTTCTTCTCGGTGGTCTGACATTTCGGGCAGCCCGTCCCGAACACCGTGATCGTCATCGATGTCTCCTAATGGCTCATCAGCAGGCCAAACGCCCACCCGGTGACGGTCGCCATGACCACCACCAGGCTGCAGTACACGAAGGTCTTGCGGCCGCCCATGATGGTGCGGAGGACGAGCATATTGGGCAGGCTCAAGGCCGGGCCGGCGAGCAACAGGGCCAGCGCCGGGCCTTGTCCCATCCCGCTGCCGAGCAGGCCCTGCAGAATGGGCACCTCGGTCAGAGTCGCGAAGTACATGAACGCGCCCGTCAGGGCGGCCAGGAAGTTGGCGGTCAGGGAGTTGCCGCCCACGGCGCGGCTGATCCAGGCGTTCGGAATCAGCCCGTTGTCGGCATTCGGCGCCCCCATGAGAAAGCCCGCGGCCAGCACGCCGGCCAGCAGCAGCGGGAAGATCAACTCGGCGAACTCGGCCGTGCTGTGCAGCCAAGCGACCCGTTCGTCGCGGTCGAACCAGCGCCAGACCTGCCACGCCAGCACCAGCCCCAGCAGCCCGGAAAGGTACCATTTGACGCTGAAGATGGCCGCCCACAAGCCAGTCGGTCCGGCCGGCTTCGCCCAGGCCATGAAGATCAGCAGGAGGATCAGGGTCGCGAAGTAGACGAGCGTCTGCAGCCCGCTTCGTCGCGGCACGGTTTCGGCCTCGCCGAACTCGGCGGTCGTGCCGTTGACCTCGTCGCCGAACAGCTTCTCCATCACCAGGCCGATGATGAACGCGAAGCCGACGGCCCCGACCGTGCGGGCGATGCCCAGCGGCGCGCCGAGTACCCGGGCCGTGAGGATGATCGCCAGGACGTTGATCGCCGGCCCGCTGTACAAGAAGGCCGTCGACGGGCCAATCCCGGCGCCCCGGCTGTAGAGCCCGGCGAAAAGCGGCAGGACGGTGCAGCTACAGACCGCCAGGACCGTGCCCGAGACGCTGGCCACCGTGTAGGCGAGCCACCTTTTCGCTTTCATCCCGAAGTAATGCAGCACCGCCTCATTGGAGATGAACACGGCGATCGCGCCGGCGATGAAAAAGGCCGGGATGAGGCACGTCAGAACATGCTCTCGGGCATACTCGTGGAGCATGACCAGCGCTTGCACCGCGCCAGATCGGACCCGCTCCGAGTCCACCGGCAAGTAGTAGGCCACGGCAAACGCCACGGCGATCCAGCTCAGCTTCTTCCGATCCATCCGGACTCATCCGTTCCCAGGCGTGAAGGCGCCTATGTACACATCTGCATACATCACCGCAGACTCCGTGTTAGGGAGCAGCAAGGTTGCTTACGCCGCCGTCGCGCAGCAGGCGGCCCGGATGCGGGCGGCCCGTGACCGCTCGGACCGCACCCCGGGATCGTCCTCGACCAAGGCGACCGCGGCGTCCACCACGCGGAGCACGTCCTGCGCGACGGCCGCGATGCGGTAATCCATCCGCGCGCCGTTCCGTTCGTTATCGACCAGCCCGACGCGTCGGAGCAGGCCGAGGTTGCGGGAGATGGTGTACTGCGCGATGCCGGTCACCTCTTCTAGTTCGCAGACGCACAGCGTGCCGTGGGTGCGCAACAAGGCGAGCAGCCGCAGGCGGGTCGGTTCGCCCAGCGCTTTCAACAGCTCCCCAGCTTGTTCGGGACTGATGCTCATCGCGTCATCCTCCCGTGCCACCACAGGCCGCTTGCCAGAGCATAGCACATCAATGCACATACGCGCATACCTGTTCGAGAGTTCCGCTGCAATTCGCGGATCGTGAACCGCTCCAGCTACCGCCGGGGCGGCAAGAGGTCGTCTGGCCGGTCAACGTCGCGCAACGCGTGGGGGCAGATGCCAGACGCCACCAGGTCGGCGGCCGTCAACTCCTCGAGCGGCAGTTCGGCGGCGACTTGTCGCAGCGCCCGCTGACCGGCCAGGTACGCAGCCTCGAAGGTCGGCGCCGCGCTGGCCGACCAGAACGACGGCAGGAACTGCCGCTGTCCTGCGCAGGTCACCAGCCGCGCACCGATCCCCGGCGGCAGAGGTTGACCCAGACGCCGCAGGAGCGGCACGCTGAGGTAGGGCAGATCGCAAGCGAGCAGCAGCCAATCGCAGGCCGGCGCCTGGCGAAGCGCTGCGGCGACGGCCTGGACCGGCCCGCCGCCCGGCTCAAGGTCAGCCACGGCTTGCCCTGGCGCCGGGACCGGCTGGCGTGAGCCGACCACCAAGAGCGGTGAGGCCACCTGTGCGGCCACGGCGATCACGCGGTCCAGCATGGTCTGGCCGTCGACGACGAAATGCGCCTTGTCGCTGCCGAAGCGGCGCGAGGCCCCGCCCGCGAGAATGATCGCCATCGGGGGGTTCACGTTGGCACCAGTGCGGCCGCAATCTGGGCCGTCAGGTCAGCCGGGAACAACGCCTCGTAAGGCGCCTCAACCGGCCGTCGGAGAACCCACGAGTCCGGTCTCTCCGGGGCGGCGGCAAGGCTGAAGCCGGAGCTCTCGACGAGCTCGATCCGCACATGTCGCATCGCGGTCCGCTGGAACCCTTCTACCAGCACCAGGTCGACGTCGCCGGCGAAGCAGTCAAGCCAGGGCCAGAGCTCTTTTTGGTTGGTGCCGTGCACGAAGAGACTGGCATTGTCGGGCCCGAGGAGCAGCACTCGGCTGGCGCCGGCCTGGCCATGCCGCCACGAGTCTTTGCCCGGCGTATCGATCTTAGGTTGGTGGCTGGCATGTTTGACGGTCCCGACGCGTAAGCCCGCCGCTCTGAGCTGTGGCAGCAGCAGTTCCACGAGCCGAGTCTTGCCCGAGTTGGACGGTCCCCAGATGCCGCACAGCGCCGGTAGGTCGCCGGCCACACGCAGCGTAAGCCCGGTCAGCGCGCCGAGCTCGAAGACCGCTTCGACTGGATGCCCGGCGGGCAACGGCTCGGCGCTTTGCAGCTCCGCGACCAGGCCCTGCCGGGCCGCTTCGCGCAAGATGGCGCTGCCTTGCCGGGCGGGCAGGCCGAGGACCGGGGCACCACCCTCCTGGCGGAGCTCGCCGCGCAAGAGGTACCGGCGCATTCGGCCCGGCGACCACGGCTGCGCCAGTGGCAGACGGATTCTGGGGGGCGGCTGCCACCGCCCGCCAGCCAGGACGGTGAGCGCCGGAGCCACGAGTTGCTCACAACTGGTCAAGGCGGCCAGCGGATTGCCGGGCAAGCTGAAGATCAGGACCTTCTGACCGTCGGCGCGATCGCGCCACCCGAACCGCACCGGCTTGCCCGGCTTCACCGCGACCGCGTTGAACTCAGGCACCAGTCCGGCCGCCCGCCAAGCATCGGCCAGCACGTCGCGCTCACCGACCGAGGCGCCACCGACGGTCAGGACCAGATCGGCCCGGTCGACCGCCGCGTTGAGCCAATCGGCGACCGGCTCGGTCTGGTCCGGCAGCCAGTCGGGATCGTGGCTGACCGCGCCGTGCTCGGTTAGCCAGGCGAGCAGCATCGGGGTGTTGACATCGACCACGCCAGGGCTGCCGGCCGCCAGCGCCTGCGGCGTGACGAGCTCGTCGCCGGTGACCAGCAGTGCCACCCGCGGCAGGCGATGCACGAGTAGCTCGGCCAGACCAGCCGAAGCGGCCAGGCCGAGGGCGGCCGGCCGTAACCGGCAGCCCGGCTCGAGCAGCCGTTCGCCGGTTTGGTACTCCTCGCCGGCCCGGCGCACATGTTGGCCAACGGGGACCGGCTGGTCAAAGGCCACCGTGCTGCCGTCGGGTGAGGGACGGGCCACCTCCTGCACCACCACCGCGTCGGCGCCGGCCGGGATCACGCCGCCGGTGAAGATCCGGATCGCCTGCCCGGGGCCACACGCCGCCCGCGCCGGCCGACCCGCCTCGCTGCGATCCACCACGGCCAACTCGACCGGCCGAGCCACGCTCGCCGCCAGCAAATCCTCGGTCCGCACCGCGTAGCCGTCCATGGCGGAGTTGTCGGCTGCCGGACAGCAGTGCGGGGCGCAAACCGCCTCGCCCAGGTACCGGCCAACCGCCGCGGCCAGTTCGCAACGCTCCAGTCCAACGGGCCGGGCGTGGCTCAGCACGAGCGTGCGGGCCAGGTCAAGATCGATCGGCTCGGTCACGGCTGCGCTCCGGTGCCCTCGGGCTCGAGTCGCAACATCATGAGCCGGGCGCGCACGCGCCACGGGCTGCCCGAGCGGCCAAGCTGCTGGTCCGACAAACGCCAAGCGCCGGCGTTGCCGCGCGGCGCTTGGCGGAACGTGGTCTCGGGTCTCCAGTCGGGTGGAGCTACAGCGACCACTTCGCGATCAGGTCGACGTACAGCCGATCCGTGTCGCGACCTCCGGTGGCCGTGAGCGGCTGGTGCCGATCGAAATGGAAGTAGCTCAGCTCCAAGGTCAACCAGTCGAAGATCGGTGCCCCGTAGCCAATCTCGAGGCCGCTGTGGAAGCCCGTGCCCTCGCCGAGATCGCTGTCCGCCCAGGAGCTGAACACGGCATTCTGGCCGACGTCGCGCCACAGCGCATAGCCCTCACCGAACGGCAGCTCCGGGCAGTCGAGCCGGACTTCGTAGCCTGCCTTCTGGGTGGAAGCCGCGGTGTTCAGCACGTATTCGACGCCGCCACGGACCGGCTTGCCGAACAGCCGAAACGGGTAGTCGAGCCGCACGCGCCACGTGGTGATGGACGGATCGACGATCCGACGCGTCTCGGCCACCGTGTCGCCGTCCAGATCGAGATTCGCGAACCCGTTGGTGAATTGCGTGAACTCGCTCGATCGGAAATTGATCGCTTGCAGGCCGGCGAAGTGGTAGAGCCCGGTGGTCAGCGTCACCGGCCCGAGGTTACCGCGCACCTGACCGGCCACGAGATACGGGTCGCTGGTGGCCCCGAACATGGCGTTGACGAAGTACGCTCCGGCGGTCACCGATGGCTTTTCGAACCACCCAAGCGGGCCAGCAGGCTTCCACTGCGCGGCCACCCCCGGCGCCGTCAGGTCGCCGTCGAAGAGAATCTCGCTGGCGCTCCACAGGCTCTGCAAGGGCACCTTGCCGGCACTCAGGGTCAAGGTGTCCCAAGGCCGGTAGTTGAGCTGCAGGGTGTCGAGCCCAACGGTGTCGTGCTCGCCGCCGGTGCGGCCGAACACCGTCAGGTTGCGGGACACCGGATCGTGGGTCTCGGTGGCCACGCGGACACGCCAGTCCAGCCGTCCATCCAACTGCTTGATCGTCCACCCGGCTCGAATCCGAGTGCGTCCGCGAGCCCGATACGGGCCGTCGGACCGGTCCCGGCCATCGTAGCGTGCCCGGGCGTCGCCGAAGAAGCTGATCTCGTCTTCGGCCCGCACCAACACGGGCGTTAGCAAGGCACTCAGGGTCACCAACACTATCAGCCATCTACGGGCTGCCTGCTCGCGACCATCGCACACGGGTCACCTCCGATCTCAGCACTCTTGTGGCTCTCGTCTCACCCGCCCACCGGTTCCAGCCGGACCATGGTGTCGTAGAAACTGACACTACCGCCGACCGGGTCCACCAGACAGGTGTTCTTCAACGTTGGGTCGGTCCACATCGCTGCGTTGGCGTGCACCCCATGCGTGCGACCCTCGTCCCCGCGAATGAGGTGTCCATCGATCTCCACATCGCGCGAGCCCGTCGCCCAATGGCCGAAGCCCAGGGCGAAACTGATCACTCCGGGCCGGACCGTGCTCGTGACCACCACCCGCCCAACCATCGGCTTGCGGCCGGCGGGCCCCAGCTGCCACTCGCCGTTGGGATTGCTCGCGCTCACAACCTTGACCATCTGCTGGTCTTGCAGCCCGAGTCGGGCGGCGTCTTGCGGGCTGACCAGGATGCCGTTGTCGGGCATCAACTGCACCAGCCACGGACAGGCCACCGTCCGGCTCTTGGTCTGACTGATCGTCCGGTGGGTCAGCAGCGACAAGTCGTAGCCGGCCGCGAGCTGGCTGGTGTCGTTGCCCACGTAGTCCTGGATCGGCACGTAACAAGCCTGGCCGCGCAGTTTCCGGCCGGTCCCGGCGTGGATGGTGGTGGCCGTCTTCTCCTGGTAGAGGTTCAACAGCGCGCCGTACGGATGCGCGCTGCGTTCGCCGGCCCAGGCCTTGGCATGCTCCTCGAACCGGCCGCCCCGATTCAGGACGGTCACCGCCTGTGGCCAGACCTTCTCGCCCACGATCCGCCGCCAACGCTCGGCGTCGAAGACCGTGCTCGGCAAGTGCGCGCGGGCCTTGGACAGCAGCTCGATTTCGGCTGCGGAGGCGGCCGCCACGCCTTTGGAGCCGTCGGGCGCCTCGCCGAAGGCCAGATTGGCCACGCCGCGGAGGTAGTAGTCATCGGGGTGGCGCAAGTCAAGGCCTTCGCCCAGGCCGTTGGCGCCGAAGCCCGGCAGCCCGAGCCGCTCGGCCAGTCCGAGCAACATCGCCTCGAAGCTCAGCGGCATCCGCTGCCCGAAGACGGTGCACTCCTCGGTCACGGGCGCGATCACCGGCTGCCGCAGCGGCTGCACCTTCTGCGGCATATTCGGATGGCTGCCATGGAACTCCCAGCGCTCCAAGTAGGAGAGATCTGGAAAGATGTAGTCGGCGTACATCGAGGTCGGGCCGATCACGATGTCATTGGCGACGAACAACGGCAGTCGCTCAGGATCGGCCAGAATCTCGATGTTGGTGTGCCCCGCCGGCAGCGCGTAAGTCGGAGCGCCCATGTAGAAGAATAGCGCCTTGACCGGGTACGGGTAGGCGTCGCCGATCGACGGCACAATCTCTTCGTAGATATCGCTCGACAGCGGATACCAGTGCCGGCGCGCCGGATAGCCGGCGAACAGGGTGCTCTTCTCGTAGGCCAAGCCGTGACGGATGGAGCTGATCCCGAAGCTGGTCGGCTTGCCCGGGTGGTTTTCGAGATTGTACAGCTCGCCCTTGCCCTTGCCCTGGGTATCGTACGTGCTCGCCTGACAGAGGCCGCCTTTGGCGTCGTAGTTGCCCAGCAGCATGTTGAGGGTCATCCACGCCAAAACGTTGTAGAACCCGTTGGTGTGCTGCGCCGCGCCGCGATGAACATCGACCGCGGCTTTCTTGCCGTGGCTGGTTAGCTCTTCTGCGACCGCTCGCACCTGGTTCGGATCCAGGCCAGCGATGGCGCACCAGTCCTCGATGGTGTGCTCGCTGGCCGCCTCCAGCAGGATTTGCAATCCCGACTTGACCCGGGTGCCGTTCGGCAAGGTGGCATCCACCAGCAGATCGCCGACCTGTGGCGTGGTGGCATCGTTCGGGTCGACCGCGGTCGGCCGACCATCGACCATCACCACCATGAACTTCTCGGTGTACTCCTTGCCGTCGGGATCTTGGCGCTGTTCCGCGGTCGCCAGTCCAACGTCGGCGGCGCGGACGAACTTGCCTGGCTGGCCGTCCTTGACCTCGACAAGCCAGGTGGCGTTGGTCCAACTGGTCTCCCCCGCGGCGAGCGCGGCAGCCTTGTTCGCGCAGCGCAGGACGGTCGCGTCAAACCGCTGCTGCTCAATCACCCAGCGAATCATCGCCATCGCCAGCGCGGCATCCGTACCGGGCTTGATGGGCAGCCAGTAGTGCGCCTTGGAGGCCAGCTTGCTGAATCGCGGATCGACCACTGCGATGCGTGTCTTGCCGCTGGCCAGATTGGCAGTCAGCCGCACCGTCCGGTTCGGCGGCCCATAGTTGGCCTCGAACAGATTCGCGCCGACGAACAGAATGAACTCGGCGTTCTCAGTATCCGCCTGCCAGTAGAACTTCTTGCCGCCCGTGAACTTCCCGCCGAGATACTGCTCGCTGATCGCCTTGCACGTGAAATACAAGGAGCCCTGACAGACCGTCGTGTGCCCGTGGGCATTGACCGTGCCGAGCCCGGCCGCGAATCGCCTGTACAATTCGCCTCGACCACCCTTGATGCGGCCCCACGCGACCACGACTTGGTTGTTGCGTGGGCCGAGATCCGGATGGTCCGGGTCGATCAAGACCCCGAGGTGGGCCCGGTGCTTGTCCTGGAACTCGCGCACCAGTGCCTGTTTGGCCGGCGCGTCCGGGGCGGCCCAGATCGCCTCCACATCGGCCGCCATCGCCTTGCCGACCGCCGGATCTCGCAAGGCCATCAGGCTCCGCAGGCCCTCGACCTCGCGGTTCTCTTCTCCCGGCACGGCGGCGAACAACTTGCCGCCCTCGCAAATCTCGGCGATGGCCTGCTCGAACGGGATGGACACCCACTTGTTCTCGCCTCGCCGGCCGGCACGCTTGAGCACCCGCCGCAGACGATAGGGGTCATAGGCAATCTGCAATCCGCTCTGGCCCTTCGGGCAGATCGCGCCGTCAACGGGCGCCGCCGCCTCGGGTGCCGTGCTGTAGGGCAGGTGCGGGAGCATCGTCCAGGGGTTATACGGGTTGCCATCGATCTTGGTCAGCGTCCCGTCCTCGATCTTCGCCTTGATCCCGCAGCCGGTGTTGCATTGCAGGCAGGCGCTGTAGAGGATGTGCTCCGGGGCAGCCCGGTCATACGGCGCATCCGGCCGGGCGCCCGGGTAAATGGCCGGCGCTTCGCCCTGGGCCGCGGATCGCTCGGCAGCCAGGCCAAAGCCGAGCAGGGCTCCGCCCGCAAGCAACTGACGTCGGGAAGCAGCTTGGTGGTGTCGATCGGCCATGCTGGCACCTCCTGTGGCCTCGCGGGCGTTAATCCGGGTCGATGTAGAAGCAGTGCGGGACGGTGCCCCGCTCCGGCAGCAGCACCGTCGGCTTGTACTGCTCGCGCAACTCGCTCACGAGGCTGGCGGGGTCGCGCACATCGCCGAAGTAGGTGGCTCGTCCGATGCAGGTCGTGACGCACATCGGGAGCTGGCCGGCCTCGAGTCGGTGCAAGCAGAAGTGGCACTTGCGGGCCTTGCCCACTGGCGGCGCTTCCTCGGCCCGCTGCCAAGCCTTGCGGTACTCGTGGTTGGGCCGCGCTTCGTAGGGTGAGCCGCCACCTTGGACCGGCCGCGTGTCGCCCGTCGGATTGCCGGCCGCGAGCGAAGCCGTGTAATAAGCGCCGCGGTCCATCGTCCGATGGTGGTAGGGACAGACCTCGACACAGGCTTCGCAGCCGATGCACTTGTCGTAGTCGATCACCGTCACCCCGTCGGCCCGTTTCCAGGTGGCATCGACCGGGCACGTCGGCACGCAAGGCGGCTCCTCACACTGATTGCAAGGCCTGGGCAAGAAGTGCAGCTTGACCGCGGGGTAAGTGCCCGACTCCTCGATCGACACCGGCCGGTAAACGACCCCGGGGGGCAGGTTGTTCTCCGCGATGCAGGCCACCGTGCAGGCGTGGCAGCCGACGCACTTGCGTCGATCAATGACCATGCCCCACCGGCGTTCTTCCACCGGCTTGGCCATCGCCTTGACCAGCTCGCGCTGCATCCGCAGCAGCACGTCCTCGCCAGTCTCCGGCGCGATGCTCACCACCTGGCTCAGGTCGCGGCGAGTCGCCTCTCCGCGCGGATCCCGCGCCGCGGATGACTGCTCCTCCTGCCCGGCCGCCGGCCCACCCAGCGCCAGACTGATGCCGGCGGCCAAGCTGCTTGCCAACGCCCCGCGACGCGACGTCGGTCGCTCGACGGCTGGATCAACGACAGGCGAACGCTCATCCACCATTCCACCTCCCGGAGGGCCGGTGCACGCTCTCTGCGAACCCTCGGCGCGGCCGAGCATCCATAGGGATACATCGATGCATCGATGTACGACGATGACGCCTACAACGTAATTGCCAAGCTCATTAGGAGGGTTGGCGATCGGCGCGTCGCTCAGGGGCACCGCGGCTTCTGGGCGGCGGATTCGGTGCGGCTCCGGGGCGCCTCGCCAGACAGGCAGACCAGGTGAAGCACCGAAAGATCTGGAGACGGGGCCATGGTCGCCTGGCCGAGTCGTTCCGCGAGCCACCTGGCGAGCCCTTCGACAGCCTCGACATCAAGCCGGTAGAAGGCCCATCTCCCGATCTTCTCGGGCTGCACCAGGCCGGCCTGCCGCAGCGCGCGGAGATGCGCCGAGACATTGGCCTGGGAGCACTCCAAGAGCGGCATGAGCTCGCACACACACATTGGTCCCTGGTCATGAAGCAGTTCGAGGATCCGGAGTCGACGCGGATCCGCGAGCGCTTTGAAGCTCTCTGCAGGGGTTGTGGCGGCCATAGGAGCGGTCTCTGCAATCGCATGGCCAAGGGTGGCCGCGCCATTGTCGCCAATTCCATCGGCATGTCCGAGAATGCGTCGCTTTGCGCTGCGGCATGGTCAGGCCGGAGTCGCCGTTCCGGGGAACACTCGCACTCCATGCCCGCGGTGGCCCGGCATTCAACGTACCGAGGTCTGGCGCAGATTCACCGCCGTGGGCCACCAGGCCGCCGCCGTAGAGCTCTGCGAGCCGAACGAGGAGGGTCTCGAACCCGGTCCAGGCGCTTGGCGGCAACGCGACTCCCGTGCTAGGGCGCCGCACCTGGAGTCTGCCGCCACGGCCTCGTCTCTCGAGATGGACCGTCGACGAACCACCGCGATCGTTGCTCACCCGCACGCGAGCAAGACGACGCTGACCGAGAAGTTCCTGATGCACGGCAGGGCGCTGCCGTTGGCCGGAACGCTCACGGCGCGAAGGAACCAGCGCGCCACGGCCTCGGACGGGATGGTTTGGGAGCGCCAGCGCGGCAACTCACTCCGCTCCAAGGTGCTTCAGTTCGACCATCAGGACGATCGGATCTGCCCGCTTGACACCCCAGGGTGGATCGCCCGGCGCGGGCGCCGCTGGAGTGGCTCGACGAACTGGAATCGGTGCTGGCGATCGGGGCTGATCCGGATCAACCGTCCGCTCGGAGCGCGACCGCGGTTCAAAGTCGTCTGGCAGCGGCGGACCAAGCTGGCCCGTCTAGTTGAGCGGACCACCGCTGGAGCCTTCGGCGCCCGCGTCGCGTCGGCCTGAAGCAGGTGCTGCCGGAGGGCGTGGTGCCGTGCTTCACACCGGTACAGGCGCCAGGCCCGATGCCGCTGCTGGGTGCGGCCGGCCCGTTGCAGTGCGAGACTGTGCCGTACCGGCTGGAGAGCGAGTACGGTGCCGCGACGCGCCGCGAGCCCGCGTCGTACCTTGGTGCGCTGGCACCGGCCGCCGGATGGGCGGCCGCGGGCTATCGACGTTCCCCACGGCGTGCCGGAGTTGATGACCTCTGCGGCAACGGGCGCTGCTTGGCAGCGGCGACTGCCGCATGCGTCGCAATGCCGAGGCCCATTCCAAGCTGGATTGAGCGCTTGCCCTTCGAGCAGCGGTGGTGGCGGCCGGGCCCGGCGCGCTTCGGCGAATCCGGTAGCCAAACCGCGAGCGGCAGCGCGGTTTGAGCTCTTGAGGGAGTGCTTGACCGCGAAGGTGTCAGCGCGTAGGATGGCGGCCGCCGAAAGGAGGCCGGTGCCGTGGACGACGGGCAACCTACCAGTCCCGTACCTTTATCTTGCTGTCCCGCCCGCCGGGCCGGCCTGGCTGCAGGAGCCTGTTGATCGCCTCTCCCTTCGATCCACAGCGCCAGTGGCTTTGCCGAAGTTACGGCGCGGGTGGATCCGGAGGGATCATGATCACCTATCTGAAGAACGCGGCCGGCGTGCTTGAGACTCTGCCTTCGGCCGCGCCGGGTTGTTGGATCAACGTAGTTGACCCCGATGACACAGAAGTACGCTGGCTGCAACAGCATGTGGCTGCACCGGCAGACTTCGTGACTTATCCCCTGGACGCCGATGAGCAAGCTCGCACGGAACGCGAGGATGACGCCTTGCTGATCGTGCTGCGCATCCCGATCGCCGGCTCCGACCAGGACGCCGTTCCATTTGCCACGGTGCCGCTGGGCATCATCCTTACACCGGAGCATGTGGTAACGGTCTCCCGCGTTCAGAACGGGGTCATGCACGGTCTGCTGAGCGGCCGAGTCCGAGGGCTGTCGACGGTCAAGAAGAACCGCTTTGTGCTGCATCTCCTGCTGGTCACCGCTCAGAGATATCTGACCTATCTGCGCGAGATCAACCGCGCGGTCGATGCCATCGAAGATCGACTCCAGGCCTCGCTAAGGAACAAGGAGGTGCAAGAACTCCTCAACCACCAGAAGAGCCTGGTCTACTTTACCACGGCGCTGAAGCAGAACGATCTGATGCTGCGCCGGCTACAGCGGAGCAGGCTGTTCGACAGCTATCCTGACGATGAAGAGTTGCTGGAGGACGTCATGACCGAGGTCCAGCAAGCGATGGAAATGACCGACATCTCCAGCCACATCCTGAGCAACATGATGGACGCTTTCGCTTCGATCATCTCGAATAACCTGAACAGCGTCATGAAGCTGCTGGCATCCCTGACGATCGTGCTCAGCTTGCCCACCATGGTGGCCAGTTTTTACGGCATGAATGTGACCTTGCCGTTGGCGGAGCATCCGGCGGCCTTCCCGATGACCATCGGGGTCTCCCTGGTCATCTCGCTGGCCGCGATGTTGATCTTCCGGAAGAAAGACTGGCTCTGAACTCGCCAAGCGATCGGCCAGCCGATCCATAGATTGGACGTCCGGGAACTTCCTTCGCTGCCACTGGTTTCCTGCCATCCACCAAGGAGGCCAGTCTTGGTCGCAGCCGCTGTCGGTGCCAGATCCCGGCCGATCCCGAAGGTAGGTCCAAACGGCCCGGGTCGGCTAAGCTCTGTACCGGGGAGTGCCTTCATGGTCGATCGCCGCGGTGGCGACGCGACGGTCCAGCAGCGGCGACAGGCGTTCGAAGCGGAGTTGCAGCTCGTGCTGAAGGCTCTCTACACCACCGCGCTGACCTACGTCCATCACCGCGAGGACGCGGAGGACCTGGTCCAGGAGGTGGTCTTGCGTGCCTGGCGCAGCTACGATCGCTTCGAGCCGGGTACGAGTTTCAAGGCCTGGGTGCTTCGCATCCTCACCAACCTCTGCATCAACCGCTACCATCGTTCGGCACGGACCGTGAAGGAGGTCGGCTTCGAGGATGTCGAGCGCGTTGCCGAGGTCGCCGGCAGCCAGCTCCAGTCGGCGACGTTCGAGCCCGGGGCGGAGTTGTTGGATCGGATGCTGGACGAGGATGTCCACGCCGCCCTGGCCGACCTGCCCGAGGAATACCGCACCGCCGTGGTGCTCTCGGATGTACAGGAGTTGACCTACCAGGAGATCGCTTCGGTCCTGGGCGTGCCGATCGGGACGGTTCGCTCGCGCATCTTCCGGGCTCGCCGACTGCTGCGAACATCGTTGTTGCACTACGCTCGGCAGAGAGGGTTGATTCGGGAGGAAGACGTTGTCTGATTCTCCGTATTCCCCTGATCCGGAGCGTCTGTCGGCAGCCCTGGACAGGGAGCTGCCCGCCGAGGAGCAGGCGGCGGTCACGGCGCAGCTCGAGGCCGATGACGACCTGCGGGCCGAGTTCCTGCGGCTCGACGCCGTCAAGCGCCTGACCTACCGGGCGGTCAACGACGAGCCGCTGCCGGACGGCCTGTTCGCCCGGCTGCAGGCGGCTCTGGACGCCGAGATAGGCGAGGCCGAGGCCGCCCCGCCAGAGCCGGCTCGACGCGCCCCGCGGGCACGCCGCCGGGCCGTCACCTGGCTGGCCGTGGCCGCCGCCGCAGCCGCCGTGGCGTTGTTCGCCGTGAAGACCGGCCGCGAGCCCGCAGACACGCCGAGGGTGGCGCAGATTGAGCTCAACCCCAGCCACCTCGCGATGACGCACGCCATGTGGCACGAGACCTTTGCCGACGCCCAACCGTCCGAGTCGCCCGCCGAAATGGCGGCGGGCCTGTCCAAGAAGCTTGGTTACAAGGTGCTGCCGCCCGACCTGGCAGCCTTCGATGCCCGGCTGAAGGCCTGCACGACCTGCGACCACAGCGTACCCGGCAGCGAGGTGGCGATGTTCGTGATGACCGGACGCGAGGGCCAGGCGTTGTCGCTGTACGAGCTCAGGGCTCCTGCGGAGCGGATCAAGCTGGTGGGGTTCGAGCCAACGCAGACACCCGGATACGAGGCCGCCACGACCGATCACCTCAGCTTGCTGACCTGGGCCGAGGGCGATCTGCGAGTCGCCCTGGTGGCTGCCGACACGCCCGTCGAGGAACTACTGCAAGCCGCCCCCCGCGCGCTGCAGGTCGCCCAGGCCAGGACGGCTTCCTGGATCGCCAGCCTGCCCTAACCAGATAGCCCGCTGGAGCGCTTACCACGAGGCCGGCCC
>DAOUCP010000097.1:0-32092 GCA_034432155.1 Anaerolineae bacterium
GCCCTGGGGTCAGCCACGTCCACCACCCGCAAGCCCATTTCGCCGTCCGCGATGTAGGCCCAACGACCATCGAGCTCGACGCCTGTCGCCAGACCACCAGTGGACAAACTCGCCAGCTCGATGGGACGGTCCGGCGAGCGCACGTCCAGGATGCGCAGGCCTTGCGGGCCGTTGGCCACGAATGCTAGCCCGTCGCGCACCGCGACGCCGAGGGCCACGCCACTGCCGTCGGCTGCCACCTCCACCGGTGACGCTGGATCGCTCAGATCGAAGATTCGCAGACCGGCCATGCGATCCGTCACGTAGGCGTAGCCGCCGTCGACTACGATATCCCACGCGTAACCCGGCGTTCCCACCGTGCTCACGATGCTGGGAGACCGCGGATCGCTGAGATCGACGGTGATGAGACCTCCTGGGCCATCGGCTACATAGGCATACTCCTGGTGCATCGCCACGCCCAGGGCCTCGCCAGGTGTGTCGAGCTGGCCGAGAGAGGCCAACGCGCCGTTCGGACGCACCGCCAAAACCGCCAGGCCAGCCGGACCGTCGGCCACCAGCGCGCCGGGTCCACCCAGCCAGATGTCATGGGCAGCGCCGGACGTCCCGTAGGCGCCGACGAACTGCGGTCGCTCCGGATCGGCAACGTCCACCACCACCACGCCCTCGTAGCCGTCGGCGAGGTACAGCAGCGGGCCGGAGAGCCTGATGCTCTCGACGAAGCTGGGGCTGGGATAGATCCCGAGCAATCGCGCCGCCCCCGGCGCGGCAACGTCGATGATCCGCAGCCCGGCGACCGTCGTCGCCAGCGCGAACTCGCCCTCCGTACCCCAGATGTGCCGCTCGGCACTCGGCGCGCCAAGTCCCAGGCCACCGGCGTCGGCCACGTACGCCAGATCGCCTTGCGCCACCACATCCCAAGCTGCCCCCACCGCCTCGAAGGCGGTCACCTCTACCGGCTGGGCCGGCTCGGCCAGTGAAAGCACTCGGAGTCCGGCCTGCCGGGCGGCCACCAAGAGCCGGTCGCCCTCAAGCGTCACCGCCTCGACAACGCCAAGGGCCAAATGGCCGACTTCGACCGGTCTCGTCGGCTCGGTGAGATCGACGACGCGCAGACCGCCGGCCCGATCGGCCACGTAGGCGAAGGGCGGACGCAGCGCCACAGCCGCGGCATCGCCCGGCGTATCCACCCAGCCAAGTTCCCGCGGCGCGGACGGATCGGCCACCGAAACGACACGTAAGCCGGTACCCCAATCGGCTACGCAGGCAACGTCGCCCGCCACGGCCACGCCCATGGCATCCCCGGGGGTGTCCAGCGCCCCCAACTCCTCGGCCTGGTCCGGCCGGGCAATCCGGTAGATCCGCAGTCCGCTGCCGCCGTCAGCAACGTAGAGCCGGTCGCCATCGACCGCCACGTCGCGCGCAAACCAGGGAGTATCGAGCCGGCCCACAACCGGCAGCCGTCCCACGGACCCGCCATCGACGACGGCAACTCCCCACGCTCCCAGGGCTACGAACACTGTGCTGCCGGATAGGGCCAGGCCCTGGGGATCCTCGGCCAGCATGTCCGATTCGCCGAGCCAACGCGGTCGCGCCGGGTCAGCCACATCCAGAACGGCCAGCCGCCGGCCCACCGTCGCAAAGGCCCGGCCGGCCGCAACCCGGACCCCGGTCACAGCACCGCCAAACTGCGCCACCACGGCCTCGTCGCCCATCGGTGCGGCGCCGACAGGCCTGCGCTCAGCCGGCGGACGCAGCACGACCCAGCCTGCGGCCAGGGCCACCAAGCCAAGTCCCGCCAGAGCTACCAACCACCACGTCGAGCGATCGCGATCCATCGGGTCACCTCCCCAACCGCCAGCACCGGACCGACCGATCCGCCTAATCATGCCCTCTTTGGCGAACAGGATCAACCTCGCCTTCATCCGATGATATAATGCCCTGCGGCGAGCCGTTTCCCCGTTCTTCGCGCGCGCGGCACCACGGTGGAACGGCACGCTTGCCATCGCCCGCACGACCGCGGAGGCGAGATGAAGTCAAAGCTGTCCCGATGCATGGTCTCGCTGGCCATCGCTGGCGGTTGCCTGCTTGCGCTTCACGCCACGCTGCGAGCCCAGATGGTCTACCTGTCCATCCCGCCCGACTGGCCAGACGTGTGCGGCACCCAGAACCCCTACCTCGCGGCAGCCGTGTACAACGTGAGCATGTATGCCAATCGCTCCGCCGACATGGCAACCTCCGTCATGGCGTTTCGGGACACACCGGCCGACTCGCCGCAATACGGGCTTTCCTTGTGGCGGGACACTGGGACCGTCTGGGGCCTGGCCTATAGCCATCCCGAGCGGTCCCTGTATGCCGCTGCCTTCCACAAGCGGTACGTCAGCTTCGGGCCCGGTGGACCGGGGGCCATCTACCGCATTCGGCTCATACCGCGAGTCGGACGCAGCCCCGAGACGACGCAGGCCATCACCGTCCCCAACGCCGGTCTGGACTACCACACGCTGCCCTTGCCCGGCCCGGACGATCGGGCTCGCGACTGGGCGGGCAAGACGAGCCTGGGCGACATCGATCTGAACGATGAGGCCAGCGAGTTGTACGTCATGAACCTCGCCGATCGGCAGATCTACCGCTACCGGCTGCCCGAGGGTGAGCTCTTGGGGGCGTTTCCCCACGGCGCCATCACCAGCTCGTGGTCCGCCGACGCTCGGCCGTTCGCCCTCAAGTACGCTTCGGGCCGCCTGTATCACGGCGTGGTGAACTCCGCCGAATCCACACAACAGCGCTCCGATCTGGCCGGCTATGTGTTCTCCTCGGCTCCCGACGGCAGTGACATGCGCCTGGTCGCCACCTTTCCGCTCACCTATCCACGCGGCGTCGTCTTCGCGACACCGCTGATCACGCAATCGGGTCTGATCGAAGTCAGCCTCGACTGGCTGCCCTGGCGCAACGGTTACAATCGCCGGGCGGCCGCTGGTCAGGCGGTCTACCCCCAACCTATGGTGACCGACATCGAGTTCGATGCCGACGGCAACATGATCGTCGGACTGCGGGACCGACAGCTCGACATGACGGTGCTCGAGCAGTACATGGATGCCAGCCGCATCGAGAAGCCGGGTCTCGGTAGCGGCGATCTCATCCGCCTGCGGCGCGGCCTCACCGACTGGCAGGACCCGCATCCCGATTTCTACGTCCAGCTCACCTCCCTGGGGGACCGCAGCGCCCTGGGCGGTCTGGCTCAGTTGCGGACGGTCGACCATCTCGTGGCCGGCGGGGTGGCGCTGCGCGAAGTGCCAGGAACCCGCCTGGTGGTTAGCATCGCCACCTGGTACGAGCACCAGCGCGGTAATCGCATCGCCCGCGAGGATCTGCAGGTTGGACAGCAGCCTTTGCCACCCGTGCCCGGGGCGAACGTGCTCGTGGACGGCTCGCTCGGGAGGGGGCGTCTGACCAACGCCGCACAGCGACCATTCGCACCGCAGCACAATGAGTGGTGGCCGGCAGCCGACCTGGGCGATCTGGAACTCATCTGCGGCGAGGACCAGCCGACACCCTCCCCCTCGCCCACCGTTCCGTCCCCAACGCCGACGGTGCCCACGCCCACAGGCACCACCACGCCGCGCGCGACGCCGAGCCCGTCGCCCAGCCGCACACCTACCCCTACCCTGACGCCGACGCGCGAGCCCTATCGGATCTACCTGCCGGTCGCCTTGCGCTACGAGGAATGCCGGGCCCATGCGGACGTCGTGCTGGTGCTCGACATGTCGACGTCCATGCTGCGTCTCACGAGCGGCGGTCGCAGGAAGTACGAGGCTGCCATCGCGGCGGCCATTCAGTTCGTTGGCCTGCTTGACCTGCGCGGCAATCGCTTTGGCGAGCGGGATCAAGTGGCCGTCGCCAGTTTCAACGATGAGGCCTGGCTGGAGATCGGGCTGACAAGCGACCAGGCAGCCATCGCCGCGGCACTTCGCGGCGTGCAGCGGCGCATCGCCGAGGGCACGAGGCTCGACCTGGCGCTGCAGCGCGGTCAGGAAGCGCTTGAGGGGCCGGGCCGACGAGCGGACAATGCGCCGGTGATGATCCTGCTTACCGATGGCCTGCCCAACCGCGTGCCGTTCCCACCCGGCAGCGACCAGGAGACCACTGTGCTCGCCGTGGCCGACCAGGCCAAGGCCAAGGGCACCTCGATCTTCACCGTTGGTGTCGGTACCGAGGAGGATATCGGGGCCTTCCGTTGGTTGCTCGAGCATATCGCGACTACGCCCGAGCAGTACTATTACGATCCCGACGGCGAGGATCTGGCCCGTATCTACGGCCTGATTGCCCGCCAGTTGCCGTGTCCTGGCTCCCAACCTTGGCCACCCACTGGCTGGCGGCTCACGGGCGGTTTGGGGCGCGAGCCGCCATCGGTGCCTGCCCTGCCGCTGCGGGAGGTACAGCCATGAGGCGCAACGTAGGTCTGCTCGGCCCCATCGGCGTAATTCTGGTGATGACCCTCGTTGGTGCGCGGGGGCGCAGCCCTCGCTCGGCGGCCCAGGAGCCCGCACTCACCAAGGGGCTGGCCCTCCTGGCGGAGATCGGCGGGCCGGCGACGGCGGTGGCTGCCGACGCTGAGTACGCCTACCTGGCGCTTGGCCGCCGGCTGCTGGTCCTGAGCTACAGCGCTAGTGCCGCCCCAGTAGTCATCGGCGAGACGGCAGCCGTCGCCGTGGAGCCGAGACAGATCGTGCTGCACGGCACCATCGCTTACCTGGTCGATCCATTCAGCGGCGTCCACGTCATCGATGTCACCGATCGCCAGCGCCCACACTACCTTCGGACCGTACGCTGTGGGGATCAGGCCATGGGCCTGGCCGTGGCCGGCGGGCGCGGCTACCTGGCGTGCGGTCAGGCCGGCCTGGTGGTGCTCGATCTGGCCCAGCCGCGGGAACCCATGGTCGTGGCCGAGTTGCCGACGCCGCGGTTTGCCCGCGCCGTGGCGGTCCTTGGGCGTTATGCCCTGATCGCCGAACGGGACGCCTGGGTCTCCGGTCTGTGGGTGGTGGACATCGGCGATCCGGCGCAACCTCTCGACCGGGGCTTCCTCCTGACGCCGGGCGGCGCCGATCACGTCGCCGTCGTCGAGGATACCGCGTTCGTCTTGGGGGCCAGCGGCAGCCTGTGGGTCGTTGACGTCGCCGATCCCCAGCACCCGACACGCCTCGGCCACGCCGAGCTGGGCCAAGCGCAGAGCACCATCCCCGGCTATCCGGCGAGCGGCGAGCAAAGCTACCGTCTTTGGGCCACGGGCGACTTCCTGTATGTCGCCCAGGGCGAGCGCGGCCTGATTGTCGTCGACGTGCGCTACCGGCGGCGGCCGCTGGCCTTCGACCCCTATGACACACCCGGTCAGGCTCGAGATGTGCTGGTGATCGGCCGCCGCCCGCTGGCACTCGTCGCCGACGGCGTCGGCGGCCTCCGCGTCATCGCGCTGGACTCGTTGGCCAACCCCAAGGAACTCTACGCCTACGACGAAAGTCCCGGCGCAGTGAGGGATGTGACGGCTGGCGACGGCTACCTGTGCCTCGTCAGCCAGGTGGGCGGGCTGTGGGCTGGCTCGAGCACCATGGTGGACGTGGCCGATCTCAGCGTGCCCGACCGGCCGAGGCTGCGCGGAACCATCGAGTTGCCGGGCGCGGTGCGGTCGGTCGCTGCCGGGGCCAGTGCTCGTGGCGCCTCGACCTGTGCCGTGGCGCAATACCCCAGAGCCCGCTACGAGGTGGAGCGGGGCCGAAGCCGAGTAGTTTACGAAGGGGGCCTCCAGCTCGTCGACGCCAGCCAGCCCGCTGCACCGCGAGTCACCGCTGCCTGGCACGGCGCCTATCTCATCAATGTGTCGTTCGGGAAGAATGTCTTCTACGGCGCCTGGTCAGCCGGGTACAGCCCGTTGGCGGTCGATCCCCACCAGGTATTGCCCAACGGGCTCGTGGTGATCGACGATCGACGCCTGCATAACTTGGGGGAAATGGGACGCCTAGCCACCAGTGGGCAAGCCCGCTGGGTCACCGCCAGAGGCGACACCGCCTACTTGGCGGCATACGACGCCGGCCTGCACATCATCTCGGTCAGCGACCCAGAGCGGCCTCAGCTGCTCAGCAGCCTGCCGCTCGACGACCGAGCCAGGGGCGTGGCGGTTGTGGATGGCGTAGCTCTGGTCGCCACGGAGACGCAGGGTCTGGCGGTCGTCGATGTCACCGATCCTACCCTGCCGGGCGTCATCGGCCGCATCGCCCTGGTGGGTGGCGGTCGAAAGGTGGAGGTAGCGGGCGATTATGCCGTCGTGACCGACGGCGAGATGGGGGTCAATCTCATCGACGTCTCCAATCCGCGCCAACCACAGTGGCGAGACCGCTACGCGCCACCCTTCGCCAGCGTGAATGCGGTGGCTGCCAGTCTCCGCGGCGAATTCGTGTATGTGGGCGTGGATCCCGGCAGCCTCTTGGTCCTGGGCATCGTCGACAAGCCATACCCAACGCCCACCACCACGCCACCCACGCCGCGGCCAACGCCCACCCGCGAGCCGACGCTCACGCCCAGCCCGACCCTGGAAGCGACCCTCGAGCTCACGCCCACTGAAGAGGCCACGCCCACTGCGACCGAGCCACCGCCACCAGCTGTGCGCTACGTGCCATGGCTCGGCCGTGGCGAGAGCGACTAGTCCGTCGGGCGGGCTCGTTCAACCTGGACCACAGGGCGGGCCGTTCAGCCTAGTCCGCAGGGCGGGCTCGTTCAACCTGGACCACAAGGCGGAGCGTTCAGCCTAGTCCGCAGGGCGGGCTCGTTCAACCTGGACCAAACCGCGGACTCTCTCAACGCCGGGCGAAGGCGCGCACTGTGCGCGCAACCCAGAAGACAATCCAGCCGCTGAGGAGCATTCCTGCCAGGGCGAGGCGCTGCGCATCCACGATCGGATGGTAGCTTACGCCTTCCCCGGTGATGCGGATGTAGCCGCGCGGCGTGATGCGCCCCCCAGCGCCGCCACCCTCCCCGCCGGACATTGCAGCCGGCGCAGGCTCGGAAGGGCCCTCGGCGTCTTCCGCAGCGGCATCGGCAGCCTGTCGCCGTCCGGTGCCCGCTGGACCGTGACCCGAGCCGTAACCCAAGCCCACCGTGACTTCTGCCACCGGAATGATCGTCACCTCGCCTTCACGCCGCGCTTCGCCGTAGACCCGGTCTACCCCCAGCTGCGCGATCAGCGCCTCGATCGGCGTCCGGTTGTCTTCTGCCCTTGGCTCTGCCATCTTCTCCGTCGCTCCTTCCTCGTGGGTTCGATACTGCTAGCGCCGCAGGCGCAGCAGCCCATGCGCAGCCAGCCCCAGTAGCGCCACCACCAGCGCCGTCTTGCGCATCGGTCGCCACGCGTCGTCGGTCGGATCGTTGACGGTCAGCGCCTTCCGTCCGTCGCCTTCGCCGACCATCACCTCCGTCGGCGCCAACCGCATCCAGCCGGCCGCCCACCGCGCCTCGACCGTTGCCCCCGCCTGGCAGGCGGCTGCCCCCCCGCCACCAACAGCACCAGCCACTGGTCTTCGTAGACGCAGGCAGAGCGTACGCCCAACCCGCCAGCCACTCGCCCGGGCCGCCAGCCGCAGGCTGTGACCGTTCACCAGCCGGGGAGGCGAGATCCGCCCATACCGAAAGCGCCCGGCACGGCCGTTCGTCATGCGCCACCGCCTTTCCTCATCATTGGCCCATCGCCTCTTCCGCACCTTCTCTGCCAGGTGCCGACGGCGGCCTCCGGTCACACAGGGCGTCCAGCGCCGGCATCGGCGCTCCTTCCATAAAGCGTAAGGTGGCACCGCCGCCAGTCGAGAGCCAGGTGATCCGATCGGCCACGCCCGCCGCTGACACCGCAGCCGCGGTATCGCCGCCGCCAACGACCGTCAGTGCATCCTCGAGCCCAGCGACAACGTGAGCCACAGCGGTCGTTCCGCGGCCGAACGGCTCGACCTCAAACACGCCGAGCGGGCCGTTCCACACCACCGTGCAGGCATCCCCCAGAAGGGCACCGAATTCGGCCACCGTCTGGGGGCCGATGTCGACGGCCGACCAGTCTCCCGGAACGCCCTCCGCCACCCGCACCGTGTGCCAGGAGGCGCTACTCGGCACGCGATCCGCAACCACCAGGTCGGAGGGCAGCACCAGTCGATCGCCCGCCTCGTCCAAAATGGCCTTCGCCTCGGGCAAGCGCTCCGGCTCCACGAGCGAGCCGCCCATCGGGACACCGCCTGCGGCGAGGAAGGTGTTGGCCATCCCGCCCCCGATCAGGAGTCGATCGGCCTGCCGCAAGAGGGCGCGAGCCACCCCGAGCTTGTCACTCACCTTGGCGCCACCCAGAATCACCACCAACGGCCGTTCCGGTGACTCGAGGGCTGCCGTGAGCACCTCGAGCTCGCGCTGCATCAGCCGGCCGGCATAGGCGGGCAGAAACTCCGTTACGGCCACCGTCGATGCAGCGGCGCGGTGCGCCGTGCCGAAGGCATCGTTGACGTAGGCGTCGGCCAGGGAAGCCAGAGCGCGGCCCAGGGCTTCGCTGTTCTCGGCCTCCCCTGGCTCGAAGCGCAAGTTCTCCAACAATACGACGTCGCCCGGCGCCATCGACTCGACGGCGGTGCGAACGACGGGACCGACGACAGCCTCAAGGACCCGCACGTGCTGGCCCAGGAGCTGGGAAAGCCGCGCCGCCACCGGTGCCATGCGCAGGCGATCGTCGACGCCCTTGGGCCGCCCCAGGTGGCTCATGAGAATGACACGGGCACCGGCGGCCAGTAGCTCCCGAATGGTGGGCAGGGCTGCCCGCAGACGTGTGTCGTCCGCCACGGCGCCATCGACCAGCCGCACATTGAAGTCCACCCGCACCAGGATTCGCTTGCCCGCTGCTCGCAGGTCGTCCAGCGTTCGAATCCGCCCCCGCAAGCGCATCATGTTGTTCATGACCCCCCTTCCTCCTCCCGCAGCGACGGTCGGCACCGCCGGTCAAGCATGCGCGAAGTGCTGCGCCAGCCACACGGCTACCTCGGCCACACGGTTCGAGTAGCCCCATTCGTTGTCGAACCAGGCCCCTACCTTCACTAGCGGGCCGACGGCGACGGTGAGGGATGCATCCACCACCGCCGAGTGACGGTCGCCGATGAAATCGCTCGACACCAGCGGCTGGTCGGAAACGGCGAGCACGCGGCCCAGCGGGCAGGCCGCGGCCTCACGAAAAGCGTCATTCACGGCCGCCGCTGCCTGTGGCGAGCGCAGCTGCGCCGTCAGCTCGAGGATCGACACTGTGGCGACCGGCACGTGGAGGGCGTAGCCCGTGAGCCGCCCGGCCACCTGCGGTAACAGCGCGCTCACACCGTCCGCCGCCCGGCTACTGGCAGGCACGATGCTGACCGGCGCGGCGCGGGCGCGGCGCAGGTCCCGATCTGTGCTGTCGAGAAGCTTCTGCTGATTGGTGTAGGCCCGAACCGCGGTCATGACGGCGTTCTCGATTCCGAAGTGCTCATCGAGCACCTTGACCACCAAGGCCAGGGCATTGCCGGGACCCGACTCCGTCGCCACCACGTCATGGCGCCGCGGATCATACGCTGCCTCGTTGAGGCCGTAGACGATCGTCAGGTCGGCATCCGGGCTCTCGGCAGCGATGATCACCTTGGCGGCTCCCCTGGCCAGATGACCGGCCGCCTGCGCACGGCGTGTGTACGCCCCCGTGGCCTCGATGACGATATCGATGCCCAGTTCCGCCCATGGCAAGCCGTCGAGGGAAGGACTGGCCACGACGCGAATGGGCACGCCATCGACGGTCAGGGAGTCCCGATTGGCCCGCACCTCGCCCGGGAATCGACCGTAGTTCGAATCGTACTGGAGCAAGTGAGCCGCTGCCGCCACTTCCTCTCGATCGCGTACACCAACCGCCGCCAGGTCGAGACAGTCGCGGTGGCGGGTCCAGATGGCCCGAAAGGCCTGCCTGCCGGTCCGACCGAAACCGTGGATGGCTAACCGCACTGAATTGCTCATTGAGCCACCTCCCACCTCTCCGCGGCGTAGCCGTCGCCTGGCGGCAGGTGAGCCAGCATCGCGCTCCGGGCCACATCGTGGCTCGCCCCCGCCTGACGTCGGCTGACGTAGAAGGCGAGATCGGCCACCCGATTGGCGTAGCCCCATTCGTTGTCGTACCACAGAACGGTGCGCACCAGCTCCCCCTGAACCATGGTGGCCGGAGCGTCCACGATGCTGGACCGCGGATCGCCGCAGAAATCGACACTCACCAGGGGTACCTCGACCACCCCCAGGATACCCAGGAGGGGCCCATTGGCCGCCGCTCGCAGCACCTCGTTCACCTCGGACGCCTCGGCCGGCGGGCGCTCGACCAGCGCCGTGAAGTCGGCCAGTGAAACATTGGCTGTCGGGACGCGCAAGGCGGAACCGTGGAAGCGCCCGGCGAGCTCGGGAATGACCTCGCCGACTGCACGGGCCGCCCCGGTGGTGGTGGGCACAATGTTCAGCGCTGCCGCCCGCGAGCGGCGCGGATCTTTGCCGGCATGATCCAGCAGGCTCTGCGAAGATGTGTAGCTGTGGATGGTCGAGAGCAGCCCGTACTGGATTCCGAAGGCCTCAGACAGGACCTTGGCTGCTGGCGCCAGGCAATTTGTGGTGCAGCTGGCATTGGAGATGATCGCGTGCTTCGCCGGATCCAATGCTCCCTCGTTCACGCCCACCACTACCGTCACATCCGCCTGCTTCAGCGGCGCGGTCACCAACACACAGCCAGCGCCAGCCACGAGGTGCTGGCTTGCAGCCTGCCGATCCTTAAAGAAGCCGGTCGCCTCCAGCACCATGTCCACCCCCCAGCGGTGCCACTCGGGTACCGGCCCATACCGATTGCGGCCGACGATGTCGATCTCGCGACCGTCGACGCGGAGTGCGTTGCGCCCAGCGCTCGTGACGGCTGTCACCGCGGCCGCGAACGGACCGTGGACCGAGTCTCGCTGCAGCAAGACGGCCCGCGTCTCCGTGATGTACGGGTCCGTTACGCCGACGGCCACGACCTCCAGCTCGTCCCAGTAGCGCTCATGGATCACGCGCAGCAGCAGCCGCCCAATCCTCCCAAAACCGTTAATGGCAATCCGAACCATCCCCTATCCTCCTCCTTTGTCCCGTCAGGGGTGAGCAGCCCTAACGTGCGCAAGCCGCCACCGCCGAGCCAGCCTTCCGGCCCGGCTGCCTCGGAGCCCCAAGGCAGGCCCGCGATTCCGAACGCTGTCGGCAGCCCCGCGCCTCAGCGGGCATTCCCCCCAAGGCTAAGCTGCCACAAGGGCCGCTCCGCCGCCGCCCGAAGCAGCGGCAGCTGGGCCCCACTGTGCGGATCCATGAGCTGGATACCGTCCGCACCCACGACCACGGCATGTCGCCCATCGGGCGACCACCGGAAGCCCTCGCCCTGGAGCGCTGACACAGCGGCGCCAATGGTGGTCGCGGTCGGCAGCGCGGCCGTCAGGCTGATGGCCACGGGCTGCCAACCGTCTGCTGATGCCAGGAGCGCCAAGAGCGTCCCGTCTGGCCGCAGGAACACGCTCCGCGTCGCCCGATCCTCGACGAGCGTCGCCAACTGGATCCGTTGACCCATGCTGACCAACCGCAGGCCATCACCGCTCGTCCAGAAGACCTCCCGGTCGGCGAACCAGCCGGCCTCTTCCACGCCGGCGAGGGGGATGACCAGTGGCTTTGCCGCGTCGCGGCCGATCACTTCGACGGAGCCGTCGGCGCGCCGGGCGACGAGCGCGTCCCCACTCCGCGACCAGGCCAAGGGAATACCATCGGCGGCGACCGATTCCCGCCGGCCATCGGCCACTCGGTAGCGCCACACGCCCTCGGAGGCGTACGCCAGGTCCCGGCCGTTGCGCGACCAGAGCGGCCGCGAGGCTCGATCTGCCACCCGAAACGGCTCCGCACCGGGCAGCCGGAGCCACAGCGCGCCGTCGCCGACGTAAGCGATTGCGCCATTGGCGGCGACATCGTACTCGCCGACGGCCTGACCGACCGGCGACACTGGCTCGGGAGCGCCCCCGTCGGCCGGCAGTCGCCAGAGCCTTCGGTCGGCCCGCGCAACATAGTACAGGTTCGCCGGTAGCACCGCGGATGGACCGGCCGGCCCGGCCGACGTGGCGGCGACCCGCGTCCCAGGCTCCGCGGACGAGGCGCGGGCCACCGCAATCCCCGGCAACCCGGTTGGCGCGACGGCCACCTCGGTTCCGGAAAGGCCGGACGATGCTACGGCCACGATCGTCCCTGTCTCTGCCAACGGCGCCGTTGCCACGCCAGCGCCGGGCGGCACGCTGGTGCGCTTGGCCGTCGGGAGAGGCGTCGGCGCCAAGCCCCTGTCCGTGGTCGGCGCCTGGGCCACGCGCGGCTGCGTCCGGACAGGAGTGGCCAGCACGATGGTGGGCCCCGGCATGGCTGCCTCAGGCGCCGGCGTGGGCGTGGCGCCGAGCACGAGGACCTGTCTGGGGCTGCTGGGAGTCACCGCCACCGCCAGCAGGCGCGCATACGCGTTGTACGCACCTGCGGCCCCATAGGTGTACTCGCTCGCGTAGCGCCGCGGCATGTCCTCGCCGCAGTCCGCCGGCCGAGCCAGGATGACATCGCCATTGCCCATGATCCAGGCAATGCTCGGACAGCGACCCTCCGCGCTGGTAGGTAGATCGCCGACCAGTTCGGCAGCCAGCTGCACACGCAGGGGCGCCTGGCCGCGGTCGGGCATCACGGCGAGCACGAGATGCGGGGCGCGGGCACCTTCCGTGGGCCGATCCGCCGTCGCCCCCGTCCTGCAGCCGCTGCCTAGAAGAGCCAGCGCCAAGATCCAGGTCGGCGCCCACCACCGGCCCATTGCCAGCACAGGCTTGGCAACACCTGCCAGGCTGGGAGGCAGCCTCCGCCCACCCCTGCTGCGCCCAAGCAGTCCGGCGACGAGGATGCGCTCGGCTTCGGCTTGAACACAAATCATTCGCTCCCCGCTTCCGGCAGCCCGACCCGAAGGCCGCCACCTCGGCCCATGGCTGTCTGGGCACGCCGGCACCGGCCGCCCCGCCGCCTCAGGCTACGTGAGATGCGGTTGGAGCCTTGCCCAGATGCGGTCCTTCGGCAGGTAGCCGATGATCCGCTCGAGCTCTTTGCCATCCCGGAACAGGATGAGCGTCGGGATGCTCTGGACGCCGTAATGGAATGCGGTCTCCTGGTTCGCGTCCACATCGAGCTTGTACACGGCAAGTGCGTCGGCGTGCTCGCTGGCCAGCTCCTCCAGCACAGGGGCTATCACTTTGCAGGGGCCACACCAACTGGCCCAGAAGTCGATGAGCACCGGCTTGTCTGCTTTGAGGACTTTCGTTTCGAAATCGCTATCGGTCACTTTGTCCATCATGTTCTCCAGATGTGAGTTCTTTACGGATACGTACGACCGTCCCACACAGGCTCGCAGGAGCCACGGTGCGTGCCGGTCATGAGCTTCCCTCATCCATCGTGGTCTGGGAGTCCAGCTCCCGGACGGCGTGGCCACCGAACTGCTGGCGCATCACCGCCAGCAAGCGGTCGGCGTAGCACTCCTCGTCGCGCGATCGCAAGCGCTCGATGAGGGCCAGCGTCATCACCGGTGCCGGAACATCAAGATCGATGGCCTCGAACACCGTCCAGCGACCCTCGCCGGAGTCGGCGACCCAGGGACGCACCTGGCTAAGGGTCGGATCGGCCGCCAGCGCTGCGGCCGTCAGGTCCAGCAACCACGCGCGCCCCCCGCTGCCGTGGCGCCAGACCTGGGCCACCTGGCTCATGTCAAAGCCCAATTCCGCCTTGCGGCGCAGGATCGCGAAACCCTCGGCCAGGGACTGCATCATGCCGTATTCGATGCCGTTGTGGACCATCTTGGCAAAATGGCCAGCGCCGCTCGGGCCCAGCCGGGCCCAGCCGCGATCCGGGGCCGGCGCCAGAGTCTCGAAGATGGGGCGCAGACGCTCCACCACGGCCACCTCGCCACCGATCATCAGACTGTAGCCCCCTTCAAGTCCCCAGACGCCACCGCTCGTCCCGCAGTCAAGCAGGTGGATACCGTGGTCCGCCAGGTGCCGAGCGCGGCGCTGGGTGTCTCGATAGTGGGAGTTGCCGCCATCGATCACGACGTCATCGGCCGAGAGGAGACCGGCCAGGCTGTCGATCACCTCGTCGACGACGCTGCCCGCAGGAAGCATCAGCCAGACGGCGCGCGGCTCGGGCAGGGCGGCGACTAGTTCGCTGAGTGAGTACGCGCCGCAAAGCCCCTTGGCCACGAGGCTATCGACGGTCGAAGCTGTTCGCGCGTAGCCAACGACTCGGTGCCCGCCTCGGACGAGACGCTGCGCCATGTTTCCGCCCATGCGACCGAGGCCAGCCATCCCCAGATCCACCTTGCCACTCCCATCTCGCGAGTCCCGGTCCGAGGTGCACCACCTCTGCCATCGCCGGGGCGGGCAGCATGATACGGTCGGGGGCGCCATCCGGCAAAGTGTTGCCTGGGGCCACCTGGCCGAGGCAGCCTACAGGCCATTCTGCCGCCTGGCGGCGCCAGGCACAGGCGTTGGGCCAGCGGGATCGAGTCATGCCGGCAACGTCACGTGCGGCGTGATATACTGACCGTTGCCCTTGGCTCGAACGCCGGGGGTTGCGACGCTGAGGAAGGGAGGAGATCTGTCATGGACCGCAGGTTTGGGCGCCTGGGTGCAGCGTGTGCCGTCGCAACTGCGGCCACATGGTTCGCTGCCGCCATGTGGCTCTATTCCCATCGGGCGGAGGCGGATTTGTCAGGTGTGTTGGGCCAACGGTTGCACACTGCGGTCGTCAACTACCTCCTCGCCATAGGGGGGCTGGCCATCACAGCGGTACTGGCTGCGATCCACGATCGGTTGCGCCCCAGCGCATGGGTCAGCTGGGCGATGGGCCTGGGCATGTTCGGCGCGGTTCTGAGTGCCGTCCAGGGGTTGTGGAACGCCACCCGCTACCCCGCCCTCAAGGCAGCATGGGACACCGGCAACGAGATCTACCGCATGAGCGTCGAACTAGCCCTGGCGACCCCCAATGCCGCCGACCCGCGCGGCTTGGCATCCCAGCTACTCTTGGGCGCCTGCCTCATCGTCTTTGGTTGGCGCATGCTGGGCGACGGCTGGCCCCGCTGGCTGGGCCAGCTGGCGATCGTGGAAGGCGTAGTCCTAGGCCTGGTGTTCGTCGCTGGCCTGGCCGATCTGCCGGTGGCGCGGACGGTCCTGGCAGCTGTCGGCATCGGCGCCCTCGGACCCGTCTGGTGGTCGATGGCAGCCTTGGAATTGTGGCGCGGGCCAGCAACCTAGCCCGGATTCACGGTGCAGTCGCGCGCCCCCGAGGGCCCCACATCGAGGATGCCGACGTAGGGCAAGCTCCGATACTGCTCGGCGTAGTCCAGCCCGTAGCCCACGACCCAGACGTCCGGGACATCGAACCCCAGGTAGTCGACCACCAGCGGTTCCCGCTGACGGGCTGGTTTGCGCAGGAGACTGCACAGGCGCAGGCTTGCCGGCTCGCGGCGGCCGAGCAGCTGGCGCAGGAACGACCATGTCTGGGCGGTGTCGACAATGTCCTCGACCACCAGGACATGGTGGCCGCGGATCGGGCCGCCGACATCCAGGCGCAGACACATCTCACCGGGCTCCATCACTGCGCCCCGGTAGCTGCTCAGCGCCACGAACTCGATGCGATGCGGGATTGCCAGGCTGCGAGACAGGTCGGCCAGGAAGATGAAGGCACCCTTCAGCACGCCGACCAGGACGAGTGGCTGCCGAGGGCCGTAGTCGGCCTCAATGGCGGCCGCGAGCTCATCCACGCGTCGCGCGATCGCCTCACGCGCGATCAACACCTCGGGCGAGGACGTTTCGCTCATCACACCCCCTGGGCTCTCGACCGGCGGGATGGTTCGGTTATCACACTCTCTGGACCCTCGACGGGCGAGCCCGTCGCCGGGGCATGCCAGGTCATCCCTCTCGCCAGCCGCGACATCCTGTCCCAGCGGCGCCAGACTTGCCAGCAACCGAGAAACGTGGTAGAATGTATGCGCGCGAGAGGGCGATGCGTCAAGCCGCCCGAGCTGCCTTCGTGAACGTTGAGATGATTATTTGATGAAAGGAGTGTAGTGACATGTCAATCAGGCGATGGGACCCCACAGTGGAACTTCGGCGCATGGAGGACTACCTCGATCGGGTATGGAGTCTCATGCCGCGTCCTGGCATTTATGGCCGGCTTTTCGAGGGTGAACGCTGCGCGCCGATGGACGTGTATCAGACTCCGGAGGCCTTTGTGATTCGTTTGGCGCTCCCGGGAGTCAAGCCCGACGACGTGACGGTCAACATCGAGGGCAACACCCTCACGGTGCAAGGCGAGATGCATCCCGATAGCGACGTCAAGGACGAGGACTACCTCATCCGCGAGCGTCGCTACGGGAGCTTCATGCGGTCGGTACAGTTGCCGGGTGGCCTGGATGTCGAGAAGGTGCAGGCCGAGTACCGGGATGGCATCCTAACGATCACGGCGCCGAAGCGCGAGGAGATGAAGCCGCGGGCCATTCCGGTCCGAGTGACGGTTGAGTCCAAGTAGTCGGCGTTCCTTCCGCGAGGCAAAGGACGAAGGGGCGGCCTTCTCGGTCGCCCCTTTTCGTTGTTCCCGCGTCGGCTCGGCTATTCCTTCCCGTCGCTGACGAGCCGGGCAAACGCGCCAACCGCCGCGAGTACGCGGATCTTACGACGACGGCTCGTCGCGGAAGACCTGCTGGGGCAGTGGCAAGTACTGTGGGAAGTACTGCAGGATATGATTGGGAGATGGATAGGTGACCCAGTCGAAGCCACCCAAGTAGACCGTCACTCCCGCTTGGGTCACGTCGCCCTCGAAGACCCGATCGTGCCCTGGAATGCGGAAACGCACGAAGCGCCGATCATGGTCGACAATCTCCGCCTTGGGCAGCCCGGCTGCGATCGCCGCTGCAATCTCCGCCCGCTCACGCGTAAGCCCGTTCTCGGGAATGTCCGGCCACCGGTAGAACACGAGGCTGCCTCCTTATCGTCGCACGGCGGGTCGGTCGCCGCCAGGCGAGTTTGCGAGTGCAAACCTTAACCATAGCGCTCCATCGCCCGTGCGCCAAATGCCGGTTTGACCCCTCGCCCGGCGTTCGATAGAGTACGGCGCATGGATGCCGACTGGCGCCAGCGACCTGCGAACCAGGACCTGACGAACGCACCCGAGCTCGACGTCTCGGTGGTCATCCCGGCATACAATGAGGAGCTGGCCATCGGTGACGAGCTGGATGCCGTTCGCCAAGCCTTGGAGACAAGTGGCCGGTCCTACGAGGTCATCGTCGTGGACGACGGCTCGCGCGACGGAACCGCGGCCCGTGTGGCGCTCCGGCCGTGGGCAAGGCTGATCCAGCATCCGCACAACCGCGGCAACGGCGCCGCGCGGACGACCGGCGTGCGTGCCGCGCGAGGCCGGGTGATCGCCTTCACCGACGCCGATCGAACCTACCCCGTTGATCGGCTGCCGGAGATGCTACGTCTCATCGACGGCGGTGCCGACATGGTGATTGGCGCCCGGCGCGTCGAAGCCGGCACCCTGCGCTGGCTCCGCACACCTGCCAAGTGGGCACTGCGCCGGCTCGCCGAGTTTCTCACCGGAACCCGAATCCCGGATCTGAACTCGGGATTGCGCGTCCAGAGGCGCGATCTCACGTTGCGCTACTTGCCCCTCATGCCCAGCACGCACTCCTGGGTGAGCACCATCACCATTGCCTTCCTGAACGGTGGCTACCGCGTAGACTGGTTGCCCATCGAGTACTATCCCCGCGTCGGCCGTTCGACCTTCCACCCGGTGCGCGATACGTACAACTACCTCTCGATGGTCGTGCGGAGCGTCATGTACTTTGATCCCTTGAAGATCTTCCTGCCACTGGCTCTCGCCCTCATCGCCCTCGGACTGGGCAAGTACGTCCTGTACGACATGCTCTGGCGCTTCGGCGATCGACTGCTGGCCGGCCGCATTCCCTCCATGCCAGCGACGACCCTGGCCGTGCTGCTCACCGGCGTCCAGATCGCCGTCGTCGGTCTGCTGGCCGACCTCATTGTGCGTCGTACCCGGCTGTGAGCTTGGCTCCTGGTCCGCGGTCGGTGCCAACGAGCGCTCTCCACCTCAGCCAACCGCGCCTGTCCGCGCCAACCAGCGCTCCCCATCTCAGCAAGCCGCACCCGTCCGCACCAACTAGCGCCCGCCGCCTCAACGAGCGGCCCCTGTCCGTGCTCTACTTCGGTACCTACGACCGGGGCGTGGGACGCAACGCTGTCCTGGCCGATGGCTTGCGCGCCACCGGGACACTGGTCGCCGAGTGCTGGGTACCATTGTGGCGGGACACGGCCCACAAGGTAGCTGCCGTCGGCCGGCCGCAAACACTCGGGGTGGCCTGCTGCCGCCTGCTCGCTGCCTGGTGGCGCTTGTGGCAAGCCCATCGCCGCCTGGCGCCCTACGACGCGATGATCGTGGGCGCCACCGGACACCTCGACGTGCCCCTGGCTCGGCTCCTGTCCCGCCGCCGTCACGCGCGCCTGGTCTTCGACCCCTTGGTGTCCATCGTCGAGACGGCCCTGGACCGCAACCTGCTGCCTGCCAACTCGCTGCGCCTGCAAGCTCTCCGAGCGCTGGAGCGGCAGCTCTTCCGACTGCCCGACGTGCGTCTGGCCGACACGGCGGTCCACCGCGACGCCTTGGCAGCCCAGACGGACACCGCGAGACACCTCTGGTGGGTAGTGCCCGCCAGCGCACCGGCAACCTTCCGCCGCCTGGCGGCGCCGCGCGCGGAACGGTCGGATACCCGCGTGCGAGTCCTGTACTTTGGCCAGTACATCCCGCTCCACGGCCTTGACACCATCCTCGCGGCCGCCAGCCGGCTAGCCGATCGTCCCGACATCGAGTTCGAACTGGTGGGCACCGGCCAGACACTGGAAGCCTCACGCTCCCTGGCAGCCAGCCTGGGCCTCGCGCACCTCCGGTTCCGCGCGGAGTGGCTTACGGCGGAGGAGCTGTGCCGCCAGCACATTCGCTCGGCCGACGTCTGCCTGGGCATCTTCGGTCGCCAGGCCAAAGCGGGGCGCGTGGTGCCGCAAAAGGTTTACGCCAGTCTGGCCTCCGGTCGGGCCGTGGTCACAGCTGACACGCCAGCCGTTCGGGAGCTCCTAGCCGTCGGCGCGGAGGTCTGGGTAGTGCCGCCTGCCGACCCCGAGGCACTGGCGGCGGCTTTGCGCTTGCTGGCCGATTGCGCTGACCTTCGACAGGCACTGGCCTCGCAGGGCCAGATGGCCTACGACCGCCGCTTCGCGCCACCGATCCTCGGCCTGGCGCTTCGTAATCGATTGGCGACTCTCCTCGACCGCCCGTCGGACTCGGCAGCCCCGCCAGGCGATGGACCGTCGCTCCCTGGCTCGCCTGGCGGTGGGTGCGCCGACGCCGACCATTGGCCTGGCCGAGCGGAGCGAGCCGCTGTCGACCCTGGGCGCGACCGAGCCGAGCGCGCCGACGTCGGCCCAGCGGCCGGCACGCGGTGAGCGATGATCCGGTCTGCGCCAGCCCTTCGGCGCCCTTGGCAACGCGCCATGCCCTGGCGAGATGGCCTCGAGGGCGGCCTGCGGTGGCCGGTGCCCTTTAGCGGACCTCGTCATCGCTGGCGGGTTCGCTGGCTCGCCCGCTGGGTCCTGCGCCTCGCCCAAGGCGGGCCGGTACTGGATATCGGCTGCGGCTACGGCGCGCTGGCTGGCGAGTTGGCTGCCCGGGGTCACCAGATCCTGGCCATGGACATCGACCTACGCCGGCTGCGCCACCAGCAACGTGCGGCACACGCCTGCCGCCTGGAGGGTCGCCTGGCGATCTTCGCGGCCGACGGCACAGCCATGCCCCTGCCGGACAATTGCCTGTCGCTGGCCGTCGCCGGAGAGGTCCTGGAGCACATTGCGAATGACGGAGCCTTTGTCCGCGAAGTGGCGCGGATTCTCAGGCCCGGCGGCCGCCTCGTAGCCACCGTCCCAGCCGGCGCGCACCGCTGCGGCACCTTCGACCGCTACGCTGGCCACCTTCGCCGCTACGATCGCCAGCAGCTCTGGGATCTTGCAGCTGCGAATGGCCTGGAGGTCGAGACCCTCCGTGGTTGGGGCTTTCCCCTCGGCCGCCTTTATGAGCGGCTTGTGCAGAGGCCTGCCTTGATGGCCCGACAGCCATCCTTCGTGGGCCGGCTGGCCGGCCGGTTGGCCCGTAGCCGCCTGGCGAGCGGCCTGGAGTGGCTCTTTGGCCTCGAGTCACGGCTCCCCGCTGGCACTGCGGGCTGCGGCTGGTTGCTCGTGGCCCGCAAGCCGGCCCAGTCGTGACCGCGCGCCGCCACAGCCGGCTCAGCCAGCCGGCGGCTGTCGCAGCGCAAGACCCAGGGCCGCCAAGTTCTCGTCCGGAATGGGTGCCGGTGACCCCGTCATAGGATCGACGCCAGCGAGGGTCTTGGGGAAGGCGATGACATCGCGAATGCTCCGCTCCCCGGCCAGCACCATCACCGTCCGGTCGAAGCCCCAGGCAATGCCCCCATGCGGCGGCGCTCCGTACTCGAATGCCTCGAGCAGGTGACCGAATTGCTCCTGCGCCTGTTCGGGCGTGAGCCCCAGGAGACCGAACACGCGGGCCTGCACCGGCCGCTCGTGAATGCGGATAGAGCCACCGCCAAGCTCATTGCCGTTGCACACGATGTCGTAGGCGCGTGCCCGGACGGCACCTGGGTCCATCTCGAGGCTGGCCACATCCTCGGGCCGCGGCGCGGTGAACGGGTGATGCACCGAGTCCCAGCGCCCCTCGTCGGCATTCCACTCGAAAAGCGGCGGCTCGACAATCCAGACGAATGCCAGCTCGTCGTCTGGCAGAAGACCAAGGCGCCGACCCAGCTCCAGGCGTAGCTCGCCCAGGCTGGCGGCGACCGTCTTGGCGCCGCCAGCGACCAGGAACACCGTCCAGCCGTCATCAGCCTGGGTAAGATCGCGCAACGCGGCGATCTCTTCGGCCGTCAGGTGCCGAGCCGAAGGCCCGCGCACCTCGCCGTCGAACGCAAGCCAGATGAGCCCGGCTGCCCCACAACGCCGCACCACTTGCTCCAGCGCATCCGTCTCGCCACGCCGGAACAGCCGCGGCACCGCGATCGCCTTCACCTGCCCGTCGGCCTCGAGGGCGGCGCGGAAGACGCCGAAACTGCTCTGGGCCAGCGCCGCGCTGACATCCACCAGCTCCAGACCGAACCGCAGATCGGGTCGATCTGTGCCATAGCGAGCCATGGCCTCAGCGTAGCTCAGCCGCGGGAACGGCACTTGGCGCAGCCGATAGTGAGGCGTCACTGCCTGAACCAAGTCGATCAACAGCTCCTCATTCAGCGCCATGACGTCCTCTTCGCTGACGAACGCCATTTCCAGGTCGAGCTGCGTGAACTCCAGCTGACGGTCGGCGCGTTGGTCCTCGTCCCGGAAGCAGCGGGCAATCTGATAGTACCGATCGAAGCCGGCGATCATGAGCAGCTGTTTGATCTGTTGCGGGCTCTGCGGCAGGGCGTAGAAGCGGCCCGGCTGCATCCGGCTGGGAACCACGAAGTCGCGTGCGCCCTCCGGTGTACTCTTGATGAGAATCGGCGTCTCGATCTCCAGAAAACCCCGCGCGTTGAG
The DNA here is from genome assembly GCA_034432155.1 of Anaerolineae bacterium. Classification (GTDB taxonomy): domain Bacteria; phylum Chloroflexota; class Anaerolineae; order Epilineales; family Epilineaceae; genus DAOUCP01. The sequence continues at coordinate 21,789 of DAOUCP010000097.1, forward strand.
GTATTCGCGCACGAACGTGGTGACCTGGTGACGCAACCGAATATTGCGCTGCATCCGCTCCCGTCGTAGATCCAGGTAGCGGTACCGCAGCCGCAGGGCCTCATCGACCTCAAGCTCGCGGGCGATCTCGAAGGGTGTCGGTCGTGCCTCGTTGAGAACCTGCCAGTCCTCGGCCAACACCTCGATCTCGCCGGTCGCCATGGCCGGGTTGGCCTGCCCCTCGGGTCGCGGCCGAACTGTGCCGCTGACCCGGAGCACCCATTCCAGGCCAACCTCGTGGACGCCCCCCAGGGCGGCAGCACTGGCCCCGAGATCGAACACCACTTGGGTAATGCCCTGCCGATCCCTCAGGTTGAGAAACACCAGACTGCCGTAATCGCGGCGCCGGTGCACCCAACCAGCCAGCGTCACCCGCTTGCCGACATCGCTCTTCCGAAGCTCCCCGCAGCTGTGCGTCCGCATCATGTCTTAGGCTCCGTTCCCAATCGGCACGCCGAGGCCCTGCCCCGGGCGAGGCAAGCGCGCCCAGCGACCTCCCACCGGGCCGCCAGGAGTCGTCGATCATACCGTTGGCCCAGCAGAACGAAAAACAGGGGCTCCTAGAGAGCCCCTGCCCTGCGTTGGCACCAACCGGGTCGGAACCTGTCCTGCTACCGCCCGGTGGTGCCGCTCGTTCTGCCATGACTCATGCGGCACCACCTCCTTCTTCTTATGATGGCGGATGAATCCGGATGATGGTGCGAATGATGACTCCGGAGGTCATGCCGCATCCGTCGGCCCTCATTATGGCAGTCCGCGCCGCCAAAGTCAACCCCCATGGCCTAAGCGACGGCGTTTCGTCCGCAAGTTGCCAGCGATCGGTCAGCCGGGCTATCCTAGCCAGCCGCACCGGAGAGCACCTGGGCACGGATCTCGCCCGCGGTGCCGATCCTGGGGGCCATCGGGGGCGGAGACGTCACAGCGCCCCGGGCTAACGCGTCTCGGCCAAGCTGGAAATGGGAGGTACGTGCACCGATGAGGAACCGAAGCTGGATGCTCTGGACAATCGTGCTGCTCGTGGTTCTTGCCAGCCTGATCGTTATCGCCGCGTGCTCGCAGCCCACCGCCGGACCCAGTGGCGGGACGGCGCCGGCCCAGGGTGCCACTGCCGAGGACCTGGATCGCGGCTATCCCTTGCCGCCGACCGACGTGCCCACGGCCATCCCCGAGGGCTACGTTCCACCAGCCTTGCGCACGCCGACGGCCGAAGCCACGCCCTAGCTTGGCCAGCGCCGGCGCCTGGGTTCCGGCCCTAGGCCAGCGCCCCGCTCACGTCCAGGCCTTGAGCCGCCGCTCTGATTCAGGCCGCAGGCCAGCACCGCCGCGAGCCGCATTCGTCGCCGGCGACCGCGCCGCGCAGCGACGACCTACCGTCGCCGAGACCCTTTCCGGCCCGCCTTCGGGCTAGCGGTCGAAACGGGGTGAGGCTCGCTGCTGTCGCGCTGCTGGTCGATCCGGTAGTGGCAATGCTTGTACTTCTTGCCGCTGCCACAGTGGCAAGGGTCGTTGCGCCCCAGCTTCGCGCCCACCCGCACCGGCACTGGCCGTGCCGCACCCGCCTGCGCATCGCCCATCATCCGGCCGCGTCCAGCACGGGCGCGCGCTAGCAGCCGGCTCGAACGATCCTCCTCGCTCACCGGTTCCGCGAAGAACACGCCTCGCACGGTGTCTTCGGCGATGTTCGCGAGCAGGCTCTGGAACATCGCGTAGCCTTCGCGCTTGAAGGTCACCAGGGGATCCTGCTGGCCGAAACTCACCACCCAGATGCCGGTGCGCAGCTCCTCGAGGGCCGTCAAATGCTGCACCCACCAATTGTCAATGGCGCGCAGCATGACGAGTCGCTCGAGCTGGGCCATCCGCTCGGCGCCCAGCCGCACTGTCTTGGCCTCGTAGGCTTCGCTGGCCAGCTCGAGCAGGTGGTCCTGCAGCTCGCCAGGGCCAAGGGTGCGCCAGCGCTCCACATCCTCCGTCTCGGGAATCGGCAGGAGGCCCTTGATCGCCGTCGCCAGGCCAGTCACATCCCACTCTGCGTGCTCGTCGCCGGCGGCGTACGTGGATACGAGATCGCCCACCATGCGCTCCAGCCGCTCCCAGATGATGGGCCGCAAGTCCTCCCGGCGGAGGACTTCGGTGCGCATCTCGTAGATGACCTTGCGCTGGCGGTTGATGACTTCGTCGTACTCCAACAAATGCTTGCGAAGATCGAAGTTGTACCCCTCGACCTTCACCTGGGCGGCCTCGATCTGCTTGCTCACCAAACCACTCTCAATGGGCACGTCATCTTCCACGCCAAGCGTGTTCATGACGCTCTTGACGCGCTCACCGCCAAAGCGCAGCATCAGATCGTCTTCCAGAGCAACGTAGAAACGGCTCTCGCCCGGGTCGCCTTGGCGACCCGACCGACCCCGCAACTGATTGTCGATGCGACGCGCCTCGTGCCGCTCCGTGCCCAACACGAACAGCCCACCAGCGGCGAGGACCGTTTCTCGCTCTCGACGGCACTGCTCCCAAGCCCTGGCCAGCGCCGCCGCCCAGGGAGTCGGGTAGGCCGCCTGAGGATCCTGACCGTTCCGCAGCATGGTGACGGCATCATCCCATTCGAGGGTCGAGAGCGTCGTCAGGTCGAAGCCGCTCTTTCGCAGTTCGGCACGGGCAATGCCCTCCGGATTGCCGCCCAGCAAGATGTCCACGCCGCGGCCGGCCATGTTGGTGGCAATGGTCACGGTCCCAGGACGACCGGCCTGGGCGATGATCTCAGCCTCCCGTTCGTGGTTCTTGGCATTCAGGACCTCGTGGGGAATGCCTTCCCGCTGCAGCCGGCGGGACAGCATCTCACTCGTCTCCACCGCCACGGTGCCCACCAGCACCGGCTGCCCCGCCCGATGTCGACCCACGATCTCCTGGATCACGGCCGTCCACTTTGCCTCGCGCGTTTTGTAAACCAGATCGGGGTGGTCGATGCGGATGACTGGCCGGTGGGTGGGAATGACGGCCACATCCAGGTTGTAGATCTTCCGCAGCTCTTCCGCTTCGGTGGCTGCCGTCCCGGTCATGCCAGCCAGCTTCTCATACATGCGGAAGTAGTTTTGGAAGGTGATGGTGGCCAACGTAAGCGATTCCCGCTGAACGTGCACCCCCTCCTTGGCCTCGATCGCCTGGTGCAGCCCTTCGGAGAACCGGCGTCCCGGCATGAGCCGCCCCGTGAACTCGTCAACGATGATGACCTCGCCGTCCTTGACGATGTACTCGTGATCGCGTCGGAACAACACTTCCGCCTTCAAGGCATTCTCAAAGTACGGCGTTAGCTCGTAGTGCTCTGGGCTGTATAGGTTGTCGATTCCCAACGCATGCTCGATCTTCTCGATGCCTTGCTCGGTGGGCGTGACGATGCGCATTTTGTGGTCGACGGTGTAGTCCTCATCCACGTGCAACCGCCGCACCAGCTCAGCGAAGCGCCGGTACCAATCGGTCGCCTCCTCGGCCGGGCCGGAGATGATGAGCGGAGTCCGCGCCTCGTCAATCAGGATGTTGTCCACCTCGTCGACGATGGCGTAGTACAGCTCCCTCTGGACCCGCTGCGAGAGATCCCAGACCATGTTGTCCCGCAGGTAGTCGAATCCGAACTCGTTGTTCGTTCCGTACAGGACGTCAGCGGCATATGCCTCCCGCCGATCCACCGGCCGCAAGTGCTGATAGCGGTCGTCCTGCGCTTGGAAATCCGGATCGTATCGGAAGGAGGCCATACTGGGATCGACGCCGATGCTTTGGATCACACCGCACGTCACACCCAACGCGTGGTACACCGGGCCCATCCACTGGACACCGACTTTGGACAGGTAGTCATTGGGCGTCACCAGGTGCACCGCCCGACCGGTCAGGGCATTCAGATAGAGCGGCAGAGTAGCGACCAGCGTCTTGCCCTCGCCGGTCTTCATCTCCGCCACCAAGCCCTGATGCAGCACGATGCCGCCGATCAACTGGACGTCGAAATGGCGCATGCCGATCGTCCGCTTGGCTGCCTCCCGCACCGCAGCAAACGCTTCCGGCAGGAGATCGTCCAGCGTCTCGCCCGCCTTCAGGCGCCGTCGAAACTCGTCCGTCTTGCCCCGCAGCTCGGCATCCGACAGGCGCTCGAACTGGGGCTCAAGACCGCCGATCCGTTGCACGAGCGGCGCATACCGTTTGGCGATCCGCTCTTCGGGATTGCCGACTACCTTGGAAACGAGTGTTCTCAGCATGGCAGGAGTCCTCGCCGGTGATCGCGCCATCGACGGTTGGCGCCGAGCGGCCAGCCAATTATAGAGGCCTGGCCACCGTGGCGGCTGCCCGGCGCGGGCAGAAGACGCTTCACGGCAGCCGTTGATGTCCCACTGGAACAAAGGTTGCCCGGCGCGGGCGGGGGACGTTCGGCGGCGCGAGGCCTCCGACGAGCGATCACGTCGAAGGCCACGCTCGGCCCAACTGGGCCGAGCTAGTTCCGGACGGCCGCCGGCGCGCGGGGTGCGCTTGCCGCGCCGCTGCGCCTCGGCATGGCGCTGCGCACCACGGCTTGCGGTCGGGCGATGCCCCCCAGTTCCAGGAGCAGCGGATCGCCCGAATCCCTATCCCGCCGGTACCAGGCCTCCCGCACGCTGGGTGGCAGGAACTCAGACCCGCCGAGCACCTCCTGACGCACCCCCACGGCGATGGTTCGACTGCCGACAAGGAACTCGGCCACCCGGTATTCGAAGGGGAAGTACTGGTCAGCCACCGGCACCACGGCCGCCATGGCCTGGGCCGCGAGGTCGGCGCCCACGAAGCGATGGCCAACCCGGCCACGCGGTGCCTGGTCGGCGATGGCCGCCACGTCGATGTTGGCCAGCGGCCACTGAGGCGGATCGGGCACGAACGGCGGCTGGGACTCTTGGGCCAGGATGGTCGCCTTCTCCGCCTGGTATGGCTCGCTTAGGATCGTCGCCAGCTCGGATTCGCGCTCCTTCACATAATTCACCAGCCGCATCGCATCTCCAGCACCGGGAATGTCAGGTGCCGGGCCTCGTGCCCACTCCTCCCAGCTACGCAGGCTCACACGCCAGGAGCCGGCGGTGATCCGGCCGTACACGTGCAGGGTGAGGTTCATCTGGGCGGGGTGAGCGTAGGTGGAGTTCATGCTGAAGAACGTCACCCGATAGGCGAGCTGATCCATCCAGCGGGCCACGTCGCGCTCGCTCAGCCGCGTCTCGTACAGCAGTTGCATGCGGTCGAGCAATTTCGGTCCCGCGATCAGCCGCCCGTCGCCGTATAACGTCAGCCAGGGAGTGCCTTCCATCTCCTGCCAGACGTTGCCAATGGTGTCGCCATACGTCCAACCCATTTGCAGGATGATGGTGCCGCTGCCCCTCGGATAGTCGATCGACTCCGGCGTCGCCGTGGGTGTGCGCGTGGGTCGGGGAAGCGGCGTCCGGCTCACCGTCGGCGTGTTCGTGGCTGCCGTCGCCGGGCCCCTTGGTGTAGCCGTAGCCGGCTCCGGACGAGGGAAGGCGCCGCCAAAGGTGTGCAATACCCGCGGCAGGTGCACGGACACCGTTAGCGTCGGTGCCTGGGAGGCGTCGATGGCTATCTGCCCCCTGGCCTCCGCCTGAGCGCGGACGGGTCCCAATGCAGAGCCGAGTGCCCGCGTGTCACCGACGCGCGCGGCCAGAGCGCCGAGGACCAACATGCCGCTAACCACCGCGAGAGCAGAACGCATCGCACCGCTCATGCCTCTCGTCCCTCCCGTGACATCCCACGGCGATGGTGGTACAGGCCGTGGACGCCGTCGCGCCAGGGACGCGCCACACGCCGGTTTGGCGGCGCATCCCGACGATGAAGCGCCCTTGTGGCGCGCCATGCACGGTGGCAGGCAGGTTAGACCGGTCCGGCGGCCCCAGCAAGACCGAGTTCGCCGGCAATGCCTTGCATGGCTTCCAGCACTACTGCGAAATGCTCTTCGAGCGACATCCCCAGCTCTGCCGCCGCACGCTCGACTTCCTCTCGGTCCACCCCGCCAGCAAAGGCGCGGTCCTTCCACTTCTTGCGCAGCGAGGAAACCTTCACTGCGCCCAGATTCTTGTCGGGGCGCACCAAGGCCACCGCCACGACGAAGCCCGTGATGTCATCGCAGGCGTGGAGCGCCTTCTCCATGCGCGTCTGCCGGGTCACCCCGGTATACTCCGCATGCGACAGCACCGCGCGCCGGATTTCGGCTGGCCAACCCTGCGCCGCCAGGATCTTCTCGCCCTCGATCGGGTGGGCCGGCGCGGCCTTCGTCATCTCGTAGTCGAAATCGTGCAGCAGGCCAACGATGGCCCACTGCTCCTCGTCCTCGCCGAACCGGCGGGCGTAGGCACGCATTGCCGCCTCCACGGCCAGCATGTGACGCCGCAGGTTCTCGCTCCGCGTGTAGTCACACATCAGTGCATAGGCACGATCTCGGCTGTACTCCACGGTTCGCTCCCGCTGACGCATCTGCCGGCCATCGTCGCAGTCAGGCCCGGCTGCCCGTCCCCCTACCTTCGCCGGCCCGAGGGCTGCGCACGGCGCCGTGAGGAGGTCGGTGGCGGTGCCGGCGGCGCATCGTCGCTAGCCACCTCCGGGATGATCGGTTCGATGTCCTCGGCCAGCTCGTAGACTTCCTCCTCGGCCTCGTCGGAGGCGGGGCGGGAGGAGCCCTCGACCGTCACCGCCGGCCCAGGTTCCGAAGCCGCACTCGAGGCGCCGGCAACAGCCGGCCCCGCTGCACTGCCGGTTGGTCCGTCGTGCCTGGCCGTCCCAGCCAGCGGCTCGATGACCACATCGCTACCGGCCACGTCGTCCGTCGGCGCCTGCAACGCCCGCTGGTCCATACCGCGGATCCGGCTATTGCCCTGGAACACGCCACCCTCGTCGATCATGACTTGTCCCACCATGATGTCGCCCAACACCTGCCCGTGGCTCAGGATCTCCAGTCGGCCAGTGGCATCGACGTTCCCCTTCAGCGCGCCACCCACTGTGACGTTGCGGGCTGTGATGTTGGCGACGACTTTCGCGCCATCGCCGATCACCACGTTGCCGGCCACCTCGATGACACCCTCGAAGATGCCGTCGACGCGCACACCGCCGTCGCTGCGCAAGTGACCGGTCACACTGGCGGAAGGGCCGACAACACTCTCCAACACCTCGTGTTGCGATCGGCGTGCCTCCCTACCGAAGAATGACATGAGTCCCATTGCTCTCCTTTCAGCGGTCCGCCGCTCCGTCCATCGACGGCCGAGGGTCCAGCAGTTGCCCATTCTGCCAAACCTCATAGTGCAAATGCGGGCCCGTCGAGGTACCGGAACTGCCCGAGAGGCCCACCACCTCGCCCTGCCTGACCGCCTTGCCGCTCGCGACCGACAGCGCCGAGAGGTGAGCGTAGAGCGTGTTGTAGCCGTTGTCGTGCTGCAACAGCACACACCAGCCGTACCCCGGCTGCCAGCCGCTGCCCAGAACGACACCATCCGCTGTCGCCTGAACAGGCGTGCCATAGGCCAGGGCGATGTCAATGCCGGTATGGAAGTTCGGCACGCCCCGAAAGATACGCCAGCCAAAGGAAGACGTCACGTCGCCGCGCGCTGGCCAGTTCGCCGGTTCCCGGGCCACCTCGGTGCGCCGCTCTGCTAGGCCTGCGGAAGCCGCCTTGCGCGCCTCCACGTTTGCCTGGAGCGCATACAACTCGGCAAGGCCTGCCGACAGTCGCATGCGGAGGAGCGCCAGGCGATCGGCATCCACCGTCGCTGCCTCACGCCGGCTACCGGTGCCTGCCGTTCCGTCCGGCAGTCCCGACCAGGTGCCTGGGCTGGCGGGCAAGCCCATCTCCTCGCGCAGGCGGCGGCTGAGGGCATCCACGCCGTCCAGCTGCATCTCGATGGCTTCCAACTCCAGACCCAGCGTCTCCTGCTCGCTTTCCGCTTGACGCAACTCGGCGTGCTGGTGGGCAATGGTCCGCTCTAGTTCGTTGCGCCGACTGTTGAGCAGTGCCAACTCCACTCGCTGGCGGGCGAGTAACCCCTCCTGTTGGCGAACGGTCCGTTCCAGGTATGCCCAGCGAACCGCGATCCCCGCGGCCAAGAGCAAGAGGAGGAGGCGAAGGCTGGCTACCGCCTCGAGGGTTGGGCGCGACCACTCGTTGGGCCGCCACGTCCTGGCCAAATCAGAGTCCTTCTGGGGCGGTGCCCGCGCCACAAAGGCCCGGCCAGGCAGGCATCATAGTCATCGCTACCGGACGAGTCAACCGGCGCCGGCATCGGACGCCGGCATTCCGGGCCGATGCACCTTAGACGGCTGTCCGACGTGCCAGCCAACCCTCGGCTACCGCCAATGCTGGCGCCCCATCAACCGGTGGCCGGAACTGGCCATATCACATGCCGCCTGTCGGCCGTTTTCGAGCGGTGAGCAACGAAGGAGGCAGCGCCACGATGTTCCGCCCATCCCCGCCTCGCCGCATTTTGGCCACCTGCCTGCTCGCAGCGTTGGTCATGCTGCTGGGTATCCCTTCGGCCGGGCGCGCCCAACGGCCCGGTGCCCAGGTGCCGCCCGCCCCGCGCCAGTGCACCATCGACGGCGAGCAGCGCGCCGAGCCGCTCCAGGTGGAGCTGCGTCAGCCCGTGCAGATGACGTTGTGGCTATCCGCCTCTTGTCCGGTCGAGCTGCCGGGCAAGGCGGACATCCTGTTGGCCTTGGACCATTCGGGCTCCATGAACCAAGACGGCAAGGCCGCAGCCGCCCGCGAGGCGGTCCGCCAGTTCGTGGACCGCGTAGACTTCGAGCGTGACCGCGTGGGCATCTTGGCCTTCAACGAGACGGCCTACATCGTGCAGCCGCTGACGACGCGCCGCGAGCGGGTGCTGAGCGCGCTCGACGACATGGGTTCCGCCTCGGGCGGCACCTACATCGCCCAGGCCATCCAACTGGCCGACGCCGAGTTGGGCCATTCCGGCCGCCCCGACGCCGCCATGGTGTTGGTGCTGCTCACCGACGGCCTCGATGACCCCGGAGCCATGCAGGCGGCTGCTCAACAGGCGCACAGCCACGGCATCATCCTCTTGGTCGTAGCCCTGGGAAGCGACGCCGCCCGCGAAGCCTTGCGCACCGTGGCCAGCGCCGACCGCTACCTCTACGTTGCGCCCACCGGTGCCCAACTGGCGGCCATATACCACGACATCGCAACCATCATCCTAACCTTTGCGGTGGCGGACGTGCAGATTACCGATCAGCTGGCGGATGACGTCACGTATGTCGCCGACAGCGGTCTGCCGGATGAGCCCCAGGGCGACCGTCAGCTCCGCTGGCGCCGCAGCACACTCGGCAGCACGCCGACCGTCATCCGCTATCAGCTCCAGATCGACCGCGTCGGCCGCCTCCAGCCCAGTCAGGCCCTGCGGGTCAGCTACCTTGACGGTGACGGCATACGCCGTGAGGTGCTCATCGAGCCAGCGACCGTCGAGGTTCGGGCTCCGGCGATGCATGCCATCTTGCTGCCATTGACGTATCGGAGCCACTGTTGGACCCAGGTGCGACACGCTGACGTCGTCTTGGTCCTCGACAGCTCCCACAGCATGAAGGGCCAGAAGCTCAACCAAGCGATCGCCGCCGCTCGCATCTTCCTCGACCTCCTCAACGTGCCTGCTGACCGAGCGGCGCTCGTGACCTACGACCAGACAGCCACCCTGCGTCAAGCCCTGACGTCAGACCGACAGGCCTTGGTGCAAGCGCTGGAGGGCATAGCCTCCGGATCTGGCACCCGCATCGACCGCGGCCTTGAGACGGCCCTGGCGGTGCTCCGGGACCCAGAGCGATCGGCTGCCAATCGCCCCGTGATTGTCCTGCTCAGCGACGGCATTCAGGTCGAAGAGCGGCCGCGAGCCTTCCAGGTCGGGCAACAGGCACGTGAGGCGGACATCGAGGTCTTCACCATCGGGCTGGGCGGCGACGCCGATGGGGAGCTGCTGACTGCGATCGCCAGCGAACCGAGCCACGCCTACTTCGCACCGCAGCCGTCGGATCTCGAAGCCATCTATCGCCGGATTGCCGGCCAGGTCATCTGCCGCTGAGCCAGCGCCTCATCCACGGCCCGGGATGGCCCGACCATCGCTCGCCCTCCGGGTGCGGGCGGACTCTCCCGCCGGTCGCCCGCGAGGGCGGGCAACCTCTCTCGCCAGCCGGCCGGGCTCAGCCCACCGCCCCGGCTTCCTCACCGCCCGCCCCCCCCCAGGTAGGCGGCGGTCGCC